>CAISOD010000157.1 GCA_903887045.1 uncultured Gammaproteobacteria bacterium | reverse complement strand
CACGCTGGTGGTAGACAGTGTCGGCTTCAACGAAAAAATGTGGTTCGATGCCGAAGGTTCGCCACACACCAACCAGCTGCATCTGGTCGAAAAGTTCACCCGTGTGTCGCAGCAGCGCCTCAAGTATGAAGTGACAATCGACGATCCCGGCGCCTACACCAAGCCGTGGAGCAGCGGCTACTACATGAGCTGGACCGAAGGCGAGAGTTTCCAGTTCGTGTGCCAGGACGCCAACATGGCCTACGATCTGATGACCGGTACCGAGTACCAAAGCATGGATCGCAGTCAGCCCATTTTCCCTTGATTACGTTTATCCCGGAGTAAGTCCGATGTCGTTGCGTTTGCGTTCATTGCCCCGCTTGCTGGCTGCCTGCAGTGTCTTGCTTGGTGCCACGCTGGCTTTCGCCCATCACGGTGTCACCACCAAATTCGATCCTGCCAAACGGCAAACCCTGCAGGGTCGCGTCAGCCGCGTCGATTGGGCCAACCCGCACGTGCATCTGTTCATGTTGATTGAACAGAATGGCGAAGAGCTGCCGTGGTACGTAGAGCTGGAAAGTCCGCAGCTGCTGGAGATCAACGGCTGGAGCGAAGACTCCATCAAGCCGGGTGAAACGCTGCAGATCGAAGGCTCACTCGCACGCGACGGCAGCCGCCAGTTGTGGGGCGACAACGTAAAACGCACAGGCAGCAGCGAAGCACTGCTCACTACCGCGAAGTTTCCGACGCTGCTCAGCACGATTGCCGCCCGCAGCGCCGAAGCCACTCCACGCTGGCCCGACAATCTGCCGCGTCTTGGCGCTGCGCCGGGCCGCTCCGGTTACTGGGTGCCCACCATCAACACGCTGCAGGAAGACGGCGCCAACGTCACCATGGCAGCGAACGGCCAGCTTGCGAATGTGAATGATGCTGCCAAGGTGGCACCGCTGCAGGAATGGGCCTTGAAGTTGTACCAGTCACGTCAGAACAACTTCCTGCGCAGCGATCCGACCTTTGTCGAATGCCGTCCACCGGCAGGTCCACGCAAATGGCTGAATCCTTTCGGCGTGCAACTGCTGGAAGACAAACCACTCGATCGTGTGTTCGTGATCGCCGGCGATGGCAACCACGACTGGCACTTGATCTACACCGATGGCCGCGAGCTCGACAGCGAAGACTTCCAACTCGATGCCAGCAACCTGCTGTACTACGGCCGCAACAGCGCGCACTGGGAAGGCGATAGCTTCGTCATTGAATCGTCAGCCTACAACGAGAAGTTCTGGCTGCCCGGCGGCCTGCCGCACAGCGAACTGATGCACGCCACCGAGAAACTGACGCGCACTGATTACGACACTCTGAATTACGAAATCACCATCAACGATCCCGGCACCTACACCCGGCCATGGAAAGCCAGCTGGACACTCAAGTGGCTTGATGGTCAGGACCCGCCGGAGCACTACTGTCAGGACAATCGACTGTAACGATTATGAAAACCCCTGCACTGCAGGGGTTTTTTTTGAGTGGGTATTCCAGGTTCAGCGAACCGAGCTCAGGTTCTGGTACATCGCTTCGATATTTTTCTCGCGCAGCTTGTCGTAGTAGGCCCACTCCTTGTATTGCTCGAGCGTGATTTCCCGTTTCATCTGTTCCAGCGTATGCCCGTCGGCAATTGCTTTGCTGACGGCATCGCGCAGGTTCTCAAGAAACTCGCGCGGCAGTGCGACATCGGCTTTGGTGAAGAAATCACCGTGGCCACCGGCAAACGTATCGAAGTCGAGCGCTTCAATCGCCTTGTAGGACGCAATCCACTCATTGACCGGCTGTCCATCAAAAGGCCCGCACGCGCTCGGCAGTGAGCGGATGTCGTTGCGCACCAGTGCATCGGCAATCATGTCGGTGGCAAACACCACGCGTTCGGCGGGGAACAGCACTACTGTCATGTCGTTGCCGTGGTTTTTGCCGGGATGCAGCAGCTGCACGGTCTTGCCACCGAGCGTCAGGGTCATGTGATCGGCGTAAGTGATATCGGGCCTTACAATGTCGCGCTGGAATTCGGCAGGTGGCACTACGCCGTCCTTGTTGGCGTCCTTCTGTTCGAAGAAACCGTCAAACATGCCGCAGATTCCCGGGTCGGCAGTGGTGGGCACCATGATGTCTTCCTTGTCGAAATTGCCGT
>CAISOD010000156.1 GCA_903887045.1 uncultured Gammaproteobacteria bacterium | reverse complement strand
GTGAGGCTTGGGGGGCAGTAGGTCTGCTGGTAGGCAGCAGGCCCAAGGTACTCCGCCTCCTGCAGCCGCTCACCAAACAAAAATGGTGCTTTTGGAGCCAAGAACTAGGCCGCAACCTCTTTCCAAACAAACAGACGAATCGCCAGCACCAGCGTAACAACTCCCCACAGCGTCAGCCCCAGTAACTGCGGCAGCAAGTCCATCAGACCAGCTCCGTTGACGATGACTTCGCGGAACGCGGTGGCGACAAAACTCAGTGGTAGAACTTCGGCAACAGGCTGGACGACTGCCGGCAGACTCTCGATCGGGTAGAAGATGCCGGAGAGCAGCATCTGCGGCAGCGTCACCAGGTTGCCGATGGCTTGAATGGTTTCCTGGGTCCTGGCGATGCTGCCAAGACAGAAGCCGATGCTGAGGAATACCGTAGTGCCCAGCAGGATGAATACCAGCAGCGATAGCGCCGAACCCTCGATGTTGATGCCCATCACGAGCACCCCGATCAGCAACACCACCGACAACTGCAGAATGCAGATGATGGTGCGTGACAGCACAAGACCGCCGATGAAATGTTTCGGTTGGATCGGCGTGACGAACAAACGCTTGAGGATGCCCTTGCGGCGGTACTCGACAATGTTGAAGCCGCTGCCGGCGATGCTGATCGACATCAGACTCATCGCCAGCAGACCCGGCACCACGAACGACAGATAGTCCTGCGCGCGCGCCTGTACATCTTCCACCTTCAATGAGAACAGCGGTTCATTGCCGCGCAGCGTTCGTTCGGCGTTGACCAGCGCCTGTTCCAGCACCGGCATGATCAGCGCGAGCTGGCGAACCTGTGCGGCATCGACAATCACCGGCAGTTCGGCGGGGGTGCCGTTGTCACTGAAGCCGGCGGGAATCACCAGAGCCAGTTGCAGATCGCCCTGGGTGACTTGTGCGCGCAGCTCGGCTTCGCTGGCTTCGCTGAGTTCGAACACATCGTTGGCGGTGAGCGCCTGTTTGAAGCTGGTGGAGAAGATGTTGTTGGCGTTATCAGCGATGCCGATGCTGACGGTTTGGGGGCCGAGATTGCCGGTGAAGCTGAAGATCGCCATGAACACCAGCGGGAAGAACAGCGAGAAGATGATGGCGCGGCGGTCGCGGAAGAAGATGCGCAGGAAGGTCTTGGTCAGTTGAACGATCATCGTCTTACTCCCGCAGCGCCGAGCCGGTCAGATGGAGGAACACGTCTTCGAGGTTGCCGTGGCGCGGCACTGGCGGCACATCAGGTGCGTATTGCTGGATCAGTTGTGCCGGCGTGCCCTGCGCAATGACCTTGCCTTGGTCCATGATGGCGAGGCGGTCACACAGGAATTCGGCTTCTTCCATGTTGTGGGTGGTCAGCACTATCGTCATGCCGGCTTTGTTGAGGCTGCGCACCAGTTCCCACAGGCTGCGTTTGGCCTGCGGATCGAGACCCGTAGTGGGTTCATCGAGAAAAAGTACTTTCGGGTCGTTCACGAGTGCGCAGGCAATCGAGAAACGTTGCTTTTGGCCACCCGAAAGTTTGTTCGGCCTTGCCTGGGCCTTGTCGTTGAGGTTGACCTTGCCCAGCAGATCGGCCGGTGGCGTGGTGCGGCCATAGAGTGCGGTGAAGAGTTCGAGCAGTTCAGTCAGGGAGAGTTTGTCGAGATAGTCGTTGGCCTGCAGTTGCACACCAATCAGCTGCTTCACCTTGTACGGCTCTTTCTGCACATCAATTCCCGCCACGATGACGCTGCCATCGTCGGGATCGGTGAGCCCTTCGATCATTTCCAGCGTGGTGGTCTTGCCGGCGCCGTTGGGGCCAAGGAGGCCGAAGATTTCGCCCTGTGCGATGGTCAGCGAGATGCCGGCGACAGCTTCGAAGAACTCACCTTTGTTGTCGGGTTTGGGATAGCGTTTGCGGAGGTTGCTGACTTCGACGATGTTCATGCGGTGACGCATCCATGATGTTGGAGAGCCGGGGGCCAATAGCGGTTAGGGTGACGCTCGGAGGGCATGGAGCCCGGAGCGCGAGCGCCCAGGGACGGCTCGCAGCGGTCACCGGAACTGCTATTGGCCCCCCGCTTGAAACTGTACCAACCTCACTGCGCTTTGGCTTCCACCGGCGCCGGCGCAGGAATCGTGCAGCCATCCAGCTTCAGACACTCATCGCGCAACAGCGCTGCCGTTTCGAGAATCGGCTCTGTTGGCGGCGCGTTGTAGGCGGCGGGGTAGATGCCCATGGCGAGGTCGTATGGCGTGCGGCCACTGGAGTCGACCACCTGCTGGCGGATGCCGCTGTCGATCAGGAATTTGGCGATCTTGTTCCAGCCTTCCTTGGAAGCGGCATGCAGCGCGGTTTGGCCATCGACCAGTCTGGCGCCCCGGCTGGCTGCTTCCAGTGCGGCACCGCGTTCGGGACCATCAATTTGCACCACTGCACGTTTGGCTGGGTCACCGCTTACGGCGTTGATGTCGGCGCCATGCGCCAGCAGGATCTTGATGGTTTCGATACTGGCATCTTCGGTTTTGTAGCGGCCACGGGTTGGCTCAGCCGGCCAATCAATGCCGGATACGATCAACAGCGGGGTATGACCGCGGGCGTTGGGCAGATCCACCAGCGCGCCATGTTCAAGCAACAGCTCAACACTCTTGTTGTCGGCAGCGCGGGCAGCGCGGATCAGCGGAGTAGCGCCTTCCGCCAGCACGTTGTCGGAACCGCGGTCGAACACGGCGTTGCGGTAGGGTGGGCGCAGTTTCAACTGCATATTCGGATTGGCACCGCGTTCGAGCAACTCTTTGGCCACGTCGTAACCGGTGAGCTTTTCGTCGGATGGAATGTCGGGACGGCCGCCGACCGGCAAGGTGTTGAGGTCGATGGCGTTGTAGAGCGGGGCGCGGCCCCACAGGTCGAACTGGTTGATGTCGGCACCGGCTTCAATCAGTGCCATCGCCGTTTCGAAATGCATGTTGATCAGCGCCAGGTTGAGCGCCGAGGTACGATCGGGATCGGTGGCATTGAGATCAACATCGGCTTCTGCCAGCACCTTGATGCATTCGGTGCAGCCCTGGCGGGCGGAGTAGATCAGCGGGGTGAAGCCGCCTTTGTTCATGTCCTTTGGACGCGGTTCGTCCATCGTGCGGCGATCCCACAGGCGCATGGCACCCTGGGCATTGATATCGGCGCCGTTCTTGATCAACAGCCGCAACATGGCCGGTTGACTCTGGGCTGCAGCCCACATGACTGCGCTTTGACCGCCCCATTGTTCCCTGGCGTTGACATCGGCACCTGCTTTCAACAAGGCGGTAGCCGCAGCAAGATTGCCGCCACGTGCAGCCACCATCAAGGCGGTTTCGCCTTCAAGGTTGGCCAGATCGGGATCGGCTTTGTGCGCCAGCAACAGATCAACGACTTCCTGCGCGCCGGCCTGCACGGCTTCCGACAAGGGGAAGGCGCCGTATTCATTGCGCAGGTTCGGGTTGGCACCTTTGTCGAGCAAGGCTTTCACTAATTCTGCATCGCCCATGTAGGCAGCGTAGAGCAGTGCGGTGGAACCGTCGGAGCGCAGCACATTCACATCGGCACCGGCGGCAATCTGGCTGAGTGCTTCGGCCTTGTTGCCATTGCTTACCAGCAGCGCCACGTTCTGCGTTTGTGCTGTTGCGATGTTGATACTTGCCAGCAACAGTGCCGCTGTCAGCATTTTCACTTTCATTGCGTTCTCCAGACTTTTTGGAACCACTTTGAACTCATGTCCCGTCATCCCCGCGGCGGCGGGGATCCCGCTGAACCTGACTGGATTCCCGCCTGCGCGGGAATGACGATCAATACGGACCTGACAGGCAATTCGGGCATGACAGTCAATTCGGGCATGACAGTCAATTCGGGCATGACGATTTACACTTCCATCAATGCGCCGGTGCTGTCGCCGAACTTCTCTTCCTTGATGCCGGCGCGCTGCATCAGCGTCAACAGCAGGTTGGCGTGTGGCGT
>CAISOD010000155.1 GCA_903887045.1 uncultured Gammaproteobacteria bacterium | reverse complement strand
GGTCCAGCGGTACAACACGGTTCAGTGGCTCCGGGCTGGGGATGCTGGATCCGTTCAGCAGAGCGGATGAGTAACGCTCACCAAGGCCGCGCACATAGACGAATTTGCCGCCCACCAGGCTGAGGCCCGCTACGCGCTTGAGGCCTTCGGCAATGTTGGTGTCGCCGGAGCGTGAGAATTCTTCATTGGTCAGCACGCTGGACAGCGCCGAGGTGCTGCGCTTTTCATCGGGCACAAAGCGGCCGATGACGGAGATCTCTTCGATCTGCGGAGTGGTTGCTGCTGCAGCGGCGGGGTCCTGGGCCAGGACGGGCGTAGTGCTCAGGGCCATGGCGATGGCCGCAGGAAGAGCGCGCTTGATCATGATGTGAATTCCAGAAAAAGGGTGGTTGTTTCGAGTGCGCTCAGTGTAGTGCCGCAACGTGACAGAAATATTTCAATATCGTGAACGGCGGGGATAAGTCATAAAAAAATGGAACAGAAGTTCCTGCTGGTCCAATGAAAAGGGGCGCCAATGGCGCCCCTTTTGCTCAAGCTGTCACTTGCGCGTGAGAATCAGTCGCGGAAGATCCACTTGGCTGTCCAGTCACTGGCCTGGTCCTTGACCGCGCCGATGTGGCTGACGTTGTCGTAGAAGGTGTCAGTGAACGTGCTGGCTGTAACGGCATTGATGAGCGGGCCGTTGACGAAGCCTGTCAGGTCAGCCGTTCCTGTCGCGTTCCGTGCCTGGCCAGCGAACCAGTCAGCCAGCAGCCAAGGCTCGGTGCTTGAAAGAGCAAACGGGATTGTGCAGTCGAAACGTGAGCCAGTCATGGTCAGGTTGCCGGTCAGTGCCGTCGCAGAGGTACCTGCGTTTGTGAAAGTAGCCGTGTCGTTCACATCCAGGCAGTAGTTGGCAAAGTTCGTCACAACGGCGTTGTGGATGTTCGCGCCAGTGCCGCGACGCAGTTCCATGCCGCGACCCCCTGCGCCACGACCGATCAGCGTGAAGTTTACCAGTGTAGGCTTGGAGCGGGGCAGTGAATCATGGGCAAACTCGTTGTTGTCAGCTTCGATACCGCGGTCGCCGAAACCAGTGCGCTGCTTGATCACGGCGTGCTGCACCTTGCCCTGATAGCCGAAGGTCCAGTCGAAGGAATCGTCTTCGTTGTGTGTCAGCACCAGGTGCTTCGCGTTTACTGTGCCGCCGAAGAATTCCACGCCGTCGTCCGAGCTGCCATGCACCTGCACGTAGTCGACTGCTGTGCCACTGCCCACGCCCTGGAAGGCGATGCCGTTCAGCTCGTTGGTTTCAGTGATGTTCTGGCCTGGGTATTTCACGATCACGTAGTTCAGGGTGCCGCTGCTGTCTGTCGGCGTGTTGCCACCGTACTTGCCGGTAGAGCCTTCGCCTTCCAGTTCACACAGGACGGTGCCTGCGGCACAACCGTTCACCGGCGCCTTGCCGTTGATGATGATGCCGCCCCAGCGACCAGTGGTCGTTGCGGTTGCTGTCGCGTCGCCGTCGTAGGTGAAGATGATCGGAGCGGCTTCACTGCCCAGAGCTTCGATCTTGGAGCCGCGACGAATGACCAGGAAGTTCAGGCCAACCGGGCTGATTACCTTGACGCCAGCATCGATCGTCAGCGTGGCAGAGTTGGCGTTGTCATTGCCGATGAATACCGCGCCGTTGAGCAGGTAAACATTGTTGGCATTCAGGTGGGTGTTG
>CAISOD010000154.1 GCA_903887045.1 uncultured Gammaproteobacteria bacterium | reverse complement strand
TGTTCAATTCATAGCGATGACGATGACGCTCCATTATCACGTCTTTCTGGTAACAGTCTTTAGCCACTGAATTATCCAGCAACTGACACTGTTGGCCGCCCAAGCGCATGGTGCCGCCAAGGTCTGAAGTCTCGCTGCGCAACTCGGTCCCACCGGACGCATTGGTCCACTCAGTGATCAGCGCGATAACCGGGTCTGGCGTTTTGCTGTCGAATTCGGTGCTGTGTGCCAACTTCAAACCAAGCACATTGCGGGCAAATTCGATCACTGCAATGTGCAGCCCCAGGCAGATGCCGAGGTAGGGAATTTTGTGTTCGCGAGCATAGCCGGCGGTCAGGATCATACCGTTGATGCCGCGCTCACCGAAACCGCCGGGCACCACTATCGCATCGACGCCCTCGAGTGCACCGAACCCATCGGTTTCAATCGACGATGAATCGATGTAGCGGAGTTTTACGCGGGTCCTGGTCTGGATGCCGGCATGCTTCATTGCTTCGATCAGTGACTTGTAGGCGTCCAGCAGTTCCATGTACTTGCCCACCATCGCTACTGTCACCTCGCGATCTGGTTTCAGCACAGCATCAACTACACGTTCCCATTCACTGAGATCAGCCGGTTTGCACTGGAGTCCGAAGCGTTTGACGATAACTTCGTCAAGACCGGTGGCGTGCAACAACAGCGGTGCCGAGTAGATGGTCGCGGTATCCGGCAAACTCACTACCGCGTGCGCCTCAACGTTGGTGAACAGCGAAATCTTGCGCAGAGAAGCTTCCGGGATTTCATGATCAGAACGACAGACGAGAATGTCGGGTTGGATACCGATCGAGCGCAAGTCGCGCACCGAGTGCTGCGTTGGCTTGGTCTTGGTTTCGCCGGCGGTGGCTATGTATGGCACCAATGTCAGATGCAGAAACAGGGCGTGGTTGGAACCGAGCTCTACCTTCATTTGGCGCACGGCTTCGAGAAACGGCTGCGATTCAATATCGCCTACCGTGCCACCGATTTCGACCAGGGCCACATCGGCCCCCGCCGCGCCTTCGATAATTCGCGCCTTGATCTCGTCGGTGATGTGCGGAATGACCTGGATGGTAGCGCCGAGGTAGTCACCGCGACGCTCTTTCTTGATCACTTCTTCATATATCCGGCCAGCGGTGAAGTTGTTGCGCTTCGACATCGTGGTGCGGATGAACCGCTCGTAATGACCGAGGTCAAGATCGGTCTCTCCACCATCTTCGGTGACATAAACCTCACCGTGCTGGAAGGGGCTCATCGTGCCCGGATCGACGTTGATATAGGGGTCCAGCTTGAGCATCGTGACCTTGAGGCCGCGAGCTTCGAGAATTGCTGCAAGGGAGGCGGAAGTGATGCCTTTGCCAAGAGAAGAAACAACACCACCGGTAATAAAAATGTAATTCGTCATTTACAGCCCATCAGACTTGGCAAGGTACATAATGGGAAATCAGAGTAGCAGATGGCCCTACCAACCGCAAAGCAATAGTGAGCGTTGCCAGTGCAGCGGCTGCATATTTTGCGTCGCAATTCCGAGTGAAGACGTAGCGATTACTTCCTCCCCGATTGCCACCAGTTCTTCGCCATGATAAAGCAACGGTACACAGTTACGCAGCCACGGTGGAATGCCGCGCTCTTGCCAGTAATTCTTCAGGCTCTGATGTTGACCATCGCCCTTGGCGATGAGTTCGCTGCCGTTGCGGAACCGCAACTCCAGTTGCTGCGGCACGCCTGTGATCAACTCTGGTGTTTGCCAGTGCAGAGTGCCCAGTGGTGACGGCAATACAAGCGGCTGGGTCAGTGTCCACGACTTTGCAGCTGGTGGTGCCGGTAACGGACGCAACAGATACAGCACGTCACGGTATCGATGCAGTTGCAATGCATGTGGCGCTTTTCCCCATTCGAGTTGACGCGGTTCCAACACCGACTGCTGCAGCAATTCTCGGGCACAACGTTGCAACAGGTGATAACCGGGAGCCGAGCCCTGCAGTTCCGGCGCTTGTGTGGTCAACCAGTAGCGCAGCAGGTTGCGTTGACGCGCTGCACCCATTGGTTGCAACAACACTGTCGACAAGCGGTTGGTAAACTTTTCATCTTGAACACGTCGCAGATCTTCAGCGGCCAGTTGATCAAGCAATTCTCCAACCTCTCCCAACAAGCTGGCAGAACGCTGCAACGACTCAATTGCCGACGGCCAGCGCTGCTGCAACACGGGCAACACCTGTGAGCGGACAAAATTACGATCGAAGCGGATCTCAGCGTTGGACGGGTCTTCGATCCACTCCAGCCCATTTGCCTGAGCATAGCCATGCAGCTCATGCCTATCGACGCCGAGCAGCGGCCGCAGCAAGCTGCCTTGCGCCAATGATCGCTGTTCCGGCATACCGCCAAGTCCACTCAAGCCGCTGCCGCGCAGCAGGCGCAGCAGCAAGGTTTCTGCCTGGTCATTGGCGTGATGCGCCTGCACGAGGAACTCACCGCTTTGCAGCGTGGCGGCAAAGGCAGCATAGCGGGCGTCGCGGGCTGCGGCTTCCGGGCTATCGCCCGCTCGCAGGATCACATCAACATGACAGGCGGCGAACGCTACCTGCCAGGTTGCGCATTGCAACTCGCAGTGCCGCATCCAATCGTCGGCGGCAGCCTGCAGCCCATGATGCACATGCACCGCGCGAAGCGGCGCCATAAGCAAGCCCTGCTTATGCAACTGCACCAGCAAGTGCAGCAATACAGTGGAATCCAGGCCGCCGCTGTATGCAACACAAAGGGCGCTGGCAGACGCCAACGCAGGACACAGAGTCAGTAACCGGGCCGGGGTCAGCCCGGTGGGAGCAGATGGATCAGCGGGCGCGCTGGGCACCATGGCTCATCAGACGGCGGTAGCGGCGTTCCAGCAGTTCGTCCATATCCATGCGATTGAGGCGGTCAACCTGGCCCAGCAGCTCTGTCTTGAGCCGATCGGCAATGCCCTTCATGTCACGATGGGCACCACCGAGTGGTTCCGGGATGGTCTGGTCGACAATACCGAGCTCTTCCAGGCGCGACGACGTCACGCCCATGGCCTCGGCAGCGGCTGCTTTGTGTTCAGACGACTTCCACAGGATGGTGGCACAGCCTTCCGGCGAAATGACGAAATACGTGGAGTACTGCAGCATATTGAGATGATCGCAAACGCCGATCGCAATGGCACCGCCGGAATTGCCTTCGCCGGTAACGGTGGCAATGATGGGGGTGCGAAGGCGGGACATTACCGCGAGGTTTTCGGCAATCGATTCATTGATGCCACGCGCTTCCGAATCCACGCCGGGGTAGGCGCCGGGGGTATCGATGAAGGTCAGCACCGGCATATTGTAGCGCTCGGCCAGCAGCATCAGTCGGCGGGCTTTGCGATAGCCTTCCGGCTTCGGCATACCGAAATTGCGTTTCACTTTCTCGGTAGTGCCACGGCCTTTCTGGTGACCAATGATCATCACGGGAGTTTTTTCAAGGTACGCAACGCCTCCAATGATGGCAGCATCATCTGCAAAGTAACGATCGCCATGTAGCTCATCGAAGTCGTCGAATACGTAGCGGATGTAGTCCTCGGTGTACGGCCGCAGCGGATGCCGGGCCAACATGGAAATCTGCCAGGGGGTCAGCGAACTGAAGATCTTCTCTGTCAGCCTCAGGCTTTTGTCCTGCAGCTTGTTGATCTCTTCGTTGATGTTTAGCTTGTTGTCGGAACCGACCAGCCGCAGCTCGTTGATCTTGACCTCGAGCTCGGCAATCGGTTGTTCGAAATCCAGGTAATCAGGGTTCATAAACAGGTTCAGAATGAGGGTTAAGTGTTCTCACACGGTATGGCTAGGCCTGGCCTATTGGTAATTGAGCGTCACACTGGCGTTGCCGAAACGTTCGCGCAAGCTGGACAGCAACTCATCATCCGGCTGTACCCGCCAGTTCGAACCAAGCGTCAGGGAGCCTTTGAATCCGCCACCCGCCCCGCTTTTTTCGATATGCACTACCACATTGCAACCTGGTTCACGGGTCTCGGCTTCAGCGGCCTGGCCCCGACCTTCTCTTCCTTGGCGCATGGACCCCTGACGGGCTGCTGCCGGCGGCGGCTTGACGTGGGTGGCCGGATCGAGTCGGAACGAACCCAGCAGGGTTTCCAGAACGGCGAGGGATTCTACCTGCAAATGATGGGCTTGCAAGGAAAGGCTCACACTGCGGGCATAGTCGCGGCGGGCCTCTTCCAGCCGCAGCACGCGGCGGACGGTGACCTTCAGTTTGCTCTCGCCGTTGTAATCGTCCAGCGCCACCGAACCCTCAATAACGACGATGCTGTCGGGCTTCAGCAGCTCACGGAACTGGGTCCAGCTGTCGGGGAACAGTGTCACTTCGATGCGGCCACTGCGGTCGTCCAGCGTCACCACTGCCATGGTGTCGCCCTTCTTGCTCTTGATCAGGCGGATATCGTGCACCAGACCGGCAATCAGCTGCTGCCCCTTTTCGGCCTTCAGGTTGCTGATGCGGTTGCGCACAAAACGCGACAACTCGGGCAGATGGACGGAAATCGGATGTCCGGACAGGTACAAACCCAACGTGTCCTTCTCTTCCTGCAGCCGGCGCTGCTCGCTCCATGCACGGGTGTGGCGGAAATTGGCGTAGACATCGGCCGAAGTAACCGGCGTGATGGTGTCGCCGAACAGGTCGCCCACACCGCTCTGCAGCATGTGGCTGTTCTGTTCGGCGGTCTGTACCGCTTCCGGCAGGCTTGCCAACAAGGTGGCGCGATCGGCACCGAAACTGTCACAGGCCCCGGCACGGATAAGTGCCTCGATCGCCCGCTTGTTGGCCAGCGACAGATCCACCCGCTTGCAGAAGTCGAACAAGTCACTGAATACACCGGATTGCGCACGCACCTCGATAAGGTTACGGATGGGCCCCTCACCCAGTCCCTTGATGGCACCCAGCCCGTACACAATCTCCCCGGCCTTGCTGACAGTGAAGGCAAAGCTGCCCTGGTTGATGTCCGGTGGCAGTACTTTCAGCCCCATGCGACGACTTTCTTCGACCATGGTGACAATTTTGTCGGTGTGCTGCATATCGGCCGATAACACCGCAGCCATGAAATGCGCGGGATAGAAGCACTTCAGCCATGCCGTCTGGTATGACACCAACGCATAGGCGGCCGAATGTGACTTGTTGAATCCGTAGTCGGCAAACTTTTCCATCAGATCGAAGATCATCGACGCCTGGTCTGCATTGATGCTGCGATCAGCCGCACCCTGCAGGAATATCGCACGCTGCTTCTGCATCTCCTCCGGCTTTTTCTTGCCCATTGCACGCCGCAACATGTCAGCGGTACCGAGCGTGTAATTGGCCAGCACCTGTGCAATCTGCATTACCTGTTCCTGGTACAGGATGACCCCGTAGGTGTTCTTCAGCACCGGCTCCAGATCAGGATGCGGATAGCTGACTGCTTTGCGGCCATGCTTGCGGTCAATGAAGTCATCCACCATGCCGGAACCAAGGGGACCAGGCCGGAACAAAGCGACCAAGGCAATGATGTCTTCGAACGTATTCGGCTTGAGCCGCTTCATCAGGTCTTTCATGCCGCGCGATTCCAGCTGGAACACAGCGGACGATTCGCCCTTCTCCAGCATCGCGTACACCTTGGGATCGTCGAGCGGCAACCGCGTCATGTCGAGCAAGGGCTGCTCGGGGTAGGCAGCAGCAATCATCTTTACTGCCCAGTCGATGATGGTCAGCGTACGCAAGCCGAGGAAGTCGAATTTGACGAGGCCGGCGCTTTCGACGTCGTTCTTGTCGAACTGCGTCACCACATTGCCGCCGCCCTCATCACAGTACAACGGCGAGAAATCAGTAAGTTTGCCGGGGGCAATCACCACACCGCCAGCATGCTTGCCGACGTTTCGCACCAGGCCTTCCAACTGCTCGGCCATGTCCATGATTTCCTGGGCTTCTTCGTCAGCGGCCAGGAATTCGACCAGCATCGGCTCGTCCTTGCGGGCCTTTTCCAGCGTGATTCCTACCTCGAACGGAATCAGTTTTGACAGTTTGTCTGCCAGTGAATACGGTTTGCCCAGGACACGGCCGACGTCACGCACAACGGCCTTCGCGGCCATGGTACCGAAAGTAATGATCTGCGAGACCGCATCGTGGCCGTACAAATCCGCCACGTGTTCGATCACTCGATCGCGACCATCCATGCAGAAGTCGATGTCGAAGTCCGGCATCGATACGCGCTCAGGATTGAGGAAGCGTTCGAACAGCAGGTCGTAGGCCAGCGGATCAAGATCGGTGATCTTAAGCGAATAGGCCACCAGCGAGCCGGCGCCGGAGCCCCTGCCCGGCCCCACCGGGATACCGTTGTCCTTCGCCCACTGGATGAACTCCATCACAATCAGAAAGTAGCCGGCGAAACCCATCTGATTGATGATGCCAAGTTCAAACTCCAGCCGTTCGATGTAGGTCTTTTCGATGTCGGCGTAGTCGGGCCGCGCCTTGGCGAACAATCTGGTCATGCGTTCCGCCAGCCCCTTTTCACTGACAACACGAAAGAACTGCCCGATAGTCATCCCATCGGGTATGGGGTAATTCGGCAGGAATGGTTTACCCAATTGCAGTTCGAGATTACAGCGTTTGGCAATTTGAATCGTGTTTTCAAGAGCTTCCGGCAGATCGCTGAACAGCTCCTGCATCTCGGCTGAGGTGCGCAGGTATTGTTGATCGGAATGGTTGCGTGGCCGGCGCGGGTCATCGAGGGTGCGCCGCTCATTGATGCAGACGCGCACTTCATGCGCCTCAAAATCTTCCTGCCGCAGGAAACGCACATCGTTGGTGGCTACCACCGGCGTATTTGTGGCAAGCGCAAGAGCGACTGCCCGGGCGACATGTTCACTGTCACCGGCGCGGCCGGTACGCTGCAGTTCAAGGTAGTAACTGTCGGGAAACAGCAGTTGCCATTGCGCCAGCAGCTGACCCGCAAGCGGAAGGTCGTTGGCCAACAGCGCTTTGCCAACATCACCCTTGCCAGCAGCTGACAATGCGATCAACCCAGCAGTCTTTCCGCTCAACCAACTGCGTTTCACTGCCACACTGCCGCGCACCTGGCCCTGAAGGTAGGCAAGTGAAATCAATTCCACCAGGTTGCGGTACCCCTGCTGATTACGCACCAACAGCACCAGCAGCGACTGCTGATCAGGATTGTCGTCCTCGGCCACCAGCAGATCGCAGCCACAGATCGGCTTGATACCTTTGCTGTTGGCAGCACTGTAGAACTTGATCAACGCATAGAAGTTGAGCTGGTCGGTGATGGCCACCGCTGGCATGTCAAGTTCCACCACACGCGACACCAGTGGCTTGACGCGAATCAGGCTATCCATGATCGAATATTCGGAATGGAGCCTCAGATGTACGAAGCCGGGATTGCTGCTCATGGATGTCCGGGACGGGGCCAACAGAAAGAAAACCTACGACGTCAAAGTACCGTCAGGCCCTGCCAGACGCAAGGCATTGGCTACCGGGGCAAAACTGCGGCGGTGGATGGGTGTCAAACCCAGAGTCATCAGGGCCTGCAGATGCTCCGGTGTCGGGTAACCCTTGTGCCGTGCCAGCCCATAGCCAGGGTACACCGCGTCAAGCGCAACCAGTTCGCGGTCACGAGTCACCTTGGCGATGATTGAGGCAGCAGCAATGGCAGCAATGCGACTGTCGCCCTTCACCACTGCCTGGCTTTGATAATTCCACTTGGGGCAACGGTTGCCATCAACGTAGACAAACTCCGGTTGCACGCCGAGCGCATGAACAGCTCGCGTCATCGCCAATAAGGACGCCTGCAAGATATTGAGGCCGTCGATCTCGGCGACACTGGCGCGCGCCACTGCCCAGGCACGTGCGCTGGCAATGATGACTGGACACAGCGCATCGCGTTGCGCTTCGCTTAGCTTCTTGGAGTCGTTGAGTCCTGCCACCGGCCGTGCGGGGTCGAGAATCACTGCGGCGGCGACAACATCGCCAGCCAGCGGGCCTCGACCGACTTCATCAACGCCTGCCACCAACAATCCTGCATGATCATCGAAGGAAAACAGCAGCGCTTCCTGTTTCATGACAGTTTCACAAAGCCTTTACGGCAACAAATAAAACAAAGCACATTCAAAAAATATGCATTCCCAGCAACGCCATTACCGCATCAGCCGCGCGTTCGCTGGCGCCACGGCGTAGCTCCTGATGGATCGCCAGATAGCGGGACTGCAGGCCATTGTCGCTATCGAGCAGTATCTGCATCCTGTCGGCCAATACTTGCGGTTGCACTTGTTCCTGCACCAGTTCATCGACAAGACGTTCACCCGCCAGCAGATTAGGCAGCGAGAAATAAGGCACTTTCAGCAGGCGTGAAATGATCGCGTACGACAACGGCGCCATGCGGTAACACACCAGCATCGGCAATTTGAACAACAAGGCCTCCAGCGTGGCAGTGCCGGACGCCAGCAGCACACCGTCGGCGGCTTGCAATGCCAGCCGCGACTGCCCATCCGACAGTTGCAGGCGGCCCGCAGCAACAAGACTCACGCATTCCGGCAGCTGTTCCAGCAGATGACGGCAAGCAGGGGTAGCGCATGGCAACAACACCTGCAGATCGCTGCGGGCCTTGCACAACAGTGCAGCAGCCTGCAGAAACGGTTGACCAAGCCGCCCTACTTCTCCCAGCCGGCTGCCGGGCAATAATGCAAGTACCTTGCCGGTAGTCAGCAATCCCAATTGGTGGCGTGCTGCTGCGCGATCAGGATTTAGAGGAATCAGATCGGCCAGCGGATGGCCAACGAAGTCCACCGGCACCTGATGCCCACGATAGAACGAAGCCTCAAACGGAAACAGCGTGAGCACCAGATCAACAGCGCGCGCAATCTTGTGTATGCGACGGCGACGCCACGCCCATACCGAAGGACTCGCGTAATGTACGGTCCTGATGTTGGCGGCCCGCAACTTCAGTTCGATATCCAGATTGAAATCGGGGGAGTCAATGCCGATGAATACATTAGGCGGATCGGACAGGAAATGTTGCACGATGTCGCGGCGTATCCGCATTAGTTCCGGCAGGCGTTTCAAAGGCTCGACCAATCCCATCACTGACAGTCGCTCCATCGGCACCCGCGACACAAGGCCCTGC
>CAISOD010000153.1 GCA_903887045.1 uncultured Gammaproteobacteria bacterium | reverse complement strand
GGGCACCAACGTGCGAGCCGGCACCGAGTTCAAGGCGACCACCGAACGCAGCACCATGGAGATGCACCTGATTGAACTGGAAGCGGGTGCGTGGGTGATCGTCGAGATTCCCGGATTCACCACGGCAGCCGCTGGCACCCAGCAGAGCAGTCTGGATGCGCTGCGCAACGCCAATGACACGTCGTACTACAAAGCCAACGATGCGCTGTGGGTCAAACTGGTGTCACCCGGTGATGACGGCCTCGGTGGTCACGGTGGTGGGGTGACTGTTCAGGTCAGTCGCTAGCCAGCCATGACGTTTACCAGCCGCCGTTTTCTCAACACGTCCCTCGCTGCCGCGCCGCTGCTGTTGGGCAGTGCCGCGCTGCCGAGCCGGCTGCTGGCAGCTACTCCGGCATCGCTGGACTGGCAATTGCTGGACCGCGACGGGCTGGCACTTATCGAAGGTGCTGGCGGCTCTGTGTTGGTGCTGGCCGGCCCTGATGGGGTGGCCTTGATTGATGGCGGTTCTGTGGACTCGGTGGGTTCAGTGTTGGCCACCGTCGAACAACAAACCGGCAAGTTGCCTTCGCTGTTGTTCAACAGCCACTGCCACCGTGACCAGATCGGTTGCAATGCAGTGCTGGGCGCCGCAGGAGCCACCATCATTGCGCACGAGAACACCCGCCTGTGGCTGACAACGGAAATCCTCAGCAAATGGGAGCAGCAGGTCTATCCGCCACTGCCGGCGTCGGCACTGCCGAACAAGACGTTTTACTACGACAGCGAAACCATCGACTTCAACGGCACGCTCACCTACGGCTACCTGCCGCAGGCCCACACCGACGGTGACATCTATGTACACCTGCCCGAGCGGAATATGTTGTTCGTGGGTGACGTGGTAAGTGTCGGCCGTTATCCGCTGTGCGACTTCAGCACCAATGGCTGGATCGGCGGCATGATCAATTCGTTGAACCAGCTGCTGGCCTTGTGCGACGACAACACCCGCGTGATTGCCAGCAGTGGTATTGCCGACAAGGCCCATGTGCAAAAGCAGCTGGAGCTGTGCTCCGCTGTTGCCGACAAACTGGGTACGGCTCTTTACCAGGGTAGCTCACTGCCGGAATTTCTTGCCAGCAAACCCACCGCCGACTTCGATACCGCCTGGGGCAATGCCGACCTGTTCCTGCGCACCGCGTGGGAAGGCACGCTGCCGCATGTAACTGAAATACGCCGTTTCGGCCGCCGGGCCTGATTGATATGACTACCACCATGCCAAGATGCTTCCACTTGCCGACACTCTGCAGTGTTGTTGTTCTGCTGCTGAACACAACGCTGGTCGCTGCCCAGTCCGATCCGCTGGCTGCTGCCCGCAAACAATGGAATCTGATTGATACCTACTGTCTGGACTGCCACAACGATGAAGACTTCTCTGGCGGTTTTTCGCTGGAAGGTATCAACCCGGAAGCCTTGCAACAGAATGGCGCACTGTTTGAAGAAGTAATACTTAAACTCAACGCCGGCATGATGCCGCCAACCGCTCAGAAGCAGCCAACGCCGAAACAGCGCAAGGCGCTGGTGCATGCACTGGAACAAAGTCTCGACGCCATTGCGGCAACGCAGCCGAATCCGGGCAGCAAAATGCTGCACCGCTTGAATCGCACCGAATACGCCAATGCGATACGTGATTTGCTCGGCATCAGCGTCAATGCTGCCGATCTGTTGCCGCGTGACGACGAGAGCAGCGGTTTCGACAACGTGGCATCGGTGCTGGCGGTGTCGCCGAGTTTTCTTGAGCAATACATGCTGGCGGCACGCGAAGTCAGCGTGCAGGCGCTGGGCCGCGCCGATGCAGCACCGGTATCACGCGTGTATCCCGGCGCAGCCAACGCCAGCCAGAACCAACACATCGACGGTTTGCCGCTGGGTACCCGCGGCGGCATGGTGGTGGAACACGCCTTCCCGGCCGACGGTGAGTACGAGTTCAGTGTCAGCGGTCTGGTGGGTGCCGGCTACGTGTGGGGCGTGATGGACGAGAATACGCTGATCATTACGGTCGACGACGACCGCATATTCTCCGCCACCGTCGGTGGCACCGAGGACTTGCGTGCAGTTGATCTCAAGCAGGCCGAAGGCGTCGGCGCAATCAATGATCGCTTCAAGGGCATCCGCAGCTTCGTCAAAGCCGGGCGTCATCGCGTGGGTGTCAGTTTCATCATGCGTTCAGCGGCAGAAACCATCGAGCCCTTGCACGGCTTTGTGCCGGTCGATGGCATGGCCGTGTTGGTGCAGGGTGTTTCCGGCGGGCCGCGTATCGACAACCTTACCGTCAGTGGTCCCTACAACCCGGTCGGT
>CAISOD010000152.1 GCA_903887045.1 uncultured Gammaproteobacteria bacterium | reverse complement strand
TTCGCCACCCACGCCGCTGATGAAACGGCCGCCTCGGATGTCGCCGCGCAGCTCCATGCGGCGCAGTTTGATCAGCAGTTGCCGCCATGGCGGCACGTTCTGTTCGCGCTCCAGCACTTTGCGGTTGATGACGCCCCAGCGTTGGCAGTAAAGCTGGATCAGGCGTTCGAGTTGTTCGTTGGTCAGTTGCGCTGCTGGTTCGGTTGGCGTGGGGAGCAGTGCCCAGCGGCCGGCGTCTTCTATGCCGTAGATTGCTCGGCGGCGATCGTGGCTGCCGGTTTTGGGTTTGTGGCTGTCGGGGGTGAGCAGTGCGCGCAGACCGGTAAAGTTGTCGCTGCTTGCCAGCCCCACACTGACAAGCTCGGCCAGCGCCTGTTCTACCTGCAGCGGCAACATGCCGGCGTGGCGCGTGAGATCAGTGAAGAAGCTGGCGCCGTAGCGGTGCAGCAGGCCAAGTACCAGCGCAGCTGCCGACGACAGTTGCTCTGGCAATACCGGTTCCTGAGCTGCCATCGTTTGCCATAAATCGAGGTTGCGGCGCTGCACCAGGTTGAGCGGAGTGTTCTTCACCGGGCCGGCTGCTTTGGTGGTGCCGGCTTCCCGCGGTTGCAGCAGACGGCCCCAGCTCACCTGACCGCTGATGCACAGTTGATCAAGCCAGGCCGGATCGTAGTTTGGCAGCCGCGCCGGCAGAATGTCGCTCTCCCACGCGGTGGCGGGTGCGGTGATGCCATCGAGCTGTTGCAGGATGCGGCGCAGCGATTCGGCGGTGGTGAGGCCACTTAGCGTGATGTCGTCGGTGAGCGGCTGTACTTCATGCAGCGCCAGCAGGAACTGCATATACACCTGCAACGATACCGGCTTGATGCTCTCGCGGTGGGCGTCGATGGTGTAGCGATGAATGCGATGCAGCAGGCGGCGTTCGCACCATTCCTTTTCCTGCGGGGTATTGGTGTGCGCTGTGATCGGTGTGTAGAAGCCCTGGAAGGCGAAGCCTTCGACTTCCAGCGCACCGAGGGCGAACTCCACCTCACTGCGTGGCAATGCCAGCGAGTCGCTGAGTTGTTTCACGGTGACAGGCCCGAGCGCTTCAAGACGGCCGCGCACAATTTCGGTGAGCGCTGCTTCCGGCGTGTAGCTTTGTTGCAGCAAGGCCGGCGGCAATACCACGGCTGGTTTGAATTGCCATTGCGAACCCAGTGCTGCGAACAGCGGCTGCCTTTCACTGGCGATCACCAGCCGCACACCGTTGTGGCGCACTTCGGTGGCGCGCTGTTGTTTGATGAGTTCGGCCAGGAACAGTGAGAGATCGGCCTCCATTTCCAACTCTTCACTGCTGTTGGCATTGGCCAGGCGGCCGTGCACTTCCGCCCAACTCATGAACCCCATCAGCATCAGGGCGTCGTGCAGTTCGTCGGCACTGCGCACCCACGGCCAGGCTTCTTCGCGCACGCGGGCGATGGCGGCAACATCCAGCGCGCTGTAGTCGGCATTCTCGGCCGGGTCTATCCAGCTGCGGTTGCGGATGGCGAGCGTGCGGCGTTCTTCGAAGGGGGCGTCGTCGAGGAAGGCGTAGGGCCTTGCGTTGATGATCTCTTGCGCAAACGGTGAGGGTTCGCGCAGGTCTTTCGCCACCAGCGCCACTTCACCTTTCTCAATGCGGGTTATCAGCTGAACCAGCTCATCGATGTCCATCGCTTCGGTGAGGCAATCGTGGATGGTTTGCTGCACCAGTGGATGCTGCGGCACTTCGCGCGGGCCGGTGATGTTTTCCTGGCAGGCGAGCGAATCGGGAAACACCTGCGCCACAAAATCTTCCGCTGCCATGCGCTGGAACTGCGGCGGCACCCGCTTGCCGTTGCGGTTGCGCGCCACCGCCAGTGCGCGGCTGGCATTCCAGCGCCAGCGCACTTCGAACATCGGCGCATCAAGCAGCGCCTGTATCAACACGTCCTGCACGCTGTTGCTGTTGAGGTAATGGAACACATCGGCCAGCTCGAAGCTGTGCACCGAGCCGAGCGATATGACGATGCTGTCTTCATTGGCAGCGGCCTGCAGCTCGAAGTTGAAGCTGCGGCAGAAGCACTTGCGCAGCGCCAGCCCCCACGCCTTGTTCAAGCGGCTGCCGAACAGCGAGTGCAGCACCACATGCATGTCGCCCACCTCGTCGAAGAAGCGTTCGATCACCAGCGTTTCGCGGGTGGGCATTACGCCCAGCGCGGCACTGCCACTATATAAGTAGGAAGCCAGCTGCTCGGCACCCGACTGCGGCAAGCCTACGTCGTGGTGCAACCAGCGAATGCCATCGGCAGCGGATTCAGTGAAACGCTGGTACAGCTCATCCCGCAGGCGCGATACCGCCTCCGACAGTTCGCGTGTGCGGCCCGGGCCTTCACCGAGCCAGAAAGGAATCGACGGCGGATGGCCGTGCGCGTCAGTCACTCTCACTTTCAGCCCGTCAATCCGAAGCAGGCGCCAGCTGTGGTTGCCGAGCGTGAAGATGTCACCCGGGATGGATTCGAGCGCAAAGTCTTCGTTGAGCGAACCCACCACGATGTCTTCCGGGTCGAGCACCACCTGGTAGTCGAACATGTCGGGAATGGCGCCGCCGTTGGTGAGTGCAGTGAGGCGCGCGCCTTTGCGTGGCCGCACCACGTTGTTGATCTGGTCCAGATGCAGCAACGCGCCGCTGCGGCCACGCCGCGTGGTGTAGCCCTCTGCCAGCATGCGCACGATGGCGTCGAAGTTTTCGCGAGTCAGATTGCGATACACCCACGAGCGGGTGACCCACTGCCAGATCTCGTCCAGCATGCAGCCTTTGCCGTCTTCTTCCTCGCAGGCGAGTTCGGCCACGATCTGCTGCGACAGGATGTCGAGCGGTTGCTCGGGGATCACCAGTTGATCGAGTTCGCCACGGCGGATGGCGTCAAGCAAGGCGGTACATTCCACCAGATCATCGCGCGTGAGCGGGAACAGGATGCCTTTGGGTATACCGTCTATCTGATGGCGGCTGCGGCCTACGCGCTGCAGGAAGGCGGCGATGCCTTTCGGTGAAGCGATCTGCACTACCAGTTCCACTGCACCTACGTCGATACCGAGTTCCATCGACGCGGTCGCCACCAACACGCGCAGCTCGCCACGCTTGAGGCGTTGCTCGGCGTCGAAGCGGTGATCCTTGCTCATGCTGCCGTGATGCGAGCTCACCAGCTCGGCACCAATGCGTTCGCCCAGCGTTACCGCCAGCCGTTCGGCCAAGCGTCGCGTGTTGACGAAGATAATCGTGGTGCGGTGCTGCGCCGTCAGCTGTTCCAGCCGCTGATAGATCTCGCCCCACACCTCGTTGCTCATCAGCGCAGTGAGTGGCGACTGCGGCACTTCCAGCGTTACGTCGAGTTTGCGTTTGTGTCCACTGTCTACAATGACGCAATCGGGCTTGCCCTTGCTTTGGTTATCCATACCCACCAAATACTGCGCCACCCGCTCGATCGGCTTCTGCGTAGCCGAAAGCCCGATGCGCTGGATGCACGCACCGGTGAGCTTCTGCAAGCGTTCGAGCGAGAGCGACAGGTGCGAACCGCGCTTGTCACCCAGCATGGCGTGGATTTCATCGAGGATGACGGTGTTGATCGTACTGAGCAGCTGACGGCCGCCCTTGCTGGTGAGCAGCAGATACAGCGATTCCGGCGTAGTCACCAAAATATGCGGCGGATGTTTGAGCATGTGCTGCCGCTGCTGCTGCGGCGTATCGCCGGTGCGCACTGCCACACGGATCTCCACCGGCGGCAGGCCGAACTCCGGCAACAATGCAGTGATGCCGGCCAATGGCACATCAAGGTTGCGCTGGATGTCGTTGCCGAGCGCTTTCAAGGGTGACACGTACAGCACTGTGGTGGCGGTGCGGTAGTGGCCCGGTTCCAGGGCGGCCTGCAGCAGGCGGTCGATCGCCACATAGAATGCGGCAAGCGTCTTGCCGCTACCGGTAGGCGCAGCAATCAGGGTGTGGAGGCCAGCCTGGATCGCCGGCCAAGCGTCTTGCTGCGGCAACGTAGGCGCGCCCAGCGTGCGTTCGAACCACGCGCGGGTAACCGGATGGAAGTTGTGGAAGGCATCAACTGGTGTGGGCATGAAATGCAGTGCTTCTGCGGATTTGTGCAAATGCCATGGAACGATTCCGCTACGGGGCAATAGCGGGGAATTGGGTTATAGTAGCTAGCCATGCGGCTCAGCATCAAATACAAACTTTTCTTCATCATCCTGTCGGCACACGCGCTGGTTTACGTGTCCATGTACAGCGTGGGCTACAACAACTTTGCGCGCGGTTTCCGCGAGTATGTCAGCCGCATCGAAGAGCGCCAGATCCCGGCCTTGCTGGAAGGGCTCGAGCAGTTCTACATCGACAACCAAACCTGGGAACCGATCCGTGCCAGCCAGCAGGTGTGGTCGGACCTGATCGCCTTCAGTATCGAAAGCGCGATCGATCCGGATCTGATTGCCACCAGCCGTCGCCTTCAGTACGACAGACCCGTGCCCGGTGGATTCACACCCAACGATTGGTATTACACCTCGGAATACAGTCCAGCCCGCCCTTATCTGCACTTGCTTGATGCCAACCAGCTAATCGTGCGCGGCAATCCCGGCGCCTACATTCCCGAGCTGGTAACACTGAACCCGATCATTGTCGCTGGCGATACTGTGGGTTATCTGGCGGTTACCAGCCGGCAACAATTGTCGGAACAGGCCGACGTGCTGTTCGCCGAGCAACAACAAAACGACTTTTTCATACTCGCCTCCGTTCTGGGCCTGATATCTGCCCTGATCGCGTTCCCGGCGGCCACAATACTGACACGACCGATCCGCGAAGTGGTCACCGGTACCCGCGCGCTGGCGAACGGCGACTACAACTCGCGGATTCCGGTGCGCAGCAGCGACGAACTCGGCCAGTTGGCAGACGATTTCAACACGCTGGCGAAAACCTTGGACCAGAATCAGACCGCACGCCAACAGTGGATTGCCGATATCTCGCACGAGCTGCGCACCCCGCTTGCCATTTTGCGCGGCGAACTGGAGGCGGTGCAGGACGGCGTACGGCCACTGAATGCCGATACCATTGATTCCTTCCACCAGGAGGTGGTGCATCTGAGCACGCTGGTGAACGATCTGCACGAGCTGTCCTTGTCGGATGTTGGCGCACTGATCTACAAGAAAGAGCCGATGGACCTGGGCGAACTGCTGGAAACCTGTATCGACAAACATGGCCAACTCACCTCGAAAAGCAATCTGACGGTGACATTGGAGCTGCCGCCCACCCATCCCGAGCAGGAGCTGGGCGTGTTCGGCGATCCCGATCGCCTGTTGCAGGTGTTCGACAACCTGCTGCAAAACTCCTGCCGTTACACCAATGGCGGTGGCGAAGTGCATGTACGCGTATTCGAAGACGGCAATCATGTATTGGTGGAATGGTTCGACAGCGCACCCGGTGTCAGTGACGAAGATCTCGCGCATCTGTTCGACCGGCTCTATCGTGTCGAAATGTCGCGTAATCGCGCCAAGGGCGGCTCGGGACTTGGTCTTGCGATCTGCCAGAACATCGTCAATGCCCACGACGGCAGTATCGCTGCCAGCCATTCACCGCTTGGCGGCCTCAAGCTGACCATTGCATTTCCACGCTATCAGCACGCACTGGATTGAACGAACCATAAGCCTGAAGCAAAGATCTGAACCAGATAAAGAGGGATTACTGATGACACAACACATCCTTATAGTTGAAGACGAACTCAAACTGTCGAGCCTGCTGCAGGACTACCTGATCCAGAGCGGCTTTGAAGTAACTTGTTTGCACGATGGCGCCGACGTGCAGCCTTGGCTGGCCGAGCACCACACCAATCTGGTGCTGCTCGACATCATGCTGCCGCACAAGAGCGGCGTGGATATCTGCAAGGACATCCGCAAGCACTCGCAACTGCCGGTAATCATGATCACCGCCAAGGTGGATGAGATCGACCGCCTGCTCGGCCTCGAACTCGGTGCCGACGATTACATCTGCAAACCCTTCAGCCCGCGTGAAGTAGTCGCGCGCTCAAAAGCCGTGCTGCGCCGCAGCGAAGGCAAAGACAAACCAGCCGACCGCGGTCTGGTGCTGGATGTAGACACCTACAAAGCCATGATCCACGGCACCGACCTGCACCTTACCGCCGTTGAGTTCCAACTGCTGAAAGTGTTGTCCGATCAGCCTGGACGCATCTTCTCGCGCAGCGTGCTGGTCGACAAAATCTATTCCGACGGCCGTGTAGTAAGCGATCGCACCATCGACAGCCACATCAAGAAACTGCGCAAGAAGATCAGCGTAGTAGTGCCCGATGAAGAGCTGATCCACTCGCTGTATGCGGTGGGTTACAAGTTTGAGTGGCAGTGATCGGTTGAATCTTTCTACGGGATTGAGGATTACCCGCATGCGTCCTGTGATTTATGCAGCCCTTGGATGCTCGTTCGCACTGACACTGAGTGCGTGTATGTCGATCAATGCTGCCGAGCAACCTGCAACTGATACTCCGGTTGTCGCTACCAACACCGTCGATTTCTCCACCTGGCTCGCCGATTTTCGCCGCGAGGCCGGCAGCAAGGGCATAAGCGCCGGCACTATCGACGCAGCTTTCGCCAGTGTGGAAGCACCGTTGCCGCGTGTGCTGGAGCTCGACAAGAGCCAGCCTGAGTTTGTGCAGACATTTTCCGGATACATGAAATCCCGCATGAGTGATGCGCGGGTACGCCGCGGTCGCGAACTGATGGCCGAACATCGCGAGCTGTTTGATCGCATCGAAGCCAAATACGGCGTGCAGCCGCAGTACCTGACTTCGTTCTGGGCGCTGGAAAGCAATTTTGGTGATTTCACCGGTGGTTTTTCGGTGATCAATGCCCTCGCCACACTGGCGTGGGATCCGCGCCGTTCTGGTTTTTTCCGTACTGAACTGTTGACCGCGCTGCAGATTCTCGACGCCGGCCACATCGACGCCAGCGCCATGACCGGCTCGTGGGCGGGCGCGATGGGCCAGTGCCAATTCATGCCGTCTACCTTTTCCAACTACGCCGTGGATGGCGACGGCGATGGCCGCATCGATATCTGGAATTCACTGCCGGATGTGTTGG
Organism: uncultured Gammaproteobacteria bacterium; assembly: GCA_903887045.1. GTDB lineage: Bacteria > Pseudomonadota > Gammaproteobacteria > Pseudomonadales > Pseudohongiellaceae > CAILUG01. The sequence continues at coordinate 7,492 of CAISOD010000152.1, read as the reverse complement.
CGTCAGCGGCACACTATTTGTCGGAATCGGGCTGGAAAGGCGATGAGCGCTGGGGCCGTGAAGTGGTGCTGCCGGGCAATTTCGACTTTGCACTCTCGGGCACTGGTGTGCGCAAGACGGTAACCGAATGGGACGCGATTGGCATCCGCCGTGTTGATGGCGCACCGCTCGGCCAGGCCGACATGCTGGCCTCAGTGATCGTGCCGGCCGGTGCCGATGGTCCTGCCTTCCTTGGCTACAACAACTTCCGCACCACGATGGTGTGGAACCGCTCGACGTTCTACGCGATTTCGGTGGGCCATCTGGCCGACCGCTTCATGGGTGAAGGTCCGATCCAGCACATGCCCGCCGATGAGGAACGTGCACTGGCGCGCGCCGACGTAGAGGAAATGCAAACACTGCTGAACAAACTCGGCGTTGATGCCGGTGAACCGGACGGAGTACTCGGCACTCGTACCCGCGAAGCCGTGCGCGACTACCAACTGCGCAACCGGCTGCAAGCTGATGGTTATCCATCGTACGAGATGCTGGATATTCTGCGCGAAGCGGCAGCAATCCAGTAAACAACCCGGCGAGAGTTCAGTGATGCGGATCGGTAATCGCTAGCCGGCTGCAGCTTTGTCGATCGCTGCAATCAGATCGGCCGGCGTGGCCGGGTTCGGTATCGGCCTGCCATTGATGAAGATCGTTGGAGTGCCGAGCACCCTCGCACGGGTACCACCCCGCTGATCGGCCAGAATCTTCGCCCGTACTTCAGGCAGTTCCATATCCGCATGCAGTTGCTCCACGTTCAGTGAAAGCTGGGTGGCGTAACCATCGAAAAATGGCAGCGGATCGTCTACGGCGGACCACAGCGCCTGATCGGCATACAGACTGTCGTGCATTTCCCAGAACTTGCCCTGTTTGGCCGCCGCCTCCGCATATCGAGCGGCAGTAAAAGCATGGTTGTGGATATCGAGTGGGTAGTGACGGAACACAAAGGCCACTTTGTCACGGATGCGCGGCCAGGCACGTGCCACCAGATTGGTTTCTTCACGACATGCCGGGCACTGGAAATCAGCATAGACGGTAACGGTAACTGCTGCTGCCGCGTTGCCGCGCACATGATCGGCCTCGCCTACCGCACCGGGCGGTACGGCCTGACCGTTGGTAAAGAAGCCGTATAAAAGCACGCCAACTACCAGCGGGATCAATATGCCGGCGGCTACCTTGGCGAGCAGCGATCCAAGCTTGCTTTTACGTAGCTCGGCTGCATGCTTTTCTTCTTTGATGCGGCGCTGTTCGTCTTTCTTGGTACTCATCGCTTTCTCTTTGGTTGCTGCTGCACTATCCAGTATTGGCTGCGCTCGATCCGAGGTGCAAACAATATGGAATTTACCCCACCCCACAGAGCGCGGCTATGGTGCCGATTGTGAAAAGTTGTAGTATTGAGCAGTCTACCCTGGCAGCTACACGATCAAGCCTTTCGTGTGATCTATAACAATAACCCGCTGCAGGCCCGCTTCCATAATCAGGTAACCGACTGGATACCCATAGATCTGCGGGTCGTAGTGTTCTACCCAATAATTTTTTCGACAGAGGAGTCCACATGTTTGCCCGTTTCCTGATGTTTCTTGCCTGCCTCGGCCTTTCCGCTGCTTTGATGGCGCAAACCGGTCACCCTGCCAAAGGCTCGTGGTCTGGCGATCTGAAACCTGCCAGCGGCGAATCTGCCCGTATCCGCCTGCTGATTGATGATCAAAACGGCGACCTCAGCGGCAAGATAAACCCCGGCCGTAACGCAATCGATATGAGCAAGGTCGAACTCGATGCAGCCAAAATGACGCTGACAATCCAGGCCACTACGCCGGAAGGCGCATTGGTGCTGACTGGCACTCTGAGCAATCTGGGCTCCTGGACCAACCGCAAGTACATCGGGACCTACACGCAAGGCAGCGCGAAAGGCAATTTTGAAATCACCCTGAATTGATTACTTGAACTTTCTTGGGTTTGCCCAAGCAAAGAGGAGAACCGCAATGAATACCAAAGTTATCGCAATCGCCGCTCTCGGCACCGCCGGCTTGCTGGCTTCTGTACAAGCTCTGGCCCACCACTCGTTTGCTGCCGAATTTGACGCCGATAAAAAGCTGGCAATGACTGGCGTTGTCACCAAGGTAGAGTGGACCAACCCGCACGTATATTTCTTCATCGAAGTGGACGCAGACGGTGGCAAATTTGAAGAATGGGCTTTTGAAATGGGTAGCCCCAACGGCCTGATGCGCCGCGGTTGGACTCGCGATACGCTGGAAGTTGGCACTGAAGTAATCATCAACGGCACCCAGGCCCGCGACGGCAGCAACAAAGGCAACGCGCAGACCGTGACCCTGGCCGAAAACTGCCAGCGCTTGTTCGCAGGTACCAGCCAGCGCGATTTCGTAGAAGACGACAGCGCCAAGTCCGAAGGCTGCAAGCCATAATCCCCGCACTACTGCACAACAAAAAAGAGGCCTCCGGGCCTCTTTTTTTATGCCCGCAATTCACAGATCAAAGGGCCTTTGATAGTTCAGGCCAGTTCTTTTTCGCTGTCTTGCTGCTGGATACGCCACATCGTGGCATAGCGACCGTTGGTGGCGAGTAAAGCTTCGTGGGTGCCGCTCTCGATGATGCGGCCTTGTTCGAGCACAAGGATGCGATCGGCATCGACGACAGTCGACAACCGGTGCGCAATCACCAGACTGGTGTGGCCGCGCGCAACTTCGCGCAGCGCGTCCAGAATGCCGCGCTCGGTCTTGCTGTCGAGCGCCGAGGTAGCTTCATCGAACACCAGAATGCCCGGGCGCTTCAGTATCGTGCGCGCAATTGCCACACGCTGCTTTTCACCGCCCGATAATTTCAGGCCGCGCTCACCCACCAGAGTGTCGGCGCCTTGCGGCAACTGTGCGATGAAGTTTTCGAGCTGTGCCAGTCTGATTGCTTCGCTTACTTCCGCGTCAGTGGCATCGGGTCTGCCATAGCGCACGTTGCGCTGGATGGTGTCGTTGAACAGCACGGTGTCCTGCGGCACGATGCCGATCGCTCGCCGCAGTGATTCCACCTGCAGGTCGCGCACATCCATGCCATCCACTCGAACGCTGCCACTCTCGCAATCGTAGAAACGGAACAGCAGTTTCACCAGTGTGGATTTGCCACTGCCGCTCTGGCCCACCACCGCCACCTTCTCGCCCGGCGCGATCGTGAAACTGACATCGTGCAGGATGTCGCGCTCAGACGTATAGCGGAAGCTGACGTTGCGGAACTCCACCGCAGGCAATGCTGTCGCAAGCACGACTGCATCAGGCTTTTCAGTAATGCGGGGCTGCACATCAAGCAGCTTGAACATCTGCTCTATATTGGCAAGTGCGCCCTTGATTTCGCGATAGACAAAGCCGAGGAAATTCAGCGGCAGAAACAGCTGCAGCATGAAAGTATTGATCAGCACGAAGTCGCCCAGTGTCATCCCACCGGAAGCAACGCCACGCGCTGCCAGCCACAACATCACCGTCATTGACGTCGCGACAATCAAGGCCTGACCGCCATTCAGCACGAACAAACTGTTCCGGCTGTTGCGGCGCGCACGCTCCCAGTTGTCGAGCTCCTGGTGATAAAGACCGGCTTCGTATTTCTCGTTGGTGAAGTACTTCACTGTTTCGTAGTTGAGCAAACTGTCGACTGCACGGTTGTTGGTGGCCGAGTCAGCCTGGTTCATTTCACGCACAAAGCGCGTGCGCTTTTCGGTTGCTACTACCGAAAACCAGACGAAACACACCAATGCCACGAATATGACCGCTGCAAATTCCACACCGTAGTTGGCGAGGAAAATCCCGATTACAACCAGCAGTTCGAATACAGTGGGCAGAATGTTGAAGATCATGAATCGCAGCAGGAAACTGATGCCCGAAGTGCCTCGTTCGATATCGCGCGAGAGACCGCCGGTGCGGCGATTCAAATGAAAGTCGAGATCAAGTCCGTGCAGGTGACGGAATATCTGCAAGCTGATCCGCGTCATGGTGCGTTCAGTGACTCGACCGAACATGGTGTCGCGCAATTCATTGAACATGACGTTCATGAACCGCGCGAGACCGTAAATCAGGATCAGCAACAGCGGTACAGCAACCAGCGCATTGCCAAACTCACCCGCTGCGCCGGCACTGTTCTGGCCATCAAGATCGTCAACGATGTATTTGAGCAGGAAAGGCAGGCCTATTGTCGCCAGTTTGGCCAGCGCCAGACTGGCGAGTGCCAGCGACACCCGCACACGATATTCGACTACGTAAGGCCACAGCATGCGCAAGGCATGCCATTTCATATCGACGCCGGCAATATCACTGGCCTGGGGTCTTGGCATGCTGGGCTCCGCGTTGACGCTGAAATATTGCCGGGAATATGCCGGGATATGGTTGTTTGAGGTGTCGTGACAATAGCAATGGTGGCGTAGCGTTCAGGAAATCTGCGCCAATCGCTCTCGTGTGCTGTGAAGGATACCCGCCGCATCAAGCCCACAGGCACTGAGCAGATCCTGTGGTCGGCCATGATCGACGAAGCGGTCCGGCAAACCCAGATTCAATACGCGTGGCGTGATGCCACGTTTCACAAGCAGCTCGTTGACGGCAGAACCGGCTCCACCACTGACCACATTTTCTTCGATGGTAACCAGCAAGGTATGTGAGGCCGCCAACTCGACAATCAATGCCTCATCAAGCGGTTTGATAAAACGCATGTCGATCAAGGTCGCATCGAGCTCTGCAGCAGCAGTGCGGGCAGCCGCCAGCAAGGTACCGAAGGCAAGCAGAGCGACGCGGCGTCCTTCCCGCACCTTGCGTGCCTTGCCGATGGGCACTGCAGTGAGCGTCGCATCAAGCGTAATGCCGGTGGCCCTGCCGCGCGGATAGCGCACAGCCGCCGGGCCCTCATGGTAATAACCGGTACTTAGCAAAAGACGCGCTTCGTTCTCGTCGCTCGGCGCCATCACAATCAAATTGGGAATGCAGCGCAAATAACTCAGGTCGAAACTGCCGGCATGGGTCGGGCCATCTTCGCCAACAAGGCCGGCGCGGTCGATTGCAAACAGTAAGTCGAGATTCTGCAGCGCCACGTCGTGGATCAATTGGTCGTAGCCGCGCTGCAGGAAGGTGGAGTAAATCGCCACTACCGGTTTCAGACCTTCGCAAGCGAGACCTGCAGCGAAAGTCACCGCGTGTTGCTCGGCGATGGCGACATCGAAGAAGCGGGTGGGAAATTCTGCCTCAAACCTGCGCATGCCTGAGCCTTCCCCCATCGCCGGCGTGATTGCCATCAGCGCAGGGTCGCTCGCGGCCATGTCACAAAGCCAGTCGCCAAACACAGCGGAATAGGTAGGCGTGCTGTCTTGCGCTGCCTTGGCCTTCTCGGCCTGGGGCACCATCTTGTTCAGCGCATGCATGCCAAAGGGATCAGCTTCGGCAGGAAGATAGCCTTTGCCCTTGCGTGTCATCACATGCAACAGGCGCGGACCTTTCAGATCCTTGATGTCGTGCAGGATATCGACCAGGCCTTTCAGGTCATGACCATCGATCACACCGAAATAGGTAAAGCCGAGTTCTTCGAAGATAGTTGCCGGCGACACCATGCCTTTCATGTATTCCTCGGCGCGATGGGCGGCATCCCAGATCGGCGGCAGTGCCGACAACACTTTCTTGCTGCCAGCGCGCAGAATGTTGTACGGCTTGCTGGCCCACATGCGGGCGAAGTAGCTCGACAGCGCGCCAATGTTCTTCGAAATCGACATGTTGTTGTCGTTGAGAATGACGAGCAGGTCGTTCTCGGTCCCACCTGCGTGGTTGAGTGCTTCGAACGCCATGCCGGCAGTCATTGCACCATCGCCGATGACAGCGACGACTTTGCGATCCACCTTTAGTTGCTGCGCTGCCAGCATCATGCCGAGCGCAGCGCTGATCGACGTGCTGCTATGGCCCACGCCGAAGGTGTCATATTCACTTTCAGCACGACTGTTGAAAGCGGCAAGACCACCGGCCTGCCGAATAGTCGGCATGCGCTCACGCCTGCCGGTGAGAATCTTGTGCGGGTAACTCTGGTGACCGACATCCCACACCAGACGGTCATCGGGGGTGTTGAATACGTAGTGCAGCGCGATCGTCAGCTCCACCACGCCAAGTCCGGCGCCAAAGTGACCACCACTGCGACCCACCGAGTAGAGCAAAAACTCGCGCAACTGACGCGCCAGCTCCGGCAACTGCGCCAGATCAAGCTGGCGCAAGTCGGCCGGTGCATTGACGCTGTCAAGCAGCGGCGTCGCGGGGCGCTCTAGCGGAATGTGGTCAAACATCAGGATCGGCGATTGTCTTGGGCGGGCAAGCGGGGCGGCATTTTAGCAGCTGGTTACGACGGACATGCACGCGGATTTTCCGTTTCAACTCTGGCGTTCAACCAGATAGCAGCATAACTGACGCAGCCGCATGGCACGCTGATCAAACAGTGCCAGCGCAGCGTCTGCCTCTGTCGCCACCTGGGCCAACCGTTGGCGGGCACCTTCCAGTCCCAGCACGGACACATAGGTGGCCTTGTTCAAGCGCGCATCCTTTCCCTGCTGCTTGCCGCTGACAGAGGTGGGAGCTTCAACGTCGAGGATGTCATCCCTAATCTGGAAGGCCAGGCCCGCCAGTGCAGCAAAGCGGCGCAGCGCCGCAATCTGGTCCTTGCTCGCCGCACCGGTGGCGAGCGCACCCAAAACAACACTGGCACGGATCAGCGCCCCGGTTTTGAGGCTGTGCATCTGGCTAAGGCTGCTTTCGGCCGGCGAGGAACCGGTGGCTTCGATGTCCAGCGCCTGCCCGGCCACCATCCCTTGCCATCCGCTGGCCTGCGCCAGTTCACTTACCATCTGCAGCCTTGCCCCCTCAGTCGCGCTGCCGGCTGTCGCCAGCACTTCAAACGCCAGCGCCTGCAAGGCGTCACCGGCGAGGATGGCGGTAGCTTCGTCGAATTGGATGTGGCAAGTGGGCTTGCCCCGGCGCAGGGCGTCGTCGTCCATCGCCGGCAGATCGTCGTGTATCAGCGAATAGGCGTGGATACATTCGACGGCACAGGCGGCGGCGTCAGCACTGGCGTTGGTGCTGCCGGCTTCTGCCTCTTTGTCGGTCACCGCTTCGGCAGCGGCGTAGGCCAGCAGTGGCCGCAAGCGCTTGCCGCCACCAAGCACGGCATAGCGCATGGCGTCTGCCAGTCTTGCCGGCACATCCTGCCGGGCCAGCAACCTTTGCAAGGCCTGTTCTGCCTGCTGCTGGCGGGTCAGCAACCAGGGGCGTAAATCGCGGGAATCCACTCTTCAGGCTCCAGCGGAATCGCCGTCGTCTTCGTCGTCAAAAGGAGCAGCCGTGGGCACATCGGTGTTGGCAAGCAGCAGTTGTACCTTTTGCTCTGCCGTATCCAGTGCCTGCTGACATTCACGCGTCAGCTTGATGCCTTGTTCGAATGCTTT
>CAISOD010000151.1 GCA_903887045.1 uncultured Gammaproteobacteria bacterium | reverse complement strand
TGTGTCCGGGCTGATGGGTCCCTGGGATCCGCCGCGCTCGCGCGACTATCCCTGTGCGCCGATGCCGGTGAAATCCTCGGGCGTTTTGTTGGAGCGTGGCGCCAAGGCAATGGGTTGGACTGCCTACCCGGCGCCGGTAGCCATTCTGTCGCAACCGCACAACGGCCGCCCGCCCTGCATCCATTGCGGCTTCTGCAACGGCTTCGGCTGCGAAGTGTCGGCCAAGTCATCCTCGCTGGTGACCATGATTCCGCTCGCGCTCGCCAGCGGAAACTGTGAGTTGCGCACTGGCTGCACTGCGGCGCGCATCGAGACCGATGACAGCGGACGTGTGACCGAAGTGGTGTACTGGGAGGCAGACGGCACTGTGCAGGCGCAACGCGCCAAGGCAGTGGTGCTGTGTTCGAATGGGGCGGAAACGCCGCGCCTGCTGTTCCTCTCCGAGTCGTCCCGCTTTCCCAACGGCCTCGCCAACAGCAGCGGTGTGGTGGGTCAGAACCTGATGTTCAATGGTTCCTCGCGCGCAGTCGGTCTGTTCGAACATGAAGTGAATGCGCACAAGAGCATCGCCACCACCCGCGTGGTGCACGACTTCTACAGCATTGATGCCAAACATGGCTTCTATGGTGGCGGTGGCATCGACGAGCGCTCGACCTCGGCGGGCCGGCCGATGCAGGCAGCGCTCAGTGGCAGCATCTTCGGTGGCAGCAGTTGGGGCAGTGATTACAAGCGCAACCTGGCGATGGAATTCACCCACACGGCGTCATTCAGCGGTCACTGCACCTCGTTGCCCATGGCCAGCAATAACGTAACGCTGGACCCCGAGGTCAAGGACAAGTGGGGACGCCCTGCGCTGCGTACCACCTTCATGAACCATCCCGACGACTTCGCCACCATGAAGTTCTTCATGGAGCGCTCGATGGAAATGCTGGACGCTGTAGGCGCGATCAAGAAGGAGGGCTCATATACCCAGAGTGGCCAGACCGGCGGGGTGCACTTGCTTGGCACTTGCCGTATGGGCGACGACCCCGCTACCTCTGTCGTCGATCGTTACAACCGTTCACACGATGTGCCGAACCTGTTCATGGTGGACGGCAGCAGCATGGTGACCAGTGGTCGCGGCCAGCCGACCATGACGATCATGGCGCTGGCCTTCCGCGCGGCGGAGCACATGATTGCAGCCGCGCGGCGTGGCGAGGTGTAGCAGCCTATTTGGGCAGCTCGGCCGCTGCGTCCATCAGCTCCTGCGTTTCCACGCCGGTGCAGATCAAAGGCAGCAACTGATCGTAAGGTGCCAACACCAGCTTGCGGGTCGGCACTACCCACGGCGCTGTCAGCACACCTTCGTCGTACACGGTAGCGTCGATCACCAGCGTGTTGGCATCGGTGCGCTGGTAGCGTTCTACCACGCGCATCTGGTCGGAATGGAACGACACGCGGCCTTCGGCAAAGATCCAGCTGTCGTCAGTAAAGTTGGTGACTTCGACGACGAAGGTGTCGCCTTCCCAATGGCCTATCGCATCACCACGGAATGACGGCGGCACTGCACGCGGCTCGCGGCCGTCAGTGGGGACCAACTGGTAGCCGTGGTAGGTTTCCTGCAGGAACACCACCAGATCGGGTGTCGCTACGATCTGGCCTACAGCGCCCACATCGAACATGCGCACACTCAAGGTGCCGAACGCAGTGGGCTGACATTGCAGGGTCGGATCGTCCTTGTCCTTCAGCGTGGCCATTTTCTCTTTCGCCCACGGTTGGTACAGATCGGTGTAAACCGCTGGTGGTGGCGTGCCGCCGGTGCTGGATGCGTAACCGGGGCTGCCGAGATCGCCACCGGTCCACCATACGCCGCTGAGGTCGGGTTTACCGTCGGCCATACGCGGCGCGGGGCCGGCTTGTTCCTGCGCAAGTGCGCTGTGAACCAGCGTAGTCGCCAGCACCAGCGTGCCGGCAAAGCGGGCAGTGGAGTTGAATGCGCGTTGCATCGAAGTCTGCTTGTTCATCGCGTAGCACCTGCGCCGCCTTCTTGCGGTCCGAACATGCCGTACACGGTGCCATCAGCAGTGATCATTTCACGCAGCATGCCGTTGGTGGAAGCGTCGCGGGCGCGGAAGCCCTTGATGGTGACGATGTCACCCTTCTTGATGATTTTCGGCGAGTAGCCGTTGCGGATCATGCCGCTCGGGGTGCCGGCTTCGATTTTCCAATGCTCGGTTTCACCTTTGTCGTTTACTACATCGATGAAGAAATGCGAGTGCGGATTGGTAAGGCGCACATCAACAATGGAACCCTTGATCTCGATCGGGCCCTGCAGGTTGTAGGCGGCGGCGAATGAATGATGGGCCTGACTGGTTGAGGCGAACAGCAGTGTCGCCAGCCCTGCCATCCACACGTTTCTCGTTGTTGTTTTCATGGTGGTGCTCCCCCTTTGGTGGTGTGGCCCATTGTAACGAGCCTGCCAACGGTGTGTTGATTTTTCCGGCAGCGGCTGGCGCGGCCGGGCTGCGCTTTACCGGGTAGGGCAATATGGGACAATGTGCCCGAGTCGTAAAACCATGACGCCCACCCCAAGGAGAATAACAACCATGCGTTCCGCTGCCTGTTTTGCCTTTGCCAGCCTGTTTGCCGCTACTCTTGCCGCCACCGCCATTGCCCAACCGCCGGGCATCACGATGGACATGATCAACACGGTGCTGCCGGAAGAAGGCGCTCCGCTGGCTGAAGCCGGTGCTTATGCAGTGATGTCGGAAACTGCCTTCAATTCAGCTGGCCATCGTTTGTATCGCCCAAGCGATCTGGCTGCGTTCCCAGCGCAAGACAAACTGCCGGTGCTGGTGTGGGGCAACGGTGGCTGTGCCATCGATAATCCGCGCTACGGCGACTTCCTCGGCACCATCGCCTCGCACGGCTTTCTGGTACTGACGACAGCAGCGAAGGCAGGCGAAACCGGCCGCGCCACCGCCGACAGTCTGCGCACTGCCATTGATTGGGCCGAGGCCGAAAATGCACGTGCGGGCTCACCGCTGGCCGGCAAGATAGATACCACGCAGGTGGCCGTGATGGGGCAATCGTGCGGCGGCTTCCTGTCGATCACGCTTGGCGCCGATCCGCGCGTCGACACCATTGGCGTATTCAACTCGGGTGTGCAGCCGGCTCCGGCTAATGGCCAGCCGGCTACCAACCCCACCGTCGATGCGTTGGCCGCTCTGCATGGACCGGCCCTGTTCATCAACGGCCATGAGCGTGACTTCATGATGGCGGCCTCGCGCCAGAGTTTCGATGCGGTCAACAATCTGCCGACTTTCTACGGTGCCCGCCACGGCGCCGGCCACACGGCCACCATGTACCACAAGGGCGGTGGTGAGTTTGCCAACGTGGTTTGGCGCTGGCTGAGTTACCAGTTCAAAGGCGACTCTGCTGCCGGCAAGATGTTTGTGGGTGCTGATTGCGAGCTGTGCACCAATGCCAATTGGGATACCGCAGCCAAAGGCCTGAAGTAACCCTTGCACGATGGAAAGCGTCGGATTGCTGCCGCTTGTTCGAATGAACCCCCGCTCTGCGGGGGTTTTTGTTTTTGCCGGTATGGGCAAGAAAAGTGAAAGATTGGAGCCGAACCGCGCGGCACTCAACATGCTCGGGGCGACACTGCTAGGATTGCTTCAAACAACCGGATGCAGGCAACACTGCATCCAATAAAAGCATGCAATCTCTACAGAGGGCTTCTCCATGCAGGTACCGCCAAGGC
>CAISOD010000150.1 GCA_903887045.1 uncultured Gammaproteobacteria bacterium | reverse complement strand
TGATGCAGATCGCCATGGTGGCTGCCGGCTTCACGCCCGGCGAAGCTGATCAACTGCGCCGTGCCATGGCGGCGTGGAAACGCAAAGGTGGACTCGAACCCTTCCGCCAGCGGCTGCTCGATGGCATGACAGCGCGCGGCTACAGCGCCGACTATGCCGAGCAGATCTACCAGATGACCAAAGGCTTCGGTGAAGACGGTGAGCCCGCCGTGCGACTCGGTCTGCACATGGTCAAGGGCCTGAGCCACAGCGGCGGCCAACGGCTGCTGCAATCGCGGCAACAACGCTGCTTCGCCAACAGCGACGACTTCTTCCAGCGCAGCCAACTCAACAAACGTGATCTCAACTGTTTGTCGGAAGCCAACGCCCTCTCCACTCTCGCCGGCCATCGCCGGCTGGCGCTGTGGCAAACCCTCGGCCGGCATCCACTCGCGCTGCTGCGCCCCAAACTCAGCAGCATGCAATTGAAAACCGCCGATGATGTGAACCACGCACGCCACCAGCAAAGCATCTGCGTCGCCGGCCTCGTCACCTGCCGCCAACGCCCCGGTACCGCCAGCGGCGTGATGTTCGTCACGCTGGAAGATGAAACCGGCTGCATCAACGTGGTGGTGTGGAGTTCATTGGTAGAACGCCAACGCCGCGAACTGCTGAAGGCACAACTGTTGGGTGTACACGGCATTGTCGAGAAGAAAGACAACGTGGTGCATCTGGTGGCAGGCAGGTTGTTTGATCACTCGCACTTGTTGGGGAGTCTGCAGTTGCCGAGCAGGGATTTTCATTAGGCATTGCCGACGTTCAGTCAAATGATTGACAGGCATAAACGCCAAAGCCGGATTATGTTGGAGACAACCCCACACAGGAAAGGACGCCTGCATGGTCTCGCTTATCCAGCCTGCAAGCCCGCTTGCGGGCAACGCCCATTACCACCGCCATCAACCGGAGCGCACGCTGCTCTATCAACTGGTGGAGCGCCACTACCCCACATTCTGCGCCTTGATGGCCAAGACCGAACGCCCGCTGCCGGACTTTGTGCAGCAGGAGTTCGAGTCTTACCTCAAGTGCGGCCGCCTCGAATACGGCTTTCTGCGCGTGCAGTGCCAGCTGTGCAAACACGAAGATCTCGTAGCATTCAGCTGCAAGAAAAGAGGCTTTTGCCCCAGCTGCGGCGCCAAGCGCATGGTGGAACACGCCGCTTTGCTGGTGGACGATATTCTGCCCGCAGCACCGTTACCGCCAGTGGGTGCTGAGCGTACCGTTCCAGCTGCGTTTCCTGTTTGCCAGTAAACCGGAGGTAATGAGCAAAGCCCTCGGTATTGTCTACCGCACCATCGCCACCCATCTGATCCACGCTGCTGGCCACACACACGATACAGCTCACACCGGGGCCATCACCTTCATTCAGCGCTTTGGTTCAGCACTGAACCTGAATGTGCATTTGATGTGCAGGGATGCACGAATGTCGCGGGCGCATGGATGCGCAGGAGCGACCCATATGCTGTTCCTGGACGGGGTTTACGTCAGCAACAAGGCGAACACGCTGGCATTCAAGCCCGTCAACGCCCCCACCAAAGACCAGCTGCAAACGGTAGTGCAACGCATCAGCGAGCGCCTGGCCAAACTGCTGATCCGCCAAGGCCTGCTCACTCAAGAGGATGACAGCAGCTACCTCACGCTCGACGCCCTCGACGACAACGCCCTGCATCACCTGCAAAGCCACAGCGTGACTTACCGCGCGGCCGTTGGCCCGCAGCAAGGCAAGAAGGTATTCACGCTGCAAACCATTCCGGCCCAAGAGCCAGAAGACGACCGCTTTAGCCAAGTGGGCAAAGTA
>CAISOD010000149.1 GCA_903887045.1 uncultured Gammaproteobacteria bacterium | reverse complement strand
TTCTGTATCGGCATCGTTGGGATGGTTGTAGGTTCCCTGCGGGTTATTGGCAAAGAATTGATACCCCTGACCACCAATCGTTAGCCTTGAATTTTCTCCAACTGCCCACATTTTCATGCGCACAATGAAAATTCGGCAAAAGGAGACTTCTATGTCAGCAGCAGCCAAAGAAACCCGTGGATTCCAGACTGAAGCCAAGCAACTGCTTCATTTGATGATCCACTCCCTCTACAGCAATAAAGAGATTTTCCTGCGTGAGCTGATTTCGAATGCGTCCGACGCTGCTGACAAGCTGCGTTTTCTTGCGCTAACCAATAATGGTCTGTATGAGGGCGATGCCGACCTGAAGATCACGGTAGAAGTCGACGAAGTGGCGAAAACCATCACTGTCAGCGACAACGGTATCGGCATGACGCGCGACGAGGTGGTAGAAAACCTCGGTACTATCGCCAAGTCAGGCACTGCAGCGTTCCTGGCCAACCTGTCAGGTGACCAGAGGAAGGATTCACAACTGATCGGACAGTTCGGAGTGGGTTTCTATTCCGCCTTCATCGTGGCCGACCGTGTGGAAGTCCTTACCCGCAAGGCTGGTGAGCCAGCTGCCAACGGTGTGCACTGGGAAAGCACCGGTGAAGCGGATTTCAGCGTGGAAAACGTGGATATCCAGCAGCGCGGCACGCGCATAGTGTTGCACCTGAAGCCCAATGAGCAGGATTTTGCCAGCGGTTATCGCCTTCGCAGTATTGTAAAGAAATACGCTGATCACATCTCGCTGCCGGTGATGATGGTGAAGGCCGACTTCCGCAGTGAAGAAGACAAACAGAAAGAACCAAAGCCGGTTGAGTTTGAAGCCGTCAACTCCGCCAAAGCGTTGTGGACCCGTCCACGTACTGATGTCAGTGACGACGAATACAAGGAGTTCTACAAGCATATCTCGCACGACTTTACCGATCCGCTCGATTGGAGCCACAACAAGGTTGAAGGCAAGCTCGAATACAACAGCCTGCTGTACCTGCCGCAGCGCGCCCCTTACGACATGTGGAACCGCGACGGCGCTCGTGGCCTCAAGCTCTATGTGCAGCGTATTTTCATTATGGACGATGCCGAGCAGTTCCTGCCCTTGTACCTGCGCTTTATCAAGGGAGTGGTCGATTCCAATGACATATCACTTAATGTAAGCCGTGAAATCCTGCAGCAGGACCCTGCAGTGGAATCAATGAAGAGTGCTCTCACCAAGCGCGTGCTCGACATGTTGGAGAAGTTGAAGAAGAAGGATGCCGATAAATACCAGGAATTCTGGAAAGAGTTCGGCAATGTGATGAAAGAAGGGCCATCTGAAGACCAGGTCAACAAAGACAAGGTTGCCAAACTGCTGATGTTCGCAACCACCAACACTGGAGAGGCCACCCAGAATCAATCACTGGAAGACTATGTTGGCCGCATGGAGCCGGACCAGAAAAAGATCTACTACATCGCCAGTGAAACCCACCAGACAGCCAAGAACAGCCCGCACCTTGAAGTCTTCCGTAAAAAGGGCATTGAAGTGTTGCTGCTATCAGATCGCGTCGATGAATGGCTGATGAGCCACCTGCGTGATTTCGATGGCAAAGAGTTGCAGGACATTACCAAAGGCGAACTCGATCTCGGTGAACTCGACAGTCCCGAAGACAAGGAAAAGCAGCAGGCTGAAACTGAGAAAGCACAGCCGTTGCTGGACCGCATCAAGAAGGTATTGGAAGAGCGTGTCGAGGAAGTACGGGTAACCCATCGTCTTACCGAGTCTCCCGCCTGTCTGGCTGTGGGCGAATACGACATGGGATTCCAGATGCGCAAGATCATGGAAGCAGCCGGCCAGAAAGTGCCGGACAGCAAGCCGATCTTCGAAATCAATACCACGCACCCTTTGGTGCAGAAGCTGGATCATGAAGCCGATGAAGACCGCTTTGCCGATCTGAGCAATATCCTGTTCGACCAGGCATCGCTGGCAGAAGGGCGCCAGCTGGCAGATCCGGCGGCCTACATTGGCCGCTTGAACAAGCTGCTGCTGGATTTGGCCAAATAGAACGCGGGGCATACAATCCTCGCGCCATTCCCATTCCCGAGGACGCCCCATGAAAACGATAGTCAAACAGCTGGCACTCGTCGCTGCGCTAGGTCTGTCATCAATGGCAGCCTTAGCGCAGGACTACTCCGTTCCTGCCGATGCACCGGTACATATCAAACGGGCGATTGAAGCCACGGGCCGCCCGGCCGAGCAGAAAGAGATTGATTCTGCGCGCAAACCTGCTGAAACCCTGATGCTGGCCGGATTGAAAGAGGGTGATCACATCGCCGAGATCACTTCGTTTGGTCAGTACTATTCGGTAATCCTGTCGGCAGCGGTTGGCCCGAATGGCAAGGTTGACCTGTACGACATGCCGTATATGGAAACCATCAACGATGCCACCAAGAAGGGCAAGGCATTCTCCGATGCCCATGCCAACACCAGCTATACCGTTGTGCACTACAACGATATCAAGCTCGCGCCGGACCTCGATGGCGTTTACAACATCCTGTACTACCACGACCTGCAACCGTTGATGGTCGATACCGCAGCAATGAATGCAAAGATTTTTGCTGCACTGAAACCAGGTGGTGTGTACTTCGTCATTGACCACCAGGCTGAAGCCGGTTCCGGCTGGCGCGATGCTGGCACCATCCACCGTATGGCGAAACAGACCATCATCGACGAAGTCACTGCTGCCGGCTTCGTGCTGGCAACGGACAGCGATCTTTTGGCCAATGCAGAAGATGATCGCAGCAAGATGGTGTTCGCGCCGGGAACCCGTCGGCATACCGATCAAGCGGTTCTGTTGTTCCGCAAGCCGTAATGGAAATACTGCTTCAATAAAAAGCCGGCTTTTCAGCCGGCTTTTTTGTCACTGCAGTTCCAGTCAGACCGTCATGCCATCGATGATGGCGTTCAGCGTTTTGCTAGCGCGCATGGCTTGGGTGCAGAGCGCCGGATCGGTGCGGTAGTAACCACCGATATCCACTTTGCCGCCTTGTGTCGAGTTCAGCTCGTGCACGATCACAGCTTCCTGCGTGCGCAGTTGCTGCGCCACCGTTGTGAAGCGCTCTTTCAGGGCTGCGTCGTCGTTTTGTGCTGCCAGTGCTTCCGCCCAGTAAAGTGCGAGATAGTAGTGACTGCCACGGTTGTCGAGCTGGCCGGCATCGCGCTGCGGCGATTTGTCTTCGTCCAGAAACATGCCGGTGGCGTTATCCAGCGTTTTTGACAGCACCAGCGCCGGCTTGCTGCCGGTAACGTTGCCCATGTGTTCAAGTGAAGCTGCCAGCGCCATGAATTCGCCCAGCGAATCCCAGCGAAGGTGATTCTCTTCGACGAACTGCTGCACATGCTTCGGTGCCGAGCCACCAGCGCCGGTTTCGAACATGCCGCCGCCATTCATCAGCGGCACTATCGACAGCATCTTGGCACTGGTACCCACTTCGAGAATCGGAAACAGGTCGGTGAGGTAGTCGCGCAGTACGTTGCCGGTCACCGAGATGGTGTCCTTGCCTTCCTTCAGGCGTTGGCATGAGAACAGCGTGGCCTGCTCTGGCGACATGATGCGTATATCGAGTCCCGCTGTGTCGTGGTTGGCGAGGTACTTGTTGACCTTGGTGATGAGTTCGCGGTCGTGTGCGCGCTCCGGGCTAAGCCAGAACACAGCCGGGGTGTTCGACAGGCGGGCGCGATTGACTGCCAGTTTGACCCAGTCCTGGATTGGCGCGTCTTTTACCTGGCACATGCGCCAGATATCGCCTTTTTCCACCGCGTGCTGCAGCAATACTTCACCAGCGCTGTTGACGACACGCATGGTGCCGCTGACCTTCACTTCAAAGGTCTTGTCGTGTGAACCATATTCTTCAGCGGCCTGTGCCATCAAACCCACGTTGGGCACACTGCCCATTGTGCGTGGATCGAAGGCACCCTGTTCGCGACAGAAGTCGATAGTGGCCTGGTATACCCCGGCATAACAGCGATCGGGGATCACGGCCTTGGTGTCGTACAACTTGCCGTCGAGGCCGTACATTTTGCCGGAGGCGCGAATCGCAGCTGGCATTGAGGCGTCAATGATGACGTCGCTCGGCACGTGCAGGTTGGTGATGCCCTTGTCGGAGTTCACCATTGCCAATGCAGGACGCTTCGCATAACAGGCAGCGATATCCGATTCCATTTCTGCGCGCTTGGCGTCGGGCAGGGTCTTGATCTGTTCAAGGATTTGTCCCCAGCCGTTGTTCGGATTGGCGCCGATGCTCTTCAGAGTATCTGCGTGTTTAGTGAATACATCGTTGAAGTAGACGGATACCGCGTGACCGAACAGGATCGGGTCGCTGACTTTCATCATGGTGGCTTTCAGATGCACGGACAGCAGCAGGTTCTGCGCCTTGGCATCTTGCATCGCCTGCTCAAGGAAAGCGCGCAGAGCCGATGCACTCATCACGCAGGCATCAATCACTTCGCCGGCCAGCAATGGTGCTGCTTTCTTCATTTCGGTAACGGTGCCGTCGCCAGCGACAAATTCAATGCGGAAAGTGTCAGCCTTGTCGATCGTGCGGGAAATCTCGCTGCCGAAGAAATCACCACTGTGCATGTGGGCTACGTGGGTTGGTGAATCAGGCGCCCATTTGCCCATCGAATGCGGATTCTTGCGGGCATAGGCTTTGACCGCGCCTGGGGCGCGTCGGTCGGAATTACCTTCGCGCAGCACCGGGTTCACGGCGCTGCCTTTGACTTTGTCGTAGCGCGTCTTGATGTCTTTTTCTTCTGGCGTTTGCGGGTTTTCGGGATAGTCCGGCAGGGCATAACCCTTGGCCTGCAGTTCCTTGATGGTGGCGTTCAGCTGCGGCATTGACGCGCTGATGTTTGGAAGTTTGATGATGTTGGCTTCCGGTGTGGTGCACAGCTTGCCGAGTTCAGCGAGGTCATCCGACTGGAATTGTGCCGGCGCCAGTTTGTCCGGGAAGACTGCCAAAACACGCGCCGCCAGCGAGATGTCGCGGGTTTCGATGTTGATACCGGCTGGCGCGGTAAATGCACGCAATATCGGCAGCAGCGAATGGGTGGCAAGCGCAGGGGCTTCGTCAGTCCAGGTATAGATCAGCGTCGGTTTGCTCATGTTGGTTCCGGCAGTAGTTACAGAAAATGAATCGATTATAGCCATTTGGCGCCGGCAAACGGCGCAGCAAAGTTGCAGCCTACATTTGTTCCAGTGTGCTGATTCCCAGCAGCTTCAGACCCTGCTTCAGCGTCAACGCTGTCAGTTGACACAGGCCGAGTCGCGAAATCTGGATAGCACCCTCGGCCTTCAGCACCGGGCAGGCCTCATAGAATTTCATGAAGAGTCCGGACAGCTCGTACAGATAAAGGCACAGCTGATTGGGCAGGCAGTCATCCGCCAGCAATTCCACCGACTCGGTAAACTGCAGCAGCTTCAACGCCAGCGCCTGCTCCTCGGCAGTTTCGATGCTGATTGCATAGCGGGCTTCGGTATCAAATCCGGCACGGCGGAAGATGCTGCGGATACGGGCGTAGGCATACAGCAGGTACGGCGCCGTGTTGCCTTCGAATGACAGCATGGAGTCCCAGTCAAAAATATAGTCGCTGTTGCGATTCTTGCTCAGGTCGGCGTACTTGACGGCACCGATCCCAATGACCTTGGCAATGGTGCGGCGCTCCGATTCGTCGAGGTCAGGATTCTTGCTGCTGACAAGCGTAAATGCGCGCTCAATGCTTTCATCGCACAGGTCGACCAGTTTGACCGTATCGCCACTGCGGGTTTTGAAAGGCTTGCCGTCCTTGCCCATCATGGTGCCGTACGACAGGTGTTCGAGGCTGCAGTTTGCGCTGGCAAAGCCGGCCAGTTGCGCCACCTTGAACACCTGTTGGAAATGCAGACTCTGGCGGGCGTCAACCACGTAAAGCACGCGCTCGGCCTTCAGCTCCTGGCAGCGGTAACGTATCGCGGCAAGGTCAGTAGTGGCATACAAAAATCCACCTCCGGTTTTCTGCACGATAACCGGCAGCGGTTCGCCTTCTTTGGTCTTGAAGTCGTCGAGGAATACGCACTGGGCGCCGTCGGATTCGCGCAGCAGTTCTCCTGCAATCAATGCCTGCATCACAGAATCCAGTTTATCGTTGTAGAAACTCTCCGGCTGCATGTCAGTGGGCTGCAGTGTGACGTCGAGCAACTGGTAAAGCTGTTGGCAATGCGCAATCGATTCGCGCGTAAACGCTTTCCACATGGCCAGACAGTCTGCATCACCGGATTGCAGTTTGACGACATTGTTGCGGGCCTTGTCTGCAAAAGCGGCATCGCTGTCGAAGCGTTGCTTGGCAGCGCGATAGAACTGCTCGAGATCGGCCAGCTCCGCGTTCAGTTGATTGCCGCTGCCGAGTTCCTGCATATGCGTTATCAGCATGCCGAACTGCGTGCCCCAGTCACCGAAGTGGTTCTGGCGGATCAGTTGGTGGCCGAGGTAATCGAAGGTGCGCGCAATGGCATCGCCGATGATGGTGCCGCGCAGATGACCAACATGCATTTCCTTCGCCAGGTTCGGCGATGAATAGTCGATCACCACAGTCTGGGGGGTTTCAGTCGGTGCCACCAGCCGTTTGTGATCCAGTGCGTTCAGGCTCTCGCCCAGAAACTCCGGCTTGATGAACAGGTTGATGAAACCCGGACCCGCCACTTCGATTTTGGCGACCACATCGCTGAGATCAAGCTGGCCCACCAACTGCTGCGCCAACTCGCGCGGATTGCGACCGAGTTTCTTCGCCAGCGACATCACGCCGTTGGCCTGGTAGTCGCCGAATTGGGCGCTTTTGGAATATGCCACGAGGGCCGGGCAGGGGCTTTGGCCTGTCAGTGATGACAGTGCCTGACTGATGCGGGTTTCGAGTTCGAGCTTGAGATTCATGCAAGGGTAAACGGCTGGCCAACAAGCCGGCAATTCTACCCGAGCATGACTGGACGGGGCGACATTAACGCCCGTGGTTGGCTGGCGTATCGTCGAGCAAAACGCTGTTGAACCGGCGGTAGCACAACCACGCCAGCAGTATGGATGCGACCAGCCCGATGAGTATCGGCAACCCGGCCAGCAGAAACAGGGTCTGTAGTGTCATATCCATGCCCAGCATGATGGCTCCTACCGTGGGGCCGGCAATGGCACCAAAGCGGCCGATCGACAATGCAATGCCCACGCCCTTGCCGCGGACTGCAGTTGGATAGATGAGGCCGGCAGCAGCGTTATTGCCGAACTGCGCACCAAGGATCATCACACCGGCCATGCCTGCCACCCCAGCCAGCATGGTAAATCCAAGGCTGTCGGTGCCCAGCAGCATCACCGCAGGCACGCCCAGCAGGAACATCAGTGCCACCACAGTGAAGCCGATGCGATCGAGCAGCAGGCTGACAATAATGCCGCCCACTATGCCGCCGGCGTGGTACATCGTGGTGATATTGGCGGCTTCAACGGCGGGGATGCCGTACTTGTCGTAGATGAGCGGTAATGTGTTGTTGAGGAAAAAGTTCGCCATCAATGCAATCACAAAGCATACCCACAACAGGGGTGTTATCAGCGCCAGGCTGCCCCTGAACAGTTCCCGCACATGGCTACTGCCTGCCGCAGATTGTTGCTCGTTGGTGAAGACCGCATCGTCAGCAATCGCCAGATCTGGTCGCATACGACGCGCAGTGGCAAGCAGCTCGGTGCGGCGTCCCTTCAGAGTGGAAAGTAGTTTCAACGATTCCGGCAAGGCGAAGTAAAGGCATACACCCACCACCAAAGGCAACACGCCACCGGCCTGGAACAGTATCTGCCAGCCATGGGTAGGCAGCAGATATTTCGCTACCAGGCCAACGGCGGTACTGCCGGTGGTGATGCCCATGAACATCAGCACGATGAGAGTGGAGCGGAACTTCTTCGGTGTCAGTTCGGAATTCAGCGAGATGGTGTTCGGCATGATGCCACCAATGCCGATGCCGGCGATGAAACGCAGCGCAATCATCTGCTCCATGGTGGTTGAGAACGCCATCAACAATGTCATGCAGCCGTACAGCAACGTGCCGGCGATAATCAGCGGGCGGCGTCCGTAGCGATCACCCAGCCATCCAAGCAAGGGAGCGCCGATGAAGATGCCCCACAAATTAGCGCTCAACACGGGGCCCATCGCGCTGCGCTCAACGCCCCACATGCGGGTCAGTTCCGGTGCTGCGAAACCGAGCGAGTTCAGGTCGAAGCCGTCGGCAAACATGGTCAGAAAGCTCCATACCAGCAGCTGGATATTGAAACGGCTGATTTTCTGGTCATCGACGAACTCGTTGACCTGGTAGGTTACTGACATTGGACTCGCCCTTATTCTTGTCGTTTCAATTGGAAAAGCGTTTATCAGAAAAAACAATGCAGAAAGGCACCCGAGGGTGCCTTTCGTTTGTAGCATGTTGCAGTCTTATTCAGTCACAGCGAAGCAGTAAAAGTAACCGTTGCCGCCAGAAGCGATCAGTTTTTCCTGACTGCAACCACGGCTGGCGTGTGCTGCATTCCATGATTCAGCCATGGCGCCACCACCCGTGCGGTCGAGGTGGCCGACAGTGGCTTTCGGGTTGTCTTCGTTGCTGTCGCTGGTCCAGTTGTTGCACGTCATCTCAGAAGCGGTGCCGTTCGGGTTGGTGCCGGTCAGGATATCGTGCTGGTTCGGCGTGTCGCCTACACCATTCACGATGCCTTTTTTCTCGGTGATCGAGTTTGCTTTGGTCAGCAACACGTTGCTGTAATGCAGATGGTCGACGCTACGGGCTACCAGTACGCCATTGGCGTTGTACCACGGGCCTTTGCCGATACGGTCTTTGGCGTTGACGCCACCGGCACCGGTGGTGCTCAGGTAGGCTGCCCAGGTTTTGCCGGTGGTGCCGGCAGCTTCGGCCAGTGCCTTGCAGTGTGCGTCAGCTCCGGCGAGGCCGCCGAGGTTGGCACCTTTGCCAGAGCCAACGCTGGTCACAAAGAAGCTCAAGCTGGTGTCTGCCGGTGGTGGAGCAGCGCCGCCGGCTGGAGCTTGTGCGAATACGGAAGTCGAAAATGCCAGCAGCAGACCGGCGCGAATTGCGTGTTGCAGAGTCATGATGGTATCCCCCTCAGGAATGTGGATGTTTCGGGGAATATGCACACTGTTTGCACCTTGCATGGAGTCCCCGATAACAGCAGGGAAACTCACATAGCGGGCCAATGAAGTCAATCGAGCATTGGCGGAAGCGTCAACTATCAACACTGGCAGTCAGCTGGACGCCGCCAACGAGCGGAAGCTAAGATGCCACTGTCCTTCAAGAGGGGTTCAACTCACCATGACAACCATAAAAACCAAAGCGATGTCAGGTATTTCCCGCCGTAGTCTGCTGGCAGCCTTGCCGGCCTTGGCGTTTGTACGCGGCGTGCTGGCGCAGAGCGGCCCGGCCTTGAGCATCGAGAAGATCAACTGCTTCGAATTGAGCGTGGCCGATGTTGCCCGCACCCAGGCGTTCTACCAGGACCTGTTCGGTATGCCAGTGCAGGGCCGTTCTGGCGATCGCATCTGCATGCGGGTTGGTGAAGGCCCTGCGTTCATGGCAGTGCGCAAAGTGCTGCCGAACGAAAAGCCGGCTATCACGCAGATTGGTTACTCGGTAGAAAACTTCGACATCACCGCTGTGCAGGCCGCACTCGAAAGCCGCGGTTATGTCCGCATTGAAGCACCATCGCCAGCGGCGCCTGGCATCGACAATGCCAACAAACTGTGGGTCCGCATGCGCGGCGAAACCCCCGAACTGTATTTTTCCGATCCGCGCGGACTGATCGTGCAGTTGAGCGATACCAGCTATTGCGGTGGTGCCGGCGAGCTCGGCAATGTTTGCAGCGCTCCTGAAGCTGCGCCGGCGGGCATGTTCAGCCTCACTGAAATCAGCCATTTCACAGCATTCGTTAACGATGGCGCTGGTGCCAACACCTATTACCAGGAGCTGTTTGGCCTCAAGGTGCAGTCGTATCAGGGTCCAACTTCCCCTGTTACAGGTACTGGCGACGGCAAGCAGTTCGTCATGTATGCCGGTGGCGCCAGCGAGAACAAAACGCCGGCCAACCTCAACCACGGCTGTTTCAACATGACCGGCTTCAATGTCGATCAGATACTCGCCAAGCTTACCGAATACGGTTTGAAAGCACGTCCGGAGGCTGCCCCGGGTGGTCCGCCGCCGCAGGCAGGCCCACTGATGCACTATATAAGCCTGCGCATGCCGGCTCGCGGCGGTGCCGAAGGCGGCACACCCGAGCTGTACTTCACCGATCCCGATGGCATCCTGATGCAGTTGCAGGATGTGACTTACTGCGGGGGCGGTGGTTATCTGGGCAATGAGTGTCTGGCAGGTTGATGACAGCCCTGGGAGCCGGGACGAAGCAGATTGTTTTTATTGCAGCAGCATTTATATTGGAAGGAGTCTCGATTGCTTCGGCTGCAGGGGGCAGCTATGGCTTTTCGCGCAGACCATCTGAACTCATTGCAGTTAATGACGTCACTACTAGGGAACTCGCGCAACCCCAACCCACA
>CAISOD010000148.1 GCA_903887045.1 uncultured Gammaproteobacteria bacterium | reverse complement strand
CAACGCAGCTTGGCTGTGTTGGGGGCTGTGGTGGCGCTTGATCGGGCAGCGGTGGATTTGGCTTCGCCGGCAGCAATCTCGGCACTGATTGCTGCGCAGCGCCCGCGAGCTATCATCAATGCCGCTGCCTACACTGCCGTTGATAGAGCCGAGCAGGAGGGTGAGCTGGCGTTTGCCATCAATGCCACGGCACCCGCTGCCATGGCTGCTGCGGCAGCCAAGGCCGGCATTCCCTTCATTCATTACTCATCGGACTATGTCTATGCCGGCAACAAGCAGGGCGTGTATGTGGAAACCGATGCCACCGGTCCGCTTTCCGCTTATGGCCGCAGCAAACTGGCGGGCGACGAAGCAGTGCTGGCGGCCGGTGGGCAGGCCGTGATCCTGCGCACCAGTTGGGTGTATGCCGCGCGCGGTGCCAATTTCATGAAGACCATGCTGCGGTTGGCGGGCGAACGCGATTCGTTGCGGGTGGTGGGCGATCAGGTGGGTGCGCCGACATCGGCTGAACTGCTGGCCGACGTGGCAGCCCAGATCTTGAAGCAGATGTGGGGCAATGCGGGCCTGCGTGGTGTGTATCACTGTGCGGCGGCGGGGGAAACTTCGTGGCACGGCTATGCAAGTTTTGTCATTGGAGAGGCGCGCCGGTTGGGGGCGCCGCTGAAGGTGGATGCTGCCAACATTGTGGCCATCACCACTGCCGACTATCCAACGCCGGCTGCACGGCCGGCCAATTCGCGGCTCGATTGTTCTGCACTTGAGCGCACCTTTGGTTTGCAGCTGCCGCATTGGCAAGTACATGTATTGAGAACCTTGAAGGAAATCCTGGTATGACAACAAGAAAAGGCATCATTCTGGCCGGCGGTTCCGGCACGCGGCTGCATCCGGTTACATCGGTAGTGTCGAAGCAACTGCTGCCCATCTACGACAAGCCGATGATCTATTACCCGCTTACCACGCTGATGCTGGCCGGCATGCGCGACATCCTCTTGATCTCCACGCCGCAAGACACGCCGCGCTTCCAGCAGTTGCTGGGTGACGGCAGCCAGTGGGGGCTGAACCTGCAATTTGCAGTGCAGCCGAGCCCGGATGGCTTGGCGCAGGCGTTTATCATCGGGCGTGATTTTATTGGCGGCGCGCCGAGTTCGTTGGTGCTGGGCGACAACCTTTTCTACGGCCATGATTTTGCGTCGCAGTTGCAGCGCGCCAACAAGGTTGGCGCGGGTCGCAAGCCGGGCGCCACCGTGTTTGCCTATGCGGTGAGTGATCCGGAACGTTATGGCGTGGTGAGCTTCGACAAAGACGGCACTGCCGTCACCATCGAAGAAAAACCCAAACATCCGAAGTCGCGCTATGCGGTTACCGGGCTGTATTTCTACGACAATCAAGTGTGCGACTTTGCGCGCGACCTGAAGCCATCGCCGCGTGGCGAGCTGGAGATTACCGACATCAATCGTATTTACCTGGAACGCGGCGAGCTTAGCGTGGAGATCATGGGGCGCGGCATGGCGTGGCTGGATACCGGCACCCATGATTCGTTGCTGGAAGCCAGTTCGTTCATCCAGACCATTGAGCGCCGCCAGGGCCTGAAGGTGGCGTGCCCCGAGGAAGTGGCGTGGCATCAGGGCTGGATAAACGATGCCGAGCTGGAAAAACTGGCGCAGCCGCTGGCGAAGAGCGGTTATGGCAAATACCTGAAAGGTTTGCTGAAACAGGAAATCCTTGAGTGAAGCGCATAGAAACAACGCTGCCGGAAGTGGTGTTGCTGGAGCCGAAGGTGTTTGGCGATGCTCGCGGCTTTTTCTACGAGAGCTGGAACAAGAAGATGCTGGCCGACGTGGGGCTGGATCTGGAATTCGTGCAGGACAACCACAGCCGATCCAGCCGCGGTGTGCTGCGCGGCCTGCACTACCAGATCCAACAGCCGCAGGGAAAGTTGGTGCGGGCTGTGGTGGGTGAGGTATTCGACGTAGCGGTGGACATGCGCCGCTCGTCACCGAATTTCGGCAAGTGGGTGGGGTTTGTGCTTTCTGCCGAGAACAAAAGGCTGGCGTGGATTCCACCAGGCTTTGCGCATGGCTTTCTTGTGCTGTCGGAGTTTGCCGAGTTTCTCTACAAAACTACTGGGTACTACGCGCCAGCCCATGAGCGCAGCCTGCTGTGGAATGATCCAACTGTAGGTATCGAATGGCCGCTCGACGGCCTCACGCCGCAGTTGGCTGCGAAGGACCTTGCTGGTAAGTTCCTGCGGGACGCCGATTCCTTCTCTTGAGGCCCGATGGCCCGCTACCTCTTCGTCCACCAAAACTTCCCAGGCCAGTTTCCCCATATCGCCAAGGCGGCGAGCGTGGCGATACGGTGGTGGCCGTTGGTGAAGACAAACGCATCAAACAGCGCGCCGGGCTGCCTCCACGCATAACCTTGGTGGGGTACCCCGAGCCGAAAGGCGCCAATGCGCAGACGCATCACTACCTGCACCAGTTCGGAGGCCATGTACGCCGTGGCCAGGCGGCATTCCGCGTGTGTCAGGACTTGTTGGCCAAGGGCTTCCAGCCCGATGTGAACTTCGATCCGGAGTTCCCTGCCAATCTCGATGACCGTTGCCGCATCCGCCTTAAGAATTCCACCCAGCTCACCGGGCTGGAATACGCCGACGCCGGCATATCACCCACGCTGTGGCAGAAATCGCAGTATCCCTTGGTGTGGCAACCGCTTATCCGCCAGTTGCACGATGGCATCGATACCGCGCGCGCCTGCCCCAATGCTGCAGCCACGCTGAAGGTGGATGATCTGCAGCTTTCACGCGCAGACGAAGTGATCACCTACGTGGCACGCAACCTGGAGCCGTATCGCGGCTTTCACACCTTGATGCGCACGATTCCGTTGTTGCTGCAGCAGCAGCCGAAAGCGCACATCCAGGTGGTGGGTGGCAACGACGTGAGTTAGGGCCGCAAGCTGGTGGCCGCCGCCACCTATCGCGAGCTGTACCAGGCGGAGTGGGGCAGCGATGTCGACACCAGCCGCGTGCATTTCCTCGGCAAGCTGCCTTATGAGCAATACCTGCAGGTGCTGCAGGTGTCGTTGTTGCACATCTATCTCACCTATCCGTTTGTGCTGTCGTGGTCGCTGCTGGAAGCGATGAGTGCCGGCTGTGTGGTGCTGGGGTCTGACACAGCGCCAGTCAAGGAAGTGATCCCGGAGGGTGACAACGGCTTTCTTGCCGACTTTTTCGATGCGAAGAAGCTGGCTGCGCGGGCTTGCGAATTGCTGCAAAACCGTGCGGCGCTAGAGCAGGTGCGCGTCAATGCCCGCACCACCGTGGTGGAAAAGTACGATCTGCAATCACGCTGCCTGCCCGATATGCTCGATTTTTATTCGATGTGATCAAAGGGGTCGGAGACGTTTGCTTACTTTTTGAGCAAACATCTCCGACCCCTTTGATCCCTCACGGCAACCCGAGCTCTTGGCAAAACGTGGTAAACGGCAGCACGGTGGTGTTGCGGCTTTGGTAGTGGGCCTGGCCCAGATGTACCTGATAGAAGTGCGGGATGTCGGTTCGCTCCGAGAAATAGCGCGCTGCAGTGCTGGCAGCTTTCTCGCCGGTTTTGCATTCCACCGCGAATAACGGCTTGCGGTCCTGCAGCACCACAAAATCAACTTCGCGCTTGTCGGTATCGCGTATATAGCGCAATTCCATGCGGTGGCCGTGCACGTCTTCCTGCCAGTGGCAGTACTTCAACAATTGGCAGGCCGCCAGATTCTCAAAACGTGGCCCCGGGCCCTGCACCATCGACCAATCCCACAGGTACAGCTTTTGCTCCTTTTTCACCGCGCGAATTCGCTTGGCGCCAAAGGGTGAAATGCGAAAGCACACATACATGTTTTCAAGAATTGTGAGCCAGCGTTCCACGGTTTTGTGATCCACTTGCAGGTCTTCGCGCAGACTTTTGATTGAAAGGGGAGAGCCCACCTTTTCCGGCAGCAGGTCTGCCAGGTGTTCAACCAGCGAGATCTCCCGTACACGTTCAAGATCGCGCAAGTCGTCGCGCAGAATCTGGCTCATGCGTTCCCGCTGCCAGCGACGCAGGTCGCGGTCACTCTGGGTGAACAATGGTTCGGGGAAACCGCCAAAGCGCAGCAGCAGTCCAAGTGCAGATGCAGGATTTTCACCATGCTCTGTCAGTTCGTTGAGTGAGAACGGATGCAGGCGGTAGTAGCGGTAACGCCCGGTGAGCGCATCGCCGCCCTTGCGGTAGTGATCAAGCCGGGCTGAACCAGTAATGACCAGACTGCGTTCGGACTTCTCGGTGTCGTAGAGGCCTTTCACCAGATTGCGCCAACGGGCGTACTTGTGGATTTCGTCCAGGATGATTAGTGGTTGGTTGGGGGGGAGCTCACCTTGGCGCAGTCGTGGCGGCACTTTGGGATTGTCCCAGTTGAGATAGGCAGGGTGCTTTTCAGTGGCGACCCGGTTCAGCAACGAAAGGGCGAGCGTAGTCTTGCCTACCTGGCGCGGGCCGCCGATAAAGGCCATTTTCCGTTGCAGAGTCTCAACAATATCTGCTTTCAGATAGCGTTCTATGCGTGACATGGTAACTCCGTCGAGCCGTGGTCAAAATGGAGCATACTCCACTTTACTCATGAGTAAAGTGGACTTTTGTCCATTTTATCAAGGGCGCCTCTGTAGGTCTTGATTTGATTCGTCTCTACGCCGGGGATCAAAGCGGTCGGCTACAATGCACCGTAACCACTTGGCGGGAGCTGCTGTATGACACTCGATGAATTCACCAAGGCTGTAGGCCGCCTGGATGAAGCAGTGCGTCAGCCCAAAAACGACTTCCTGCGTGACTCCGTTATTCAGCGGTTTGAATTCAGTGTCGAGTTGGCGTGGAAGACTGCCAAACGAAGGATGGGCGTTTCCACTGCGGCACCGAAGGATGTAGTACGCGAAATGGCGCAAAGCGGGTATATCGATGATGTAGCGATCTGGCTGAAAGCCATCGATATGCGGAACCTGTCGTCGCATACCTACAAAGAGGACTTGGCCGAGCAGGTCTACGCCTTTGCCTGTGCCTTCGTGCCGTGCTTGCAAGCCCTGGCGCAGCAACTGGCGAAGCAGTGATGTTTGGTTTGACGAACGGCGAATGCGACTACATTCGAGCGGCTGTAGTGGCGCCGCTCGAGAACCTCGGAGCGCGGGTTTATTGCTTTGGTTCCCGAGCCAGAGGCGACCACAAGAAGTTCTCGGATCTCGACTTGATGGCTGAGTTTGACCAGGACCTCTCTGCCTTGATCGGCGAGCTGCGGGAGCGGCTGACGGAGAGTGACTTTCCCTACAAAGTGGACCTAGTCGAGTTCAGGCATTACGCCGAGGCGTATAAGGCCGGTTATCAGCGTGAAAAAATGGTGTTTCCTGCGACATGACTACCGCCAATCTGATTTTCGACTTCGACGGCACGCTGGTGGATTCCGGCCCCGGTATCCTGCATGCATTGGGCTTGGTGCTGCAGGCGCGCGGGCTGCAGCCGCAGATTCCACTGACGAGCGACATCATTGGCCCGCCGCTGCCCGTCACGCTGCGCAAGTTGGCAGGCGATGTAACGCCCGAGTTGCTCGACACCCTGATAGCGGATTTCAAAGCGATTTATGACACCGAAGGCGTGAAGGTGACGCAGCCGTATCCGGGCATTGTGGATGCGATTGCGGCGCTGGCTGCCAGTGGTTGCGGCTTGCACCTGGCCACCAACAAGCGCGAGAAGCCCACTTTGTTGTTGCTCGATCATCTGGGATTAACCCCGCATTTCAAATCGGTGTACTGCCTCGATTCCCGCAGCCCGGGTTTTGCCAACAAGTGCGTGATGCTGCAGGTCCAAGTGGCCGAACAGGGGCTGGTGGCGGCGGAGTGCCTCTACATCGGCGATACCAGCCACGACGAACAAGCCGCCGCAGCGGCCGGTGTTCGATTCGTCGCGGTTGCCTGGGGTTATGGTGTTGGCGCCCAGCAAGTATCCGAATCCGCCCGCCTCCTGATCGCCCCCACCCAACTCCTCACCCTGTAAAGATGTCCGATCAAAGGGGTCGGAGACGTTTGCTCAAAAATCGAGCAAACATCTCCGACCCCTTTGGTTGTTTCAGAGGCCGAGTTTGGGGCGGAACATGAAGTAGACGGCGCCGAGCAGGCAGAGGCCAGCCCAGAGATAGTCGAGCCGCAGTGGCTCTTTGAGGTACATCACCGAGAACGGCACGAATACGGTGAGGGTGATGACTTCCTGCAGGATTTTCAGCTGGCCGATACTGAGTGAGGCGTAGCCGATGCGGTTGGCGGGGGGAGCTTACGGCTTGAATGACTGCAAGCGGCGCAGGATCAGCAGCGCCAGTTCGCGCCGCATTTCAGTGCGGATCAGCTCAGCCTCTTCGGTTTTCGCGATCGCGTTTTCCGGATCAGCCAAATACACCTTGCTTAGTTGCAGCGGCACGGCTTCACCCACGGCCGCGCCATTGCGGCGCAGTTGATAGAGGATGCCGAGCGTGAGCTCGTATTCACCGGCTCGCGCATTGGCATTGACGCTGAGTGCACGTTCGCTCGATGTTTCATTGCCCACTGCAAGGCTGTAGCGGTCGGTGGCGGCTTCATCAGCCAGCGCAACCTTGTTGTTGGCGAGCACCCGAAACAGTTCGCGTCCCATTGGCGAGCTGCTGTCGATGTTCTCGATGTAGAGAGGCTGCAGGCTGGCCGGCAGTTCGGCGGTGCCACGCAGCGCGAAGCCGCAGCCACCCAGAAACACCAGTATTGCGATTGATGCAAACGTTCTCAGCATTCAGCCCACCACGATGTTGATCAGTTTGCCAGGCACCACAATTACTTTTTTCACGCTTTGGCCAGCGACGAACTTCTGCACAATCGCATCGGCGAAAGCAGCTGCTTCAATTGCGGCCTTGTCGGCGTCGGCCGGCAGTTCGAGTACTACACGCAGTTTGCCGTTCACTTGCGCGGCTATGCTGACCTTGCTGGCGACGAGTGCGTTTTCGTCCCACGTTGGCCAGCTGGCGTCGATGAGGGCGCCGGTTTTGCCGAGGTGGTTCCACAATACGTGGCACAGATGCGGCACGATAGGCGCCAGCAGCAGGACCATGGCTTCCAGTGCTTCCTGCACTACCGCCTGATTCTGGCCGCCATCCTGTACATCGTTGGCGGCAGCGAACTTGCTGACGTCGTTGTACAACTCCATTACGGCGGCGATTGCGGTGTTGAACACCTGGCGACGGTCGTAGTCGTCGGTAACTTTCTTGATGGTTGCATGGGTTTTCTGCCGCACGTCTTTTTGCGCATCGTTCAGCGCGGCCACGTCGGCTTTTACGTTGCCTGCCGTGAATGACCCAATCAGCTTCCACAGACGGCGGATGAAGCGGAAAGCGCCTTCAACGCCACTGTCGGACCATTCGAGACTTTGATCTGGCGGTGAGGTGAACATCATGTACAGGCGCACGGTGTCGGCGCCGTACTGTTCGATCATGCCTTCCGGGTCTACCGTGTTGCCGAGCGACTTCGACATCTTGGCGCCGTCTTTCAGCACCATGCCTTGCGTCAGCAGGCGCTTGAACGGTTCGCTGGTTTTCACGAGACCAAGGTCGCGCATCAGCTTGTGGAAGAAGCGCGAGTAGAGCAGATGCAGGATGGCGTGTTCGATACCGCCGATGTATTGATCTACATCGAGCCAGTAATCCACTTCGGGTTTGTTGAGCATGCCGCCTTCAAAACGGGCACAGGCAAAGCGCGCGTAGTACCACGACGACTCCATGAAGGTGTCGAAGGTATCGGTTTCGCGCTCGGCCGCTGCGCCACACTTGGGGCAGGTGCAATCGATGAACGAGCGCATCTTCTTGATAGGCGACGTGGCGCCGTCGATCTCGACAGCTACCGGCAACACCACTGGCAGGTCTTTATCGGGT
>CAISOD010000147.1 GCA_903887045.1 uncultured Gammaproteobacteria bacterium | reverse complement strand
CCCCACTGCGGATTCTTATGACAACAGCATCAACCACAACTGCGACAACTGCGGTTCCCGCAGCAGCGACCACTCCTGACGAACTCCTCGACCGCTGGCCGCTCAGTGGCTTGCAGTGGCGCGTCATTGCGCTGTGCGCACTCGTCGTGCTGCTGGATGGACTCGATACCCAGGTGATTGGTTATCTGGGACCGGCGCTCAGCGCAGAATGGAACATACCGCGCGCACAACTGGGGCCGGTGTTTTCGGCATCGCTGGTGGGATTGATGGCAGGCCTGCTGCTGGTAGGTACGCTGGCGGATTATTACGGTCGCCGCTTCTGTCTCTTGTTCAGCGTTGCTCTGTTTGCCGGCTTCACTTTACTGACTGCCTTTGCGCAGGGAGTGACAGATCTGATGTTGTGGCGCTTTCTTGCCGGTATCGGACTTGGGGGTGCCATGCCGAATGCACTGGCCTTGACCGGTGAATACTGCCCGCGTCGCTTGCGTGCCACGCTGACGATACTGATGTTCTGCGGCTTCTCTCTGGGCTCCATCGTGGGCGGTGTATTGGCAGCGGCGTTGATCGACGACTACGGTTGGCGCTCGGTGTTTCTTGCGGGCGCAATCATGCCACTGTTGCTGCTGCCACTGCTGTGGTGGTGCTTGCCGGAGTCGCTGCAATTCCTGTTGGTGCGCAAGCAGAATGCAGCGGGCGTACACGCGCAGCTCGCACGCATCAATCCCCGGCACGATACGACGATCACTCTCGCTCAACCGGCAGCAGAGACACGGCTGCCAGTGACTGCCTTGTTTGATACCGGTCGCAGCCAGGGCACCTTGCTGCTGTGGATCGTGTTCTTCTGCAATCTGATGGTGTTCTATTTCCTGCAGAACTGGCTGCCCACGCTCTTCACTGATGCAGGATTGACGCAGCGTGATGCTGTACTGATGAGCACACTGATTTCGTGGGGTGGCATTGTGGCCGGCTTGTTGTCGGGTCCACTGATGGATCGCTTCAATCCCTGTTACGTGCTGGCCGGACTGTATCTCGCCGGCACCGGCTTTGTGGCTGCGATGGGGCAGGCAACGCCGGCGCTGTTGGCAGTAGCGACGTTCTGCGCCGGCTTCTGTGTCAGCGGTGCGCAGAAAAGTGTCAACGCACTCGCTGTGTTGTTCTATCCGGTAGAAATGCGTTCAACCGGTGTGGGCTGGGCACTCGGTATCGGCCGTTTCGGTTCCATCCTGGGTCCTGTTGTTGGTGGTTACCTGCTCAGCTGGGGCTGGAGCTACGCCAGCCTGATGCAGCTGGCGGCCTTGCCGATGCTGGCTGCGGCCATTGCCATCATCTTGATGGGCCGGCGGTACTTTCGCAGTCGCCGCGCGACAAACTGACAGCAAGTGGAGACTTTGCCATGACTGATACCTCCCACATTCCCTATCGCTATCTGCAGGATCCGGCGCTGTATCGCGTCGAGCAGCAGCGCATCTTTCAAGGGCCAACCTGGCACTACCTGTGCCTCGAAGCCGAGTTGCCGCAGCAGGGCAGTTTTGTCACCACCCAGATAGGCGAAACACCGGTTGTGGTTGTGCGCGGTGACGACGGCGGTGTGCGCGTGATGATCAACCGCTGTCGTCACAAAGGGGCGCTGGTGTGTGTGGAGCCACGCGGTCAGGCGGCCACGCTGCGCTGTCTGTATCACGGCTGGAGTTATCACCTTGATGGCCGCTTGCGGCTGGTGCCGTTCGAGAAGGGCATCGAAGGCAAAGGCGGCATGCCGGCGTGTTTCAACAAGGCCGACCATGGTTTGTTGCCGGTGCGCAGCGAGGTATTCAACGGTGTGGTGTTTGGCACGCTGGCGGATGCAACCGAACCACTGGAAATCTGGCTTGGCCCCGAGATGTGCCAACAACTGCGGCGGGTGTTCCACAAGCCGGTTGAAGTGCTCGGATACTACCATCAGGTGCTGCACAACAACTGGAAACTCTATGCGGAGAACGCGCGT
The DNA here is from genome assembly GCA_903887045.1 of uncultured Gammaproteobacteria bacterium. Lineage (GTDB taxonomy): Bacteria > Pseudomonadota > Gammaproteobacteria > Pseudomonadales > Pseudohongiellaceae > CAILUG01. The sequence goes on along the minus strand of CAISOD010000147.1, from coordinate 1,636 downwards.
GATTCGTACCACGCCACCATCCTGCATGCGTTCTACGCCACCTTCAAACTCAATCGGCTGACGATGGGTGGGGGTCTGGTCGTCAATCACGACGGCTGGAATACGATGAACTATTCGGTAGGTGCTTCGTTGCAGGAAGGCGGGTACGACGCCAAAGAGTTGCGTTCAGTAATGCCGGACATCGGCCTTGCCGGCCCGCAATTGCTTGATCACCGGCTGGAGTATGCCGACGGCATAACGGTAGCGATCCAATCGATTTTCCCGGCCTGCGTGCATCAGCAGATCTACAACACCTTGGCGATGCGGCAACTGGTGCCACTCGGCCCCGACAAGAGCGAACTGCACTGGACTGTGTTCGGCTACGTCGATGACGACGCTGAACTGCGCGCGCTGCGGCTGCGGCAGGGCAATCTGATCGGCCCGGCCGGCTATGTATCGATGGAGGACGGTGTAATCGGCGAATACGTGCAGCGCGGCATAGCCGGCGCTGCTGCTGACGAGCAGGCAATATTGATGATGGGCGGCAGCGACATCGCCAGTGTCACCGATTCACGCGCCAACGAAACCACCGTGCGCGGCTTCTGGCAGGGCTACCGCACGCTGATGGGAGATGCGCTCGATGACTGACTTCCTTGCCAATGCTCAACTGATGCTGCGCATCCAGCAACTGCAGACGCGCTATGTGCAGGTGATAGACGATGATCGCATGGAGGAGTGGCCGCAGCTCTTCACAACCGACGGCCGCTACACCATCACCACCCGCGAAAACCACCGCGCCAGGTTGCCACTGGCGCTCTACTCCTGCGAAGGCCACGGCATGCTGCAGGACAGAGTCACCGGTTATCGCCGCATCAACGTGTACGAGCCGCAGTGCTACCGCCACCAGATCAGCGCGCTGGAAGTGGAAGCCGATTCAACAGGCGGCTGGCGCTGCCGCAGCAACTTTCTGGTGGTGCGCACGCTGCAGCGCGGTGACATGATTGTGTTCGCCACCGGCTGTTATGTTGATCGTATCGTTGAAGAGGGCGATGTACTCAAATTTGCCGAGCGATTGGTGATCACTGATTCACGCCAGACGGATACGTTGTTGGTGATTCCACTTTAGTATTCTTCAGGTCGTAGTCAGTCGGCTATTTTGGTGACAATCGCTTGCCGTCCATTTCCTTAGAGTGCAGAGATGGCCAATCGCTTGCGTTCCCCGCTGCGCTGTTCGCTCGCGCTGCTCCTCACCTCGCAGCGGCTCACCGCGATTGTCTTCCACCAATGGAGCACCGACGCCAACTCTCGATGCCGATAGTCCATTTCCTTCACAGATCTCAGCAGCCAATCGCGGCGAGCTGAGACCGTGTGAGGAGCGGAAGCGAGCGAACGCGGTATCAGGGAGCGCAAGCGATAGGCCATCAAATAATCTGAAAGGAAATGGACCTGCAAGCGATAGGCAATCGCGTAACCCAATGAAATGGTTGCCACGAGACAAGCCGGTCAGATCTGGAAATCCTGGTACTCCGGATGCACCCGATGACTCTGCAGCTCGCGCTCCTGCAGCGTGTGCACCGCCTGCAAATGACTCAGGAATACTTCGCCGTTGAGATGCTGCAGGAAATCGGTGCGCTGCAGTGCATCCATCACCGGGCCT
>CAISOD010000146.1 GCA_903887045.1 uncultured Gammaproteobacteria bacterium | reverse complement strand
GTACAAAAATGCCTCACATCACCCGCGCCGTTGCGGACTTTATCGGCTCCGTACGGCTCGAAGATTTCCCGATTGAAGCCCTGGAAACAGGCAAACGCTGCATCATCGATGGCCTTGGGGTCATGTTGGCAGGGTCCGTCCAGCCAGCCACCCGCATTGTTGCGGAGCACTCAGCTGCTGCCGGTTCCAGGCAAGAAGCAACTGCTTTCGGCCGGCAGCCTTTCAGGGCAAGCGCTGCGCTCACTGCCCTGATCAATGGCACAGCAGGGCATGCACTCGACTGGGACGATACCCAGCTGGCGACAAGTGCCGACCGCATATTCGGTCTGCTCACCCATCCAACCATCCCGCCCCTGGCAGCGGCGCTCGCCATCGGGGAAAGGGAAAATTGCTCAGGTAAGGCTTTTCTCCAGGCCTTCCTCACCGGATTCGAAGTTGAGTGCAAAATTGCCGAGGCAATTGATCCCGCCCACTACATGCGGGGTTTTCATACATCGGGCACCATCGGTACGTTTGGCGCAGCCGTCGCTGCAGCAAAGCTGTTGGGTCTCGGTAACAACGCGATCCGGCACATGCTGGCGATTGCGGCCAGTTCGGCATCAGGTATTCGTGTCAACTTCGGCAGCATGACCAAACCGCTGCATGTCGGACGCGCTGCCCAGAATGGTGTCGTGGCAGCGGAGCTCGCGGCGCGCGGGTTTACCGGCGGCAATGATGCGCTCGATCCACCCTGGGGATTTTTCAGCAGCTTCAGCCACGGCCAGGGCTTTGATGAAGCGCGGATATCCGGCCGTCTCGGCAATCCATACACGATCATCAGTCCCGGTGTATCGATCAAGCCTTATCCTTGTGGCGTTCTTGGCCATCCTACGATGGATGCAATGCGGCGCCTTGTGCTGGAGCACGACGTCGCTGCGGACGCCATCACGGCGATCAGGATCCGGGCTGGTTCCAACATTCTCAACCCTCTGCGCTATGACATCGCCACCAATGAACTGGAAGCAAAGTTCTGCCCGGCCTTCATGGTCAGCGCCATCGCCTTGCGGCGCAAGGCCGGCATCGGGGAATTCACCGATGAGTTTGTCTGCAGCCCTGCTGTACAGTCGATGATGCGCAAAGTGCAGCGCATCCTTGATCCCGCCATTGAAGCCATGGGCTGGGAAAAAATTCGCAGCACCGTCGAAGTGGACCTCGCCGATGGTCGCACTCTGGTACAGAAGGCGGATGAACGCTACCGCGGCGGTCCCGACCTGCCGTTTACCCGTAGCGAGCTGCATGAGAAATTCAGTGACTGCGCCGGCTTGCTGCTGGATGCAAACCAAAGCGAAACAGCCTTCTCGATGGTGGAGTCCGTCGAATTGCTGCCGAATATCGGTGCTCTTGTAAGTTGCCTGAGCCACACTTCCAGCGCATCAGAAAGCACCCCGTGAGTCTGGCCTGGATTTCAGTCGCCGCCCTCTTGCTCGCCGTCGTGCTGAGTTGCACGACGACGGTAAACATCGGCGTGCTGGCACTCGCACTGGCGTTCATAGTCGGGGTGTTTTTTGGTGACATGTCTGCTGATGCCGTGCTGGCGGGCTTTCCAACCGAACTGTTGTTTACGCTCGTCAGTGTGACGCTGCTGTTCTCGATCGCCAATTGCAACGGCACCTTGGCGCGGTTGACTGGCTACGCCGTCAGGTTGTGCAAGGGCAACGCCGTTATATTGCCGGCAATGTTTTTTCTTGTCGGTTTCGTTATCGCCACGATCGGCGCGGGCGCGACCCCGGCGGCCGCATTGCTCGCGCTGCCTGCCATGGCCGCCGCCGCCCGTGCCGGTATTCCGCCGCTTGTCATGGTTGTGGTGGCAGGCAATGGTGCACTGGCGGGAACCATGTCACCGTTTGCCCCGACCGGCATCGTCGCGCACGAGATCATGGCCCGCATCGGTCTCGACGGTTACCAATGGTATACCTTCGGCTTCAATGCGCTTGCCCACACCCTTGTCGCCATCGCCGGCTTCATGTTGTTCGGCGGCTTGAAGCTTTTCCGGACAAGCCATGCAGCCGCTCCATCTGAACCTGCCCTTGCCCGGGAGAATGAGGCGATGCAGAACCAGCACTGGTTGACGGCTGTCGGCATAGCAGGACTCATACTCGCCGTGGTGGCCTTCTCCCTCGACGTCGGCATGGTCGCGATTATTGTTGCTGCCATCTTGATCCTGCTGCGCACTGTCGATGAAGAGCAGGCGATAAAACGCATGCCGTGGGGCGTCATATTGATGGTGACCGGCGTGACCGTGCTGGTGGTAATGCTGCAAGAAACGCGCGGCCTGGAACTGATTACCTCCGGCATCGCCGCGATCTCGACACCGGCAACGATCGAACCCATTGTCGCCTTCGGCGCTGGGCTCATATCGGTCTACAGCAGCACGTCCGGCGTTGTACTACCGGCGTTTCTCCCGATGGTGCCGTCGCTAGCGCAACAGCTGGGTGGGATCGAACCGCTGCCGATCGCCTGGTCGATGGCAGTCAGTGCGAGCCTGGTGGATCTTTCGTCGCTGTCGACTGTTGGCGCCCTCTACATGGCGGGAGCAGCGGAAGGAACGGACACAAGAAAATTGTTCACTACTTTGCTGATCTGGGGC
>CAISOD010000145.1 GCA_903887045.1 uncultured Gammaproteobacteria bacterium | reverse complement strand
TCATCACTGACATCAGCAGGCAGCGGCGTTATGCAGTGCGGATAAAGTGCGGCCAGCGAGTCGAGATCGGCACGGGTACGAGCGGTGGCGTAAACCTTGTGGCCGTCGGCTGCCAGCCGCAACGCCAGTTCCCGGCCGATGCCGGCGCCCGCACCAGTGATCCACCATGTTTGTGACGGTCGGCCCATACTGGCGTCAGCTGGCCAGTCGGTGCTTGAGTGTGCGGGTGGCAAACCCAAGCACAGGTACTTGTTCGTATAACAAAGCACCGAGGTCGTAGCAGTCTTCGTGATAGTACACCTTGTCGGTGAACTTCAAGTGGGTCATGCCACGCACGGTGATTATCTTGCCGCCTTGCAGCTTGTGGTGGGCGTAGTCCATTTCCCACGTGAGATAAGCCGTGTGCGGTCCGATGACCTCGTCCAGGTAGCGGATACGGTAATGCTCAAGGCTGGTAGCCATGCGCTGCAGGTAGTGCCGCACGGCCAGACAGCCATTCAGGGTATGCACCGGGTCGCGGAATTCGATATCGGCTGTGTAGAACTCGTCCAGCCGTGGCAGCACTTCGGTGCCGAACTGCTCGTAGAAGGACTTTACCTTTTGAACCACCATCATCGCTGGGGTGCGCGGTGTTGTCTGTAGTCGTCTATCAGTCATGGGTTCGGCAAACAGGTCCATCGGCATCCCTCGGCAGGCGCAAGAGTTTTTTATACATCTGTGTTTTACGCGGTGGGGCCACGGTTGGATTAACTGCCAACAGTGACAGCGACTATACTGCCAGCACCGGCCCGATGATCCGAAGGTTGGCCTCTCGCGTAAGAGTCCAAACCCAACAGTGGATGCGGCCATGCTTACAGGCTTACTGCGCACAATGGATTTCGACTCCGATTCGCAAGACACCGCCACGCTGACCGACGACCGGGTGCAGCACTGGATAGCGTGCGTTCAGAAAGTTGCCGAGAAGCAGGATAACGCTGCTTTCCGCGAACTGTTCGATCATTTTTCACCCATGGTCAAATCTTTCGCCTGGAAAGTGCCATCGCTCGATCACCCGGACACCTTCGCCGAAGAATTGTTGCAGGAAACCATGCTGAAGGTCTGGACCAAGGCCGCCAGTTTCGATCCGAAACTCGCTAGTCCCAGCACGTGGATATTTACCATCGCCCGCAACATGCGTATCGACTTGCTGCGCAAGCAGGCGCGGCATGTGGTCAATTCGGTGTCGCTTTACCAGGATGACGAAGACGGCGAGCTTGATCTGGAAGATATCTGGTTCGAAGACGAGAACAGTGATGTCTTCAATCTGCTGGCGCAGCAGCGCAGCCGTCGCCAGATCCATGAATCATTGAAGCTGTTGCCGGCCGAGCAGACCGAAGTGCTGGTGAAGGTTTATCTGGAAGACAAATCGCATGCCGAAGTGGCTGCTGAACTGAAGTTGCCACTGGGTACCGTTAAATCGCGGGTACGGCTGGCGCTGAACAAACTCAAGCTGGTAGTTGATCGCTGATCGACCCAAGGCCTTGTTGAAACCCACCCCTTAATAACCAGCTTTGTAGAGAGGACATTGCAATCCTATGGTCAGATTTCATCCCGATGCCCGTTTTCTCACCGATTATGCTGCCGGCAGTCTGCCGGTGTCGCAGGCCCTGTGCGTTGCTACGCATCTGCACTATTGCCCCGGTTGCCGCTTGCGGGTTGGTGAATTGACCGAACTCGGCGCTGAACTGTTCATGCAGCAGCAACCTGCAGCAGCGGTAGATGGCCCGTCGTTTGAAAAGCTGCTGACGCGCATCGCCACGCGGCCCGCCATGGGAACGCCGCAGGCCGGTGCAACCAACGACAGCAAGGTGTCCAGTTTGCCGCGCACGCTGCACAAACTGGCTGGCGCCAATCTGGAAAAAGTGAAGTGGAACAAAGTCGGCAGCAAATTCCGTTATGCCAGCCTCAATGTGGGCGACCGCGCGCGTGAGACCTCGTTGCTGGATATCAAGGCGGGCGGCAGTGTGCCGCATCATCGTCACCAGGGTGATGAAATCACCGTTCTGCTGAAGGGAAGTTTTTCGGATCAGGAAGGCAAATACGTCGTCGGTGATTTCATTGTGCGCACCAAAGGCGAAACCCATCGCCCCGTTGCTTCACAGGACCAGGACTGCCTCTGCCTCGCCGCCCTCGACGCCCCCATCGTAATGAGCAACTGGCTGGTTCGTCTCGGCCTGCGACTGCTCAACCGCCAAAAAGCGGCCTGAAAGTCGCACAAGAGCCGCAAAAGAACTGCAAAGGAACTACAAAAAAGCCACATAAAAAAAGGCCGGTACACAAGGTATACCGGCCAAGAAAAATTGCAGCGAAGAGGGGATTACTTGCTGCAATGTACTGCAGTCGTTTACAGCTCGAAGTTCACCGTGTAGCCAACAACGAATTTCATGTTGTCGTTGTCCCGCGGCATCATGCTGGCATAGTCCTCAACACCATCATTGTCATCGTCCTCACCGAGATCGGTGCCGCTGATCATGGCCATGAAGCCATCTTTCGCTATGCTGAGGTTGTAATCGAAGTAGCCGGTGGTAACGCCGTTGAACGCTTCGGCAAAATCACCTTCGTGGTAACCCAGGTGCATACCAACTACGGCGCCGCTGGCCATCGGGATGCTGTAGTCACCCGAGAAGTAGAAGGTTTCCAAGGCGGCGAAATCCCAGTCTGGGCGGCCAAGAGCCACTTCATCCGGCTCGGCATTGGTCAGGAAGAATGCTTTCAGTGCCAGGTTGCCGACGGTCAGGGTGCCGTAGATTTCGCCGAAGTCGAAGCCAGCCTGTTCGTCGTAGTTGTAGTACAGGTAACCGAGGTCGTAGCCAATGCCTTCGCTGAAGGTACCGGCAAACCCGAAGTACAGGTCATTTTCGTAGGAGTAGGCATCGCCGGCGTCGTATTCAACGTTGGAGACCCAGGTACCGGCGTAGGCGCCGCTGGCACCGGTGTATTTGATGCCACCCTGGATGGCAGCTTCGTTCATGCTCTGGGTCAGACCGCGCCAGAGGTAGTTGTTCGTCAGCGTGGCGCTACCGGAAAGCTGCGCAAAGCTGGAAGTAGATGCCAGCATCGCCGCTGCAGAAATGGCGCTAGCGATAAGAAGCTTTTTCATTCAATTTCTCCTGGTAAATGTTTGGGGCTTAGGAAACATTTGTTCCTGCAGGGGAGTTAGCAAAGGGTGGGCCAACTTCGCTAAGCGCCTGATATTACTGGAGAATAATCTGAATTCAGCTGGTAATGCCTCAAATTGAGGCGTGCGACAGGCAGGTGGCGCAGTTTGTTGGTGCGCGTTTACTTGGGTGTGCACCAAAATAATGCATGCCCTGTCTGCAAGCAGTGTTACAGCGTTGTAGCGTGTGCCAGCAAAGTGCCTGCCGCGGCATCGGCCCGGCCACTGGTCTGCTGGTAGAATGCGCCTGCTTTCGCACCACCCCATCCGCATTTATCAGGCCGTATTGACGATGTTGACCCTGCCCGGCGCTGCGGCGCTTTCTGCTTTTTCCCGCGCAAAACTGCTGCGTACCCTGCAACAACACAATGCCGCCGTGACCGGTGTCGCAGCCCGCTTTGTTCACTTTGCCGATGTGGGGGCAGCGCTGGACCGGGAGCAGCAACAGTTGCTTGATCGCCTGCTGCGTTACGGCCCCACCCAGCCGCCCCAGCAAGAGGCAGCGAGCGATCCGGTGGTTGAGCTTTTGGTTGTGCCGCGCCCGGGCACCATCTCGCCGTGGTCGAGCAAGGCGACTGACATCGCCCACAACTGCGGACTCGCCACAATCAAGCGACTCGAACGCGGGGTGTTGTACCGCATTCACGGCATCACTGAGGCAGCACTGCAACCACTGGCACCGGCGCTGCATGACCGCATGACGCAATCCATCCTGCGCACTACCGCAGAGGCGGCCGTGCTGTTTGCCGCCACCGCGCCCAAGCCGATGACCAGCGTGCCGGTGCTGCAAGGTGGCAAGCAGGCCTTGATGGACGCCAACCGTGAGCTCGGCCTCGCGTTGGCCGATGACGAAATTGATTACCTGGTACAGGCGTTCATTGAACTTGGCCGTGACCCGCACGACATCGAGTTGATGATGTTTGCCCAGGCCAACTCCGAGCACTGCCGCCACAAGATTTTCAACGCTTCCTGGACTGTGGACGCCAAAGCCGAGAGCCATTCGCTGTTCGGCATGATCCGCAACACCTATGCGGCCAACAGTCAGGGCATTCTCTCTGCCTATAAAGACAACGCGGCGGTGTTCGAAGGCTTCAGCGGCGGCCGCTTCTTCCCCGATCCGGCCAGCAAGCGCTATGGGTTCCACCAGGAACCGGTACACATCCTCGTGAAGGTGGAAACCCACAACCATCCCACCGCGATTGCGCCATTCCCCGGCGCCTCCACCGGCGCCGGTGGCGAAATCCGCGACGAAGGCGCTACCGGCATTGGCTCCAAGCCAAAGGCAGGGCTCACCGGTTTCACCGTCTCCAACCTTAAAATCCCCGGTTTCGTGCAGCCGTGGGAAACCGATTACGGCAAGCCAGCGCATTTCGCTTCGGCGTTATCGATCATGATCGAGGGTCCACTCGGTGGCGCTGCCTGCAACAACGAATTCGGCCGCCCGGCGTTATGCGGCTCTTTCCGCACCTTTGAAATGCAGACTGCGGAGCCGGCATCAACCGAAATCGGCGTTACCGAAATCCGTGGCTACCACAAGCCGATCATGATCGCCGGCGGTTACGGCAACATCCGCGCGCAACACGTGCAGAAGAAAGACATCCCGGTCGGCGCCAAATTGATAGTGCTGGGCGGCCCGGCGATGTTGATCGGCCTGGGCGGTGGTGCAGCGTCCTCAATGGCAGCCGGTGCCAGCTCAGCCCATCTCGATTTCGCCTCGGTACAGCGCGACAACGCCGAAATGGAACGCCGTTGCCAGGAAGTGATCGACCAGTGTTGGGCGCTGGGTGAGCACAACCCCATCCGCTTTATCCACGATGTTGGCGCTGGCGGTTTGTC
>CAISOD010000144.1 GCA_903887045.1 uncultured Gammaproteobacteria bacterium | reverse complement strand
CTGAAGTTGTCGAGCATCACGATGTCGGCTGCCGCTGCCAATGCTTCTTCGAGCTCGGCCAGCGTTTGTACTTCCACCTCTACCTGCACGCCCGGGCTCGCCTGGCGCGCAGTGGTAACTGCGGCAGTTACACCACCGCAGGCGGCAATGTGGTTTTCCTTGATCAGGTAGGCGTCGTACAGTCCGATGCGATGATTGTGGCAACCGCCGCATTGCACTGCATATTTCTGCGCCAGCCGCAGCCCGGGCAGGGTTTTTCGCGTATCCAGCAGTTTCACCCTGGTATGGCGCACCAGATCGGCATAGCGGCGGGCTGTGGTCGCCACCCCCGACAATGTTTGCAGGAAGTTCAAGGCGCTGCGTTCCGCCGTCAGCAGCACGCGGGCATTGCCGTGTACGCTGAACACCGCCTCATTGGCGGCTGCACGCATTCCCTCGGCCACATGCCATTTCACCGTGACCCCGGCATCGAGTTGATTGAACACGGCATCAACCCACGGCCGGCCGCAGATCACGGCGTTTTCGCGGCTGATGACACGCGCACTGGCTGCTGTGGCGACCGGTACCAATCGGGCAGTCAGATCCCCGCTGCCGATGTCTTCACGCAGGGCGTTGGCCACGGTGGCGGCGAGATCGGTGAAATAGCGCTGGTCAGGGGAAGACATGAGGCAGGAAGCAGGCCGCAGGATTGCGGTCTCAAGGCTGATACAGAAGCCATTGTAATTCGATTACGCTAACACCGGCCAAACAAACCCCGACGGGGTTCACACTCCGGCAAAATTCCGTAACCAGAGGCTTTTCAGACCCATGCCCGCTTTTCGTATCGTTGACCACTGGCTCCATGGCGCCCAGCGCGTGCAATCACCCAATCACAGTGAACGCCCGGTCGACACTGAAATCAGCCTGTTGGTGATCCACAACATCAGCCTGCCACCCGGGCAGTTCGGTGGTCCGTGGATCAGCGATTTGTTCTGCAACCAGCTCAGTCCTGATTTTCATCCTTACTTCGCCGGCATCTGGGAGCTGCGGGTCTCGTCCCACCTGTTGATCCGCCGCGACGGCGACGTGCTGCAATATGTACCGTTCAACCGCAAGGCCTGGCATGCCGGCAAGTCAGAATTCGAGGGCAGGGCGGAGTGCAACGAGTTTTCGATTGGCATTGAGCTGGAAGGCACCGACGAACAGCCCTTTACCGATTTCCAATACGAGCGGCTGCAACTGGTGACCCAGCTGCTGCTGGTCGCCTATCCGGCGTTGACGCCTGAGCGCATCACCGGCCATTCCGACATCGCCCCCGGCCGCAAGACCGATCCCGGCCCGTGTTTCGACTGGTCTCGCTACCGCCAGGCACTGCTGCCTGCTCGTTGAAGACGCTTCCCCATTTTTTGCAAACTGTTTCGCACGGCACTACAAAAGGCCCTACCAGCGGCAGGCCCCTGTTTTTTCTGTCGCTTTTAAGAGTTGTGGAAGGAACGGTTAAGGCGCCATGTAGTTAAACTACATTTAAGGCTTGGTGGTTTGTAAAAATCGCCGGCACGCGAGTAGAATCCGGCCGCACTGTAATTTCACTACAGCATCAAAAATCCTTGTAGAGCATACAGATATGGCCACAAACCTACGTGACAACGACCCACAAGAAACCCAGGAATGGCTGGACTCGATCTCCGCCGTAATCCGTGCGCAAGGAATGGACAGAGCCCAGTTCCTGCTGAAAAGCCTGATCAACAAGGCCACCGAATCCGGCCAGCAACTGCCGGTAGGGTCGCTGACCACCCCGTATCGCAACACCATTCCGGTCTCCGAAGAGCCAAAGATGCCGGGCGACCTCTATACCGAGCGCGCCGTGCGCGCCGTGATCCGCTGGAACGCCTTGGCAATGGTGATGCGAGCCAACAAGCTCGGCCTCGACCTTGGCGGCCATATTTCCACTTTCTCGTCTTCGGCTACCTTGTACGACGTCGGCTTCAACCATTTCTTCCGCGGTGCCCATGGCGACTTCCTCGGCGACCTCGTGCTGTTCCAGGGCCATGCCTCGCCCGGTATCTATTCGCGTTCCTTCGTTGAAGGCCGCCTGACAGCCGAGCAGCTCGACAACTTCCGTCAGGAAGTCGATGGCAACGGGTTGTCCTCGTACCCGCATCCAAAACTGATGCCCGATTACTGGCAGTTCCCGACTGTGTCGATGGGCCTCGGCCCCTTGCAAGCCATCTACACTGCCCACGTGCTGAAGTACCTCGACAACCGCGAGCAGGTGAAACAAGGCGATCGCCAGATCTGGGCCTTCCTCGGTGACGGCGAATGTGACGAACCGGAATCACTCGGTGCCATCAGCCTCGCGGCACGCGAACATCTCGGCAACCTCAACTTCGTCATCAACTGCAACCTGCAACGTCTCGACGGTCCGGTGCGTGGCAACGGCAAGATCATCCAGGAACTCGAAGGCATCTTCCGTGGCGCCGGCTGGAACGTGATCAAGGTCGTCTGGGGTCGCGCCTGGGATGGCCTGCTGGCAAAAGACAAAGACGGCCTGCTGCAGCAGCGCATGGACGAAGTGGTGGATGGCGAATTCATCACCATGACCAGCCGCGGCGGCGCCTATTTCCGCGAACATTTCTTCGGCAAATATCCCGAGCTGCTGAAGATGGTCGAGCATTTGAGCGACGACGACCTTGCAGAGCTGAACCGTGGTGGCCACGATCCGTTCAAGGTCTACGCTGCCTACAAACAAGCAGTGACCACCAATGACCGTCCGACTGTGATCCTTGCGAAAACCATCAAGGGCTATGCTCTGCAGTCAGCTGAAGGTGCCAACACCACCCACTCAGCCAAGAAACTGGCGATGGACGAATTGAAGACCTTCCGTGACCGCTTCGGCATCCCGATTCCCGACGACAAGCTGGACGAAGTGCCGTACTACAAACCTGACGAAAACAGCCCGATCATGCAGTACATGCGCAAAGCGCGCGAAAAACTCGGCGGTGTGTTGCCGGCTCGTCGCCCGCATTCGCAGAAGCTGGTGGTGCCATCATTGGAAGCTTTCTCGGCCCAGCTCAAAGGCACCGGTGAGCGCGAAATCTCCACCACAATGGCGTTCGTGCGCTTGTTGTCCAACCTGGTGAAAGACAAAGAGATCGGCCAGCGCATCGTTCCCATCGTGCCGGATGAAGCACGCACCTTCGGCATGGAAGGCATGTTCCGCCAGATCGGCATCTATGCTGCCAACGGTCAGCTGTACGATCCGAACGATTCCAACCAGGTGATGTACTACCGCGAAGACAAACAGGGCCAGTTGCTGGAAGAAGGCATCAACGAAGCCGGCGCGATGAGTTCGTGGCTTGCTGCCGCTACGTCGTACAGCGTCAACAACTACCCGCTGATTCCGTTCTACATCTATTACTCGATGTTCGGATTCCAGCGTGTGGGTGACCTCTGCTGGGCGGCTGGTGACTTGCAGGCACGCGGCTTCCTGATCGGCGCTACCGCTGGCCGCACCACGCTCAATGGCGAAGGTCTGCAACACGAGGACGGCCACAGCCATCTGATGGCGGCAACGATCCCGAACTGTGTCAGCTACGATCCTACCTACTCCTACGAGCTCGCTGTTGTCATCCAGGACGGAATACGCCGCATGTACGACAACGACGAAAACGTCTGGTACTACATTACGTCGATGAACGAGAACTACACGCATCCCGACATGCCGGCAGGCGTAGAGCCGGGCATCATCAAGGGCATGTACCTGCTCGAAGATGGCAGCAGCAAGGAATACAAAGTGGCCAAGAGCGAGCTGTCGGTACGCTTGCTCGGCAGCGGTACCATCCTGCGTGAAGTACGCGAAGCGGCTGCGATGCTGCGCAAGGACTACAAGATCAATGTCGATGTATTCAGCGCCACCAGCATCAACGAACTGGCGCGTGACGGTCTCGACTGCGATCGCTGGAACATGCTGCATCCGGAAGCCAAACAGCCGAAGGTGCCGTATGTCACCCAACTGCTGAATGGCAGCAAGGCGCCTGTAATCGCTGCTACCGACTACATGAAGCTGTACTCCGACCAGCTCCGCGCGTTCATACCGGCGCCGTACAAGGTGCTGGGCACCGACGGCTTCGGTCGCAGTGACAGCCGTGAGAAGCTGCGCCACTTCTTCGAGGTGAACCGCAAGTTCATCGTGGTAGCTGCGCTGAACGAACTGGCAAAAGCCGGCTCGATCAAACCGGCGGTTGTCAGCGAGGCAATCAAGAAGCTGGGTCTCGATCCCGAGAAAACCAATCCGCTGTTCGCTTGAGGACAATCACAAGTTGTCCGCAGACGAGCATGGTGTAATCAACAAAAGCGATTAAGGCAGGAGAAAGATAGTGGCTGCAGAAAAACTAAATGTCCCCGACCTGGGCACCGACGACAGCGTTGAAGTGATCGAGGTGCTGGTCAAGCCGGGTGACACGCTGAAACTGAATGATTCGGTTGTGGTGCTGGAAAGTGACAAGGCCGCGATGGAAATCCCTGCCACTGTCGCCGGTGTCGTCAAGGAAGTGCTGATCAAGGTGGGCGCGCAGGTGAAGACGGGGACGCCGTTGTTGGTGATTGAGAGTGCTTCCTCCTCCGCCGTTGCACCTGTCGGTGCTATGGCGGACAAGTCCGCTGAGCCAGCCCCCAAAGCGGCGCAGCCTGCACCGGCCAAGGCTGCTGAACCTGCTGCCTCCACCGCCGCGCCGGCCGGCGCTATGGCGGACAAGGGCGGTATTGAAACCATCAGCATTCCTGACCTCGGTGGCGTTACCGATGCGGAAGTCATTGATGTGCTGGTGAAGGTCGGCGACACGGTGAAAAAAGAACAAGGTCTGATTACGCTGGAAACCGACAAGGCTGCGATGGAAGTACCGTCGCCGAAAGCCGGCAAAGTAACCGCCATCAAGATCAAACTCGGCGATAAGGTGTCGCAGGGTGCGGTGATACTGGATCTTGAGGTTGCTGGTGGCGCGGTTGCAACGCCGACTGCCAAGGTGTCACCTGTCGCTGCTTCCGCCTCCGCGGCTGTCGCCGCTCCTGCGGACAAGGCCGCTGAGCCTAAACTCGCAACAGCCTCCGCCGCCGCCCCTGCCGGGGCTATGGTGGACAAGCCTGCCGCCGTTGCCGCACCCACCGGCGATGTCTACGCCGGTCCGGCTGTGCGTCAGTTGGCGCGTCAGCTTGGTGTTGATCTGTCGAAAGTGCCTGGCACCGGCGGCAAAGGCCGTATTGTGAAAGAAGACGTGGAAGCGTGGGTCAAGGCGCGTCTGAGTCAGCCAGCTGCCGCAGCGGGCGCTGTCACTTCAGGCTCCGGCATCCCGGCCATCGACGACATCGACTTCAGCAAGTTCGGCGCCATCGAAGAAGTGGAGATGACAAAGCTGCATCGCCTCACCGCCATCAACATGGCGAAGAACTGGCTCAACGTGCCGCATGTCACCCAGTTCGACGAAGCCGACATCACCGATCTCGAAAGCTTCCGCAGCGAACAGAAAGCCCTGGCCGACAAGAAAGGCATCAAGCTCACGCCGCTGCCGTTCATCGTCAAGGCCGCTGCCAAGGCCTTGGCTGAACATCCACAGTTCAACGTGTCACTGCATTCATCGATGACGAAACTGATCCGCAAGAAATACGTCAACATCGGCGTGGCGGTGGCAACACCGGCCGGCCTGATGGTGCCTGTCATCAAGAATGCCGATCAGAAAACCATCTGGCAGATCGCCAAGGAAATTGCCGACCTCGGTGCGAAGGCGAAAGACCGCAAACTCACCCGGGAAGACATGGAAGGCGCCTGCTTCACCATCTCCAGTCTCGGCAACATCGGTGGCAGTGGTTTCACGCCGATCGTCAATGCGCCGGAAGTGGCAATCCTTGGTGTGTCAAAAGCCTCGATCAAGCCGGTGTGGCAAGACAACGCGTTTGTGCCGCGCACCATGCTGCCGTTTTCGCTGTCGTACGATCACCGCGCAGTGAACGGTGTTGATGGCGGTATGTTCTGCACCTATCTCGCTGCGCTCTTGAGCGACATCCGCTTGATGATGTTGTAAGCCGCTGGTGCTGCCAGCCTTGATTCGCCCCGCAAAGGCCCGTTGACTACCCGTCAATGGGCCTTTGTAGTTTCAGCGCAGGCGTTTCACGCCGATGCTGTGTCCGCCCACTTCCAGTTCCAGCACACCCATGAAACCGCGCCCCACTTTGACCTCCGGGTCGGTCAGTTGCGTACGCCAACTGCCTGGTCGGCGCTGCTGGTAGGCCTGACCGTTGTCGAGATTGAACACGGTGTTGCCGTCCCAGCCGGTGAAGGTGCCGCTTCTGCGTGACACCACGTCCTCGCGCTCCTCACGTGCGCCCCACCTGTCAGCCGGCACTTCGGGCGCAGCTGCCACTGGCACCGGCGGTGTTGCGGGCTCATCAGGTCCTGGATGGGAGTAGTCACCTGGGCCACAGCGCAGGGAACCAGCAGCGAAAGCACGGAAAGGAATTGCCAGGGTTTCATGGAAGGTTCCTGTAACGAGTTGCTGAACAAGAGCCTGATTGCATGTCGATGCTTGCACACTGATGCAACGGCCTGCTGGCAGCTGTGCAGTGCGCTTGCATTTGTGTGGTTGCCTCGGTATCTATGGCGCCACTTTTTTTGCAGCGAGCACCCCCATGCCCTCTTTTGACGTTGTTTCCGAAGTCGACATGCACGAACTGACCAACGCCGTTGATCAGGCCAGTCGCGAAATCACCAACCGTTTCGACTTCAAGGGAGTGGATGCCAAATTTGAATTGAAGGACAAGGTGATTACGCTTTCCGCCGAAGCGGAGCCCCAGATCAACCATATGCTGGACATGCTCCGAACCAAGATGGGCAAACGCAATATCGACATCAGTACACTGAAGAAAGGCACCATGGAGTTTCTTGGCAAGAAGGTGAGTCTCAAGTGCGATGTGCAGCAGGGTGTCGAAACCGAAACTGCCAAAAAGATCGTCAAACACATCAAGGAGCTTGGCATCAAAGTGCAGGCCTCGATCCAGGGCGACAAACTGCGCGTCACCGGCACCAAGCGCGACGACCTGCAGAAAGTAATCGCCGACCTGCGCCAGCAGGACTATGGACTGCCGCTGCAGTTCAACAACTTCCGCGATTGATGTTGGTGCGTCAGGCGTCCCACTGGTACTTGCCCAAAACCACCTTCATCCCTTTGAAAAGCACCCCCTCCGCCTCCAGTAATCCCTTGCTCTCCAGCGGCATAACCGGGTCAGAACACAAAAAAGCAGGGGTCGGCAGCCAAAATAGGGGGGCGGAAGGCCAAAAGTAAGGCGCTGCAACCGATTTTCTTCAATATTTTTTGGTTTTTGCCATTGAAATCGCTTTTGCCATCCTCATCTTGTGGGCACCAACTACAGGCCGGGTCGTGATTCCGTCGGCCCTGCCAAGTGGTAATCCGTAAAACCCCAAGTAATTCTCGGAGACAACAACCAATGAAAATTCGTCCACTGCAAGATCGCGTTATCGTGAAGCGCAAGGAAGAAGAGACCAAAACCGCAGGTGGCATCGTGCTGCCGGGTTCAGCTGCTGAAAAGCCATCCCAGGGCGAAGTCATCGCCGTAGGTCCGGGCAAGCCGCTCGACAACGGTTCGGTTCGCAAGATCGACCTCAAGCCAGGCGACAAAGTGGTATTCGGCAAATATGCCAGCAACACCGTCAAAATCGGTGACGAAGAATTGCTGATCCTCAGCGAAAGCGAAATCTACGGCGTGCTCGAAGGCTAAGCCTCGCTCCGCCTGTTTATACAACGCTCGATTTCCAGCACAACAAACAGCTTATCCATTCAGCTAATCCTTAAAGGTATAGAACAATGTCAAAAGACGTATTGTTTGGTGACGTAGCCCGTCAAAAGATGGTCAGGGGTGTAAACCTGCTGGCTGACGCAGTAAAAGTAACCCTCGGCCCGAAAGGCCGTAACGTAGTGCTGGAGAAAAGCTTCGGCGCTCCGACCGTGACCAAAGACGGTGTATCGGTTGCTAAAGAAATCACGCTGAAAGACAAGTTTGAAAACATGGGCGCCCAGATGGTGAAAGAAGTCGCCTCCAAGACTTCCGACGTTGCCGGTGACGGCACCACCACTGCCACCGTACTGGCCCAGGCCATCCTCAATGAAGGCCTGAAAGCAGTAGCTGCCGGCATGAACCCGATGGATCTGAAGCGCGGCATCGACAAAGGTGTTGCGGCAGTCGTGGAAGAGCTGGGCAAGATGAGCCAGCCCTGCGCCGACAGCAAAGCCATTGCCCAGGTGGGCTCCATTTCCGCCAACAGCGATCACAGCGTGGGTGAGATCATTGCCCGTGCCATGGACAAAGTAGGCAAAGAAGGCGTTATCACCGTTGAAGACGGCTCCGGCCTCGAAAACGAACTGAACGTGGTAGAAGGCATGCAGTTCGACCGCGGTTACCTCAGCGCGTACTTCATCAACAACCAGGAAACCATGTCGGCCGAGTTGGAAAACCCGCTGATCCTGCTGGTTGAAAAGAAAATCACCAACATCCGCGAAATGCTGCCGATTCTGGAAGGCGCTGCCAAATCCGGTCGCCCGCTGTTCATCATCGCCGAAGATGTTGAAGGCGAAGCACTGGCTACGCTGGTAGTGAACAACATGCGCGGCATAGTCAAAGTGGCCGCTGCCAAAGCCCCTGGCTTCGGCGATCGTCGCAAAGCCATGCTGCAGGACATTGCCGCACTGACCGGCGGCACTGTAATCGCTGAAGAAGTAGGTCTGAATCTTGAAGGCGCCACGCTGCAGGATCTCGGCCACGCCAAGCGCGTCATCATCGGCAAAGACAGCACCACCATCATTGATGGCGCCGGCGATGCCAAAGTCATCGAAGGCCGCGTAACCCAGCTGCGTCAGCAGATCGAAGAAACCACCTCCGATTACGACCGCGAAAAACTGCAGGAACGTGTAGCCAAACTGGCTGGCGGCGTTGCAGTAATCAAAGTTGGCGCCGGCACCGAAATGGAAATGAAAGAGAAGAAAGCCCGCGTTGAAGACGCGCTGCACGCCACCCGTGCTGCGGTTGAAGAGGGCGTGGTACCTGGCGGCGGTGTTGCACTCGTGCGCGCCCTGCAGAACATTGCCAAACTGAAAGGCGACAACGAAGACCAGAACGTTGGTCTGTCGATCCTGCAGCGTGCGCTGACCATGCCACTGCGCCAGATCGCCACCAACTCCGGTGACGACGCTGCCGTAGTACTGGACAAAGTACGCTCGCTGAAAGGCAACAAAGGCTACAACGCCGCTACCGGCGAATACGGCGACATGCTGGAAATGGGCATCCTGGATCCAACCAAGGTAACCCGTTCCGCACTGCAGGCTGCCGGTTCCGTAGCAGGCCTGATGCTGACCACCGAATGCATGATCGCTGAACATCCGGAAGAAAAACCGGCTGGCGGCGGCGGTGGCCACGGCGGCATGGGCGGCATGGATGGAATGATGTGATTTGACTGCCCATCAGGGCAGGCAAATCATCCGACGAAGCCTTGGCGAAGTCGGATAGGTTTCCGAAGTCACTGGCCAAAAGCTGGTGGGATAAGAAAAGCAGAACCCCGGCCAGTGCCGGGGTTTTGTTTTTTGCAGTACTGACGGAGCATCGACTCGTATGAGTGTTGAGTCCCGACAATCCGGCGGCACAGCAGCCACGTACAGAACTTCGGCGATCGCCAGACACACAACCCTGATCACGGACTACAGAGTCTTTATGGACCTACGATTTGTTTTGCTTGCGGCAACAACTGCACTTTCGTTGGCATCGGCTGTCTACGCACAGCCTGCTGCACGCGGTGGTCCGCCGCCGCAACCGGATTGGATCGTAACGATTGGCGCAGCACCGGTGTATTCGCCGGTGTTCCAGGGGTCAGAGGATTACGGGTTGTCGGTATTTCCCGATCTGCGAGTGAACTACAAAGACGTTTTTTTTGCTTCGGTGCCCGACGGCGTCGGCTACAACCTCATCAACAAAACCATCAACAACGCCAATTGGAAAGTCGGACCGCTGGTAAAAGTGCGCTTCGGTCGTGAAGAAGACACCGGTGGTTCACCGTTCCTCATCAGCGGTGAGACCAATGGACTGCGTGGCATGGGCACAGTGGATACTGCCGGCGAGCTGGGCGGCTTTGCCCAATATTCGAGTGCCAACACCCGCACGCGGGTGGAATTGCGCAAAGGCTTCGGCGGGCATGAGGGTGTGGTTGGCGAAGTGAGTCTGAGTTACGTCGATCGCGTCGGGCGGCTGAGTTACAGCATTGGCCCGCGGCTCTCCTTCGGCAGCAGTGATTTCATGCATACCTATTTCGGCATCAACCGCCAGCAGTCTGTCAGCACGGGCCTTGCGCAATATGAGGCCGATGGTGGCGTCAATTCCTGGGGCATCGGCGGCTCCGCTGTATTACCGCTGGGTAACGTGATGGCGCTGACGCTGTTCACCGGCTTTGACAGGATAGGCAAGCAGGCCGCTGACTCACCGCTCATTCGGCAGCGCGGAGACCAGAACCAGTTCAGTATCGGACTAGGCTTTGGCTACCGCTTCGGGTGGAACAACTAGCTCGCCCTCAGCTGGTGTGGCAGGCCGCTCCAGTGGGGTGAGCAGCAGGTTTTTGTACAGTCGAGTTGGCTCGAAGGGATACAGCACGGCGCGGCGGGTGCCGAACATTTTGGCCAACAAGCGACGAACGGCAGCCAGTGGCTTGCCGGCCCACAAGACACGGTCCCACGAAGACCCCAACACCTGAATACGGTAGTTGTCTGTCAGGAACTGCAGCTCGGGTGAACCATGCATGCGTTCGATCGTCAGCGGATCATTCCATTCCATGGTGATGACGGGACGATCCCGTTGCAGCGTATTCATCAGGCCGCGCAGCACGAACACCTCGTGAGCTTCCACATCGATCTTGATGAAGTCGACGCGGCCCACGCCCAGCTCTGCCAGCAGTGCATCGCCGCGGCGCCGCTGCACGCTTACTGCTTCGGTGTCTCCGTTGCGCTGGTCGAAGCTGGAGGCGCCGTAGTTGCCGTTGGTCACCATGTGGATTACGGCGTCATCATCGCGGTCAGAAAGTGCCAACGCATGCAGCGTGACATTGCCCAAGGCGTTCTGTTCAACGTTTTGCCGCAGCAAGCTGTGGATATAGGGAATGGGTTCGAAGGCATGCACGCGGCTTGCCACCGTGGCGAAGGCCATCGTGTGGTTGCCGATGTTGGCGCCGATGTCCAGCACCACGGGTTGCGGCAGGTTGCGCAGCAGCCCCAGCAGCAACTGCAGATTTTCCTTTTCGTAGAGCCCCTGGCTGACGATTTTGTCGCCGACATGATCGTTGCGGAAAACCGTCATGCGGTGGCCGAACAGGTTGTTGCAGGTGCGGGTATTGTTCATTGGCTGGCTGGAATACCGGGCGTGCTCACAGCGTGCAGGGAATATCCCAACGCCTGCTGGATGATCCCCAGTGTTCGCTCTGTGGCTCCCTTGCCGTGGTGCACGGTTCGCTGCGCTGCCTGTGCCATCGCGATGCGCGCGGCGTCATCGTCCAACAAGCGGCATACGCAGGCTGCCAGCGCTGCTGCATCCTCTACGACAAACTGGGCGCCGTTGAGCAGCAGTTCGTCACTCACCTGCTGGAAGTTGTAGCGCGACGGGCCGGTAATCACGGGCAGTCCCAGTGCTGCTGGCTCAATGATGTTCTGGCAGCCGGTGTCCACCAGACTGCCACCCACGAAAGCTATGTCGGCCAGGCTGTAGTAGCGCAGCAGCTCGCCCATGCTGTCGCCCACCAGCACATCGACAGTGCTTGGCTTGTGGGAGTCGAGTTTGCTGCGCAGAGCCACCCTGCAGCCGGCAGCCTCGAACAGTCGCGCAGCGGTCTGGAAACGCTCTGGGTGGCGCGGCACCAGCACCAGCGCCAGCTCTGGCCGCGACTGCCGGATCCGGCTGAAAGCAGCCAGCACTTTGGCGTCCTCGCCTTCGCGGGTGCTGGCCGCAATCAGCACGGGCCGTTCCCCGAACAGTGATTGCCGCAGATCGCGGGCTGCCTTGCGGTCGACATTCAGGTCGAGATCGTATTTGAGATTGCCGGTCACGATGACGGCGGCCGGCCTGCCAATGGAGCGGAAGCGTTCGGCATCGGCAGCGGATTGCGCGGCAACACAATCAATTTCACTCAGCATGTCCGGCACCAGGCTGCCAAGACCGGCGTATCGCCGCTGCGATCGCTCCGACAGGCGGGCGTTGGCGACGACCACGCGCACATTCCGGCGGCGGGCATGGTGGATGAGGTTGGGCCACAGCTCGGTTTCCAGGATAACGATCAGTCGCGGATCGAAGTGGTCAAGGAAGCGACCGACTGCGCCGGGGAAATCGTAGGGCAGGAACACATGCCGTACGCGCTCACCAAACAGGGCCTGGATACGCTGCGAACCCGTCAGGCTGGAGCAGGTAACCAACACGGGGATGTCGGGATGCGCGGTCAGGAAGGCTTCAATCAAGGGTGCGGCTGCGTGCACTTCGCCCACGGAAACGGCGTGGAACATGACAGGACGCAGTGGTGAGTGCGACGGCACGTGGGGAAAGCGTCCGGTCCATTCGCGCCAGCGGGCCCGCAGCGCCGGATGCCGACACAGCTTCCAGACCAGCATGACAACCACAATCGGTGCAGCGAGGTACAGCAGCAAGGTATAGCGCGGACGGTTCACCGTTACAGCACGGCGGAAAGCAGCGGCATGAAATCTTCCATGATGATGCAGGCAAAGGCGGTTTCGCCAAGACGCTGGCGGGCCTTGATGTAACCTTGCATGAGAACCTGCCAGCCGTCGTTGTTGAAATGCAGCGATTCCAGTCGGCGGGCGAACTTGAGCAGTGAGCGCTGCAATCGCCAGAGGTTTGACGCCTGCCAGTCTTTGGATTGCACGGGGCAGCTGTTGCGGATGGCGCTCTTGTCGAAGTCGATAAGGTAAAGGCTGCCGTCTTTCGACAGCAGTATGTTGCTGGCGTTCAGGTCACCATGGTAGACGCCGTGATGGTGGAATTCCGCAATCAGCCTGCCGATGCGACTCCAGGCCTCCGGCGACAGTGGCTGCTCGGCGAGTACATCCACCAGAGTCTTTGATTCGGCAATTTCTTCCATTATCAATTCGCCGCGGTAGGTGAGGGGCGTCATCATTACGCAGCGGGCCGCTACCGGCCGCGGTACCGGCAGGCCCAGCCTGTGCAGGGCCTCCAACAGACGGAACTCCTGCCACATGCGGGTGTTCTCGATACCGTTGTAGAAGTAGGACTCGCGGATGAAACAGCCGGGCAGGCCGCCGCGTTTATAGGTCTTCAGTATCAGAGGCTGATTCTGGTGCTGGAACCTCACAATGGTGCCGCGCCCCGCCTTCGCGTACTTGCCCTCGGCGCGATGGGAGCCATAATCGAACAGAGTCTCTGGCATGGCACTCACCAACTCGGGATTGATGAGTATTTTTGAGTGGGGAAACCCGATCATGCTATTGCCCTTGGGTTGTTTTTTTTGTTGCCTGTCCAAATGGCTGTGGGTAGATGGCACCCTGTTGCCCGTGGTGCACGCTGGTTATCATGCGGACGATAAATAAACATCCGAAAAGAGCTCATGAAGAAACCTTTACAGGATATTAACCGAGATGCGGACAATTGGCATGACCGGGCTACGCTTCTCTTCCTCAAACTGGCCGCCAGCGGCCTGGTACCTCCCCACTGGTTTGAGAAGAATCTGCCCCCGCCGGGCCAACGGGCGGCACGGCACGGACATCTGCAGCTGGAGATTGTCAGCCATTGTTGGCAATACCCACACTTTCTTGTGTACCAGCTGAGCTCGCTGGTGCGAAATCCTCCGCAGCAGCTGACGGTGACCATGACCGTGTACTACTGTCCTGATGACAGTGGCACCAGTCAGTTGCTGCAGCGTTTTTCCGCACTGGATGTCGCCGGTGTGCAGTGGAACTGGCAACCCTTGCCAAAGGAGCTGCTGTTCCGGCGGGCGATCGGCCGTAATCGAGCCGCACTGGCCAGCACGGCGGACTGGCTGTGGTTCACCGATTGCGACCTGCTGTTCCAAGCGGGCTGTCTCGACGCATTGGCCGCCGCTCTGCAGGGGCGTCAGGAGGCGCTGGTGTTTCCTGCCGTTGAACGCTGCACCTCGCTGTTGCCGGATGAAAATCCCCTGCTCAATCCCGATCTTGCTGCTTCCATCCCGCTGGATATCGATGTGTCCGGCTTCACTGAATCGAAACGGTCGCGCGCTACCGGCCCCCTGCAGATAACCCACGGCGATGTGGCGCGTGCCTGTGGCTACTGCAATGCGTTGGCGTTCTACCAACGGCCAGCTGCAGCCTGGCGCAAGTCGCACGAAGATCGCGCCTTCCGCTGGTTGCTGCAGAGCCAGGGGGTGCCGCTGGATATTCCCGGTGTGTACCGCATACGCCACGCCAGCAAAGGGCGCTATACCGGCAGTCGCTTCATGTCGCGCGTGCGTGGCGGCTTGCGGCAGCTGGTATCCCGCATCCGGGAGAGCTTCGGCGCGTGAGCCTGCGTTTCTGCGTGTTCTCCTACAACCGCGGCCGCTTTCTGCAGAACTGTGTACGCAGCATTGAACTGTGCGCGCCCGGGCAGCCGATTACCGTGTACGACGATGGCAGCGACGATGGGCGGACGCAGCAGGTGCTGGCGGCAATCAGCGAACGTCACAGCGTGGTGCAACCCTCGCGTGCTGCCGGCAGCGGCAAACATGGCGGGCTCTACGCCAACATGCAGCGGGCACTGGACGAACAGCCGGCAGGGTCCATCATCTGTTGCATCCAGGACGACATGCAGCTGGTCCGGCCGCTGCATGCGGCCGAGTTCGAGGCAATTCGCCAGCACTTTGCGGCGGCGCGTCCTGCCGCCCTGTTGCACCCGGCGTTCCTGAAGGGAAGCAATCGCGCGGCGGACCTGGTCGACATCCGCTACGACGCTGGAGCCGGTGGTTACTTCTGTGACCGCCACGGCCGCAGTGCCGGTACGCATTACTCCGACATTCTGCTGGCCTCGGTAGACCAGCTGCGCGAAATCGGCTGGCGCTTCGGGCAGCGTGAATCCGACAACGAACAACGTGCGCGCGCCACGCTGCCGCCAATGCTGCACCTGCTGCATCCCTTCGTCGCCTGGTTGCCCGCCGTTCCCGCCTGGCGTGGCCGCACACAGACGCTCGGCCTGCGGCTGGCGCAGCGCTTCAATCAATGTGGTTTCCACCCGCTCGACATCCTCACCGAATCGCAGTGCAGTGCCTTGCTGCAGCGGGACCCTGCCGTGTTGCCGGTGGCGGAGGATTTTCTGACGGTCGCAGAAGGGACGGTGCCTGAGCCCTGGCACTATCACCCGCTGCAGGGGCAGCGTTTGCTGAAGCTGCTGGATTCCGTCGAGCGCAGCCTGCGGAAAGCCTGGCCTTACTGAGAATCCGCGGTGGCAGCGGCTTCCTGCAGTTGGCGGATGCCGTAGTCGGTCCAGTGCACACCATGGCGTTTGTTGTGCTGCCACAGCTGCCGGTTGGCCTTCACTTGCGCCGGGTCCACATAACCACGCGCATGATCCAGATGGATGACAATGGCGTTGAAGCGCACGTGGCGTGGCCGAATGCCCAGATTGCGCAGGCGCACGCCGAATTCGCGGTCTTCACCGCCCCACGGCATGCGCTCGTCCAGCCCGTTGATCGCCAGCACGTCCTGCTTCCAGGCAGAGGCATTGGAGCCCTTCAGGTTACAGCGCGTGGTTGTCAGCCGGTTCAGCCACTGCGCCATACGTGGGCCCGCCCGCAGCTTGGTGGTTTTGCGCCAGCTGCGCAGACCGTGTTGGCGCAGCCAGTCCAAACGAAAGCAGTCGCCACTGCTTATGTCGGCCTGCGTGATGGCCTCGCTGGTAGCCATCGGCAACTTGAAGTAGCTGCCGGAGAGAAAGTGCCCCGGTCGCGCTTCGTCGGCATGCACCTGCAGGAAATCGCGGCGCGGGATGCAGTCGCCATCGGAGAACACCAGATAATCACAGGCTGCTTCCAGTATGGCCTTGTTGACGATGCGGCACTTGCGGAAGCCCTTGTCCTGCTGCCACACGTGTTTGAGACGCAGCCCGGTCTCGACCCGCATGCGTTCAATCAGCTCGCGTGTGCGTGCATCGGAGCCGTCGTCGGCGATGACAATCTCGAAGTCGCGGAACTGCTGGTGCTGGTACCCCCAAAGGACCTTTTCCAGCCAGCGCGGTGAGTTGTAGGTGGAGAGAATGACGGATATCTGCATGGCGGCGATGATACCTCGCGCCCGAAAGGCCCCGGTAGGCAGGAGCGCCTGGTCATGATATTTGCACAGCTCGCCGCATCGGCCGCCTCGACTGCAGAGGAATACGCGGCTATCCTCGACTTGAAAGAAACACACACCAGACCGGCCTCACCAAAGAAGGCCGAAACACCGTGTCAGGAAATGTCCGCTCCTGGCAATGAGGGGATAAAGTGAACAAAACACCGTACCTGCTGCCGGCAGCTCTTGCCGTGGCGATTTCCTCCTGTTCTGTCGCCCTTGGCGCTGATGAATCAGCTGTCGGCGGCGATAGCGCGCACGCAAAGTTTGACGCCTGGACCGGGACCAGTGATCCGCAGTGGGCACTGCTGGAAAAATACTGCATGGAATGCCACAACACGTCCGACTACGCAGGCGGTGTTGCATTCGACTTGCTTTCGCTCGACCAACTAGGCAATGACGCCGCTGTGTGGGAAGCGGCAATTCGCAAGCTGCGCGCCGGCTTGATGCCGCCGAAGGGCCAGCCGCGACCGGAGCGGGCAGTACTTGATGGCATGGTGCAGTGGCTGGGCAACGGCCTTGATCTGGCGTGGGAGCTGTCACCCAACCCGGGGGCGCAGCCGGTGTCCCGCCTCAATCGCACGCAATACGCCAACGCGGTGCGTGATCTGTTGGCATTCGATGCCGGCGCCCTGGTGCGCACGCTGCCAGCCGACGCCACTACTGCCGGTTTTGACAATATCGCCCAGTCCCTCAGCATGTCGCCGACCTTGCTGGAGGGCTATCTCTCGGTAGCGATGCAGATCAGCAAACAAGCAGTGGGCGATATCGCTACGTCGCCGACACAGGTTGAATACTCCTCAGGCGGTGCCAGCACCCAGCAGGCCTATGTTGAGGGTCTGCCACTCGGTACCCGTGGCGGCATGCAGGTGGAGCATTACTTCCCGGTCGACGCCGAATACGAATTCAACCTCGCCGCCAACATTCCGGTCTTCGGCCGCGGCAACGACACCGGGCGCATGATCTGGTGCGGCGGCCCCAAACTGGAAGTGATGTTCAATGGCGTTCCCTTGCCGGTGGAAGACCCGCAGCATTTCCGCGTTCAAGTGCCTGCCGGTTCGCACACCATCACCGCCGCGATGATCGACGATCGCCAGTGTGTCGGCGCCGGCGAACTCTATCTGGCCGAAGCCAACGCCAACGCCGGCAGTGTGCAGGGTTTGGAGATCGACGGCCCGTACAGCGTCAGCGGCCTTGGTGATACGCCGAGCAGAAAGGCGATCTTTGTGTGCCAGCCGGCACAGGCAGATGAAGAACGCGCCTGTGCGCGGCAGATTCTGGGCAACCTCGCTACCCGCGCCTATCGGCGACCGGTCACTGCTGACAGTGCTGAAGTCGGTACCTTGATGCGATTCTTTGAAATGAGCCGCAACGCCGAGGGCGGTAATTTCGAGAGTGGCATCCAGGGCGCACTCACCTGGTTGCTGGTGGACCCGAAATTCCTCTATCGCTTCGAGCAGGAGCCGGAGACTGTTGCGGCAGGCAACGTGTACGCGATCAGCGATATTGAGTTGGCTTCACGCTTGTCCTTCTTCCTGTGGAGCAGCATTCCGGATGTGCCGCTGTTGGCATTGGCAGCGGAAGGCAAGCTGCACGAAGGCGAGGTGCTGGCGGGCGAAGTGCAACGCATGCTGGCAGATCCGCGCGCGGATGCGTTGGTGGACAACTTTGTCGGCCAGTGGCTGAAGCTGCGGCAGCTGGACGAGATCACGCCGCAGGACACTGCATTCGACCCGGCCTTGCGTGAGGCCATGAAGCAGGAAACCCTGCTGTTGTTCCAGAGCATGGTGCGCGAAGACAAGAATCTGTTGAGCCTGCTCGACGCCGACTACACCTATCTCAACGAACGTCTCGCCACCCACTACGGTATCGAGGGAGTGTGGGGCGGCTACATGCGCAGAGTCGAGCTGCCACAAGACAGTCCACGGCGCGGCCTGCTGGGCCATGGCAGTCTGATGACGGCGACCTCAGCACCGGATCGCACGTCACCAGTGATTCGCGGCGCGTGGGTGGTCGAGAACCTGCTCGGTGCGCATGTGCCGAATCCGCCGCCCGGCGTGGAGACCAATCTCGAATCGGAAGCAGCAGAAGGCAGCGCACAAGCAGACACGCTGCGGCAGCGGCTGGAAAAACACCGTGCCGATCCGGCCTGCGCCTCCTGCCACGCCATCATGGACCCGATCGGCTTTGCGCTGGAGAACTTCGACAAGGTCGGCCGCTGGCGCTCACTCGACAACGGACTGCCGATCAACACGGTGTCCGAGATGGTCGACAGCACTTACGTCGATGGTCCCGCCACGCTGCGCGCCGCCTTGCTGGCCAGACCGGATGCGTTCATGGCATCCATCAGCGAACGTTTGCTGACTTTTGCACTCGGCCGCGAGCTGGATCACCACGACGGTCCGGCAGTGCGGCGCATCATGCAGCAGGCCGCAGCAGAGGATTTCACCTTCACTGCGCTGGTGCAGGCAGTGGTTACCAGCGCGCCGTTCCAGCAGCGCATCAAGCTTGCAAGTGAAGCCGTGGCGCCCGCCACCGCACAGCGATAACAAGACGAAAAAACGAGCAGGAGCCAGACATGAACTATCTGACCAAGAAACATTTATCCCGCCGCAAACTGCTGCGCGGCGCAGGCGTTTCGCTGGCGTTGCCGCTGCTGGAATCGATGCTGCCGGCCGCCACCGCGCGCGCTGCCGAACTCGCCACGCCGGCCTCCCGACTGGCGTGCATCTACATTCCGCATGGCATCGTGCACGCCAACTGGGAGCCGAAGACTGTCGGCAGCAACTTCGAATTCACACCCACGCTGAAATCGCTGGAACCCTTCCGCAATCGCATCACTGTCGTCAGCGGGCTCGATCTGCCAACGGCCTACGACGGACCGCCTTCGGCCGGCGAACATCACAATCGTTCGTCGCGTTGCTGGCTTACCTGCGTGCCACCGGGCAAGGGCCCATCGCCGACTTCGATGGATCAGCTGGCAGCGGACCACATCGGCCAGGATACGCAGTTGCCGTCGCTGGAACTCTCGCTGGAAGGACGTACCTCGATTTCCTATCGCACCCCCCGCAATCCACTGCCCATGCAGGTGAATCCGCGCGTGGTGTTCGAGCGCTTGTTCGGTGACGGCAGCACACCACAACAGCGAGAAGTACGGCGCACCCAAACCGCCACCATCCTTGATGCCGTGCGCGAAGAAATCAACTCGGTGCAGCGCACGCTGCCCTCAGGCGACCGCATCCGCTTTGAACAGTACCTGACTGATGTGCGCGAAGTGGAGCGGCGACTGACTCTGGAGTCGGACACGTCGTCGCTGGAACTGGATCTGCCAGAGCGCCCGGCGGGCGTGCCGGACAGCTTCGCGGAGCACGCCAAAATCATGTTCGATCTGATGGCGCTGGCGTGGCAGGCCGAGCTGACGCGGGTGTCCACCATGATGGTGGCGAACGAACTGAGCAACCGCGCGTTTCCGGAGACCGGTGTCAACGACGGCTTCCACAACTGCTCGCATCACATGGACATCGCCGAGAACATGCGCCGGCTTTCGCTGCTGAACGCATACCACGTCAGCAACACGCTGGCCTATTTCGTCGAGAGATTGCAGGCCACGCCCGATGGCGATGGCACGCTGCTGGATCACTCGCTGGTGCTCTACGGCAGCGGCATGGGCAACTCGCAGGATCACAACCACAAAGCGGTTCCAGCGGTGTTGGCCGGTGGTGCTTCCGGCAGGGTTGTTGGTGGTCAGCATGTGCAGGTGGAAGCCGGTACGCCGATTTCCAATCTGCTGGTGACCATGCTCGACAAGGTGGGCGTGCCTGTCGATGCCTTTGGCGACAGCAACGGCACCGTGGCCATCTGAGCAACGAGGAGACACTGTCGTGAAATTGTTGAAACAGAACCTGACATTTGTGCAACGCAGTGGATGCCGTGCATTGCTGCTCTGCGCAGTCGCCTTGTCCTCAACGCCACTCATTGCCCAGCCGCTTGCCGTGCCGAAACCAGAGCAGGTACAGGCTTCGCCAGTGGCCGACGCCGCCAGGCGAGGCGACCACGAGACTGTGCAGGCCTTGCTGCAACAAGGGCAGGATGTGAATGGCCTCGACAGTGGCGGCAGCCCGGCGCTGCACTGGGCTGTTCACGTCAACGACCTGGAGTTGGTCAACCTGCTGCTCGCTGCGGGCGCCGACCTTAGCCTCAAAAACCGCTATGGCCAGGCGCCTATCCATGTCGCTGTG
>CAISOD010000143.1 GCA_903887045.1 uncultured Gammaproteobacteria bacterium | reverse complement strand
TGCGCAATGTGTATGCGGGCCGGGTGCAGTTCCATCAGGGCGACGTCCAACTGGAACCGAATATTTCACTGCACCTGATTGGTGGCCACACCAGAGGTCTGCAGGCCGTGCGTCTGTGGACCGAGAGCGGCTGGCTGGTACTGGCATCTGATGCCAGCCACTATCTCGCCAACATGACTGAAGGACGTCCTTTCCCGATCGTGGCTGATGTGTGCGCGATGGCGGATGGTTGGGACAAACTGCGTTCGCTGGTAGATGACCCGAGCCGGATCATTCCGGGTCACGATCCGGCCGTGATGCATCAGTTCAAGTCGCCGCTGCCTGCGCTTGCCGGCATTGCCGTGCGACTGGACGCCTGAAAAGTCCCAAAGACATCCCCGCCGCGCCCATCATTGACAAACAACAATCAATTTCTTTCGCGCAAAAGAAAGGGGCCTGTTCGGCCCCCTCCCGTGAACGGCAGTTCCAATGGAATCCTGCAACGGAACTGTCAAAAGACAGCGGTCTTCACTCAGAAGAAGAAGTGACTCCTCTCGTAGTTATAACCCGTATCCATTTGGAACCTACACATACCACTAGACATTGGATCACCTCCTCACCTTCGTTGTTGAACATGGCCCAAGGCTAGCGAAGCACTTACGGCGCTGTCAACGAATCTTTACGCGGCTTTATTCCAGTCCTCCAGTCCTTCGGGTAGAGTCCTCGCATCATCTTTATGTTCCGGAAAGTTGTCATGCAAAAACGCCAACTACTTGCAGCGCTGTCGCTTGCATTGCAAGCCTCCTTCGCATTGGCGCAGGCGCCCCAGCTTGCGAATGAACGACCAACATTGGTACTGGCCATCGTTGTTGATCAGATGCGATATGACTACCTGAGCCGCTACGGCAGCGAATTCAACAGCGGCCTCAAGCGGCTGCTCAACGAGGGAGCTGTTTTCACCAATGCCAACTATGAAGCAGCGCCGACCGTAACTGCAGTCGGTCACTCAACGATACTCAGCGGCGCCATACCATCTGTCAGCGGCATTGCCGGCAACACCTGGTACGAGCGCAGTGAAGGCAAGAATGTGCAGAGCATTACCGACGACAACGTAACTCCGCTTGGTGGTGGCAGTGGCGCATCGCCGAAACGTCTGCTGGTATCGACCATTGGTGACGAACTGAAAATCGCCGGCAAGGGCGGCAAGGTTTATGGCGTATCCCTGAAAGACCGCAGCGCCATTCTGCCGGCGGGCCGCATGGCTGACGGCGCCTTCTGGTTCAACTCCGACACCGGCAACTTTGTATCGAGCACGTGGTACTTCGAAGCAATGCCGGCGTGGGCAGAACGCTTCAACAATGAACACCGGGCTGATCGTTATGCCGGCCGCGAATGGATTGGCACTACGCTGCCCGACAACAAGGGTGCTGATTTGTACGGCGAACTTGATGCCACGCCATTTGCCGATGAACTAGTGCTCGACTTTGCACTGATGGTGCTCGAACAGGAACAGCTGGGCAAAGACTCGATGACCGATGTGTTGTCTGTGAGTTTTTCAGCCATGGATTACGTCGGTCACGCCAGCGGTCCCGACACCGCCAAAATGCACGACATGGTACTGACGATCGATGACAAGGTGGGCACGCTGCTGAGCGCGGCCGAAAAGCAGGCAGGCCGCGGCAATGTACTGGTGGTGTTCACCGCCGATCACGGCGTGGCGCCGGTGCCGGAAGAAAACATCCAGAAGCAACTACCCGGCGGCCGTTACAACGCCCAGTCCGAACGTGCAGCAGTGGAAGCAGCAATGGCGACCGCTTTTGGTGAAGGCAAGTATGTAGCAGGATCCGGCGAGATGGGGCTGTACCTGAATGCCGAGCCGATCGCCGGCAAAAGGATTGCGATGAGCGAGCTGGAACGCGTTGCTGCCGAAGCGCTGCGCCAACAGCCACAGGTGGCTCGTGTCTACACCCGCACCGAACTGACAACTACGCCGGTGGTCGGAGATCGCCTTGATCAACGCGTACGCAACGGTTTCAACACCAACCACAGTAGCGATGTGGTTGTTGTGCATGAACCCTACTGGTTGGCCGGCGGACCGGGCGGGACCACGCACGGCTCGCCGTACGGTTACGACACCCATGTGCCGATGATTTTCTGGGGCCCGCGCAACCTGGTCCGCGGCGGCCAGTATCACGCTGACGCCGCCGTACACGACATCGCACCCACCCTCGCCAACATGCTGGGCATCGCCGCGCCGAGTGGCAGCCTCGGTCGGGTACTGGCTGAAATCCTGCCAGAGTGACCAACAGGACCTGCTTGAGGTGTTCAGGTGATTGTGATGGGTTACAGTCGCCTTCCTGTTTGTTGGCCGTGCCAATGACGCTTTCACCAGCTCAGGCTGGAGGACTCCACCCAGTGAATGAACTGCATCCTGACGACGCCATGAAAACAACTCCGCAGACGGCCATATTGTCGTTCCGCACCTGGCTGCGACAACCACAGTCTGTGGCAGCTTTGCTGATGCTGGTGGTTTTGATGTGGCCGGCATTGCGACCGTTACTCGTCACTGATCCCGAGCCCGCATTGGGAATTGCATCGATATTGCTGCTGGAATCAAGCCAGGGCAGTACAGCGGCAAATTTCAGTGGTGACGCACCATACCTGTTGCAGCTTGATGCCAGAGACGGCAGTGAGGCGGCGGGTTTCACGGTAACGCTGCAGGCAGAAGGCGGCAACCGGCTGTTGCTCGGGCAAAGACTGCAGGCCGGTGGTGACGGCTGGGTTCGGGTAGTTATCCCGACTTCGCTCAATGGCAACCATCAGGTTGAGCTGTTGTGGAATGATGCTGCCGGCACTACACAGCGCCGGCAGTTCACCTTCGCGATCAGTCCACGGACAGGTCCCTGATCCTCACTTCTCTACTGGAGTCGCCAGCGCTTCCTCGAAGATATGCACGTTGCCGGTAACGCTGTCGCAATGCATACCGGCAGCAGGCGGCGTGCGTTCAGGGCATTTGTAGAGTCCACCCACGATGGCACCGGCCTTCTCACCGTTGCGCAATGGATGCATGCCTACGCTGAATACAGTGCCGGGCGGAAAGGAATTAACCGACACACCGAGTCGCGCCATCTGCGCTGAACCGGTCATTTCCACCGCCCACGCTACCGGCTCGCCTTTTTCGTCACGCTCGACGTTCTTGCGCTCTGCATTCATTGGTGCAAAGAAAATCTGCAGGTGATTCGGTGCCGGATCAATCCGGATCACTACCCCGGTAAATACTTTGGTGGTCGTGAGGTCGTACATCGCAAACGAGTGGTGCGCGAGAGCAGCGGCCATCGGCAACCCGGCAATTATTGCCACGGTGGCCAGGCTTGTGGCTGTGCGGTTGAAACGTTTTGTCAGCGTACTCATATGGTTTTTCATCAGGATTCTCATCTGGCTTCTAGTCTGGCTGTTCATCAAAAGATCTCCTCGCTCCTCGGCAAAACTGCCTGTTGTTGCCCGGCTCTGCGGCCCGGCTCATTCAAAACTGAAAATATCTTCCTGCTTCGGCTTTTCCATGTTCGTTTCAAACTGCTCCCAAATCCTGGCCCATGGACGACCCAGCATATCGGGTACCGTGTACTCGATGGTCTGGCCCGGGTTTACCGGAGTGGCCCTGCCGTCGATCGGGAAGATTGACTGAGTACATTCAATGAACACTACCGGATCAACCTGGTCAAATTCGCCCTGTTTGACAAAGTTGCGCACGATGCGCACTGGCTCAACCAACGATTCGGGATCATAAAAGACTGCTTCATGGTTGAGTCCCAGGAATTTGCCGCTTTCGTCGCGGTTGGACGAATAAATCTCGACCGACTGCAGCTTGCTGGAAAACTCGGGGGCACCGTGGTTCTTCCATCCCTGGATATTACTGGTCCAGGTGATGAGTACTTCGCCATCCCAGAAGCCAATGGTTTCACCATACCAGCGTGGCACATCCTGCCCCAAACGCGGTACGGCGCCTTCCATATTGAATTCGCGACCGACATAGATATTGGTGATGAAGTTGCGGGCAACACCTGCAGTGATTGAAACCATTTTTGGTGACACCATGATGTTGTGCTCCCACACAGCGGCTTCGTGCCAACGACGCATGAAGCCTTCCGGCCAGCAATACTGTGACGGCCACTGGGCAGCATTGGTGTTGCCGTTGTGGAAGGCCTCTTGCACCATGCGGGTTTGGTATTCAGGTGTAAGCAGTGACAACACGGTTGGCATCTGCAAATTGCGCATGCGATACCAGTATTGGTTGCGTGGCGTGCGGCCCGGATGTGCAAAAACCCCGTTCCATTCAGCAGGCAGCGTCGCCATTGTATGTTGTGTCGGTCCGCCCCGCCCCGTCGTCTCGGCCAGCAGCGCTGCATAATGTTCTTGCGCGGTTTTGAACGCATATGGACTGACAATTGCTTCACGCGGGTAATCACGTGAACAATCACCCCAGGCTGCTGTGGTCGGCCCGTTGTCACCAATCAGACCAGTACCGTTGGCACCCCACAGATCTTCGAGCGCAGCGGGTGCGTTGCAACGGAAGTAGCGCGGATCGGTCCACAGCGCACGGTCCTTGTAGAAATCCTTCGACGTGAACAGATCTACCGTAAGCGGTTCGATCCCTGCAGGTGTCTTGCCGGGTTCGGCGCCGCCGATAAAGGGAGCGGGTGTCCCTTGCGGAGTGCCGAACGGGCGCCGACGCGTGGCACCCACGGGCTGATAGTCATTCATGTCGGCCAGCATCGGTGCACCACGCCCAACACTGGTGAAATCAAGCTTTGCGGTGTCTTGCCCGAAGCCAGAGAGAGTAATGAGCGACAATGTGGCAGCCAGCACTGAAAGCCGGGCAAACCTTGCAGTGATAAGAGAGCGTTTACCTGCGGCGACGTGCATGATTGTTCCCCTTGAAGCCCTTTATTGTGTGCGAGCCTTGATGGCCGGTTTGCTGAGTAACTCCCGGCGCCTTGATCCCGAAGTATATGGCGGTTAACCAGCCCACGAAAGCGTCCCGACACCTACCAGCACCCTGACTCAAGCTCTTTATGCAGTTATTCTGCTGGAGCTGAGCGGAACCGCAGCTGAACCGCTATCGCAGCGAACAGCGTCCATAATTCAGGGTGTTGATCCATTTGAATGCCTTACCAGTACCAAACAAGCCAAAACCTGCAGTTAGGTGACCTCCTTGCCCGCTCCCCGCCTCGCCATCATCGGCGCCGGTATTTCCGGCCTTACTCTCGCCACTTTACTGGGGGGGCACGCCGATGTGGTTGTAATCGACAAGTCGCGGGGGGTTGGTGGTCGCATGGCAAGCCGCCGTGTCGGCGAAGCAAGCTTCGACCATGGCGCCCAGTTCTTTACGGCCCGCAGCAAGGCTTTCCAGCGCTTCCTGCAGCCCTGGATTGATGCCGGCACAGTGAAAGCGTGGGAACCGCGTGTGCTTACGCTGGAAGCCGGCAGCAAGCCCTACAGGCGTGACTGGTTCGAACCACATTACGTGGGCGTTCCTGCAATGACAGCCTTGCCAAAAGCGCTGGCTGCCGGTTTGAACCTTTCGCTGCAGGCCGAGGTAACGAAGGTTGAGCGGGAGGCGGAGGCGTGGTGGCTGACCTTTGCTGACAGCTCCCGTGCCGGACCTTTTGACTGGGTGGTAGCTACCGCACCGGCTCCGCAGATTCTCAACTGGTTCCCATCGGTGTTCAACGGCCTGGAAGCGTTGCAACACGTACGTTATGCACCCTGCTTCGCGTTGATGCTGGGCTTTGCCGAACTGCCTGAGCTGCGCTTTGATGCGGCGCGGGTCAAGTCGTCGCCGCTGGACTGGATTGTGCGGGGCGGCAGCAAAGAGGGCACTGTCCCACAGCAAACACTACTGCTTCACAGCACTCGCGCCTGGGCCGCAGAAGAACTTGAAGCCGAAAGCAGCATCGTTGTTGATAATCTGTGCAAGGCGCTCGACAACGCGATTGGTATCCCGCTTCCACTGCCGGAGTTTTCCTTGTTGCACCGCTGGCGCTACGCTTCCTCTGCGCAGACCACGTCGTCTGCGTTCGAACTTGATGTCACCAACAGCCTCGCCGCCTGCGGTGACTGGAGTGTTTTCAGCGATGCCGACAACGGCGGCACCCGGGTGGAGTCCTCCTTCCTCAGTGCCAGTGCGCTGGCCGAGCGACTGCTGACGCTGCCGGGATTCCGCGCATGAGCGGGCGCCGGGTAGCAGTCGTTGGCGCCACCGGTGGGCTCGGCAGCGCCTTCGTCGATGCGCTGCTGGCTGATGCTTCGGTGGACTGTGTTCACGCCTGCGCCCGCTCACCAGGCAACAGCGACTCTGCCCGCTTGCGGTGGCATCCCTTGGACCTGCTCGATCCTGCCAGTATTGCCAGCGCTGCCAGCGCAATTGCCGAGCACGGTCCGCTCGATCTGGTACTGATCGCTACCGGTGTATTGTGGGGCGCTCACGGCAATGAACAGTTGCAGCCGGAAAAATCATTCAACCAGCTGACAGCTGCCAACATGGAAACCGTGTTCAGGCTCAATACGATAGGGCCGGCACTGGTACTGCAACAATTCATGCCGCCGTTGCGGCGCGATGATCGCGCGGTCGCAGCCGCACTGTCGGCCCGCGTCGGCAGCATCAGCGACAACCGCCTCGGCGGCTGGCACAGCTATCGTGCTTCGAAAGCAGCGCTCAACATGTTGATCAAAGGCGCCGCCATCGAACAGCGGCGTATCAATCCGATTTCCATTGTTGTCGGCCTGCATCCCGGCACTGTCGCTACCGATTTGTCGGCACCCTTCCGCAAAAACGTGGCGGCAGAAAAACTGTTTACGCCCGCAATGGCGGCACAACAGTTGTTGCAAGTGCTTGGGTGCTTGACTGCCGACGACAGCGGACGCTGCTTTGCCTGGGATGGAAAAGAGGTACTGCCTTGAGACTTGGCAGAATCAATTACTGAAGGTGTACCAACTTCAGGGACGGGCCGGAGCTGCAGCGCCCCTGCGCTCGACTTCCCGCAACTGCACGATGAGGAAGTTCAGTACCTTGTACAGCTCTTCAGTTGTGGTGACTGCTTCGTTGAAGGTGACTACGTAACGACCGTCCACTACCAGTGCCGGTAGGCTGGGAACCGCAGTCAATCCCGCCAATGACTTCAAAGACGCCAACTGCGTTGATACCGCCTTCGAGTTCCACGCAATATCGAAAGCCGGACGCGATACGCCCCACTGTTCAAACAAAGTCGCTGCCTCCGCTACTGAACTGAGCGGATTGTTGCCGACGTGAATCGCCTCGAAGATGGCAGCGTGTATGCCAGGCTTTGCTTCCCAACTGGATTTGTTTACCTCTGGCAGCAGTCCTAGCTCCCTGGCAGTCAGGAACAGCTGTGCATGGATCGCCATCGCTTCATTCCAGACCACGGGTAAGCGCGAGAAGGTCATGTCCGTGGTGCGGTACGACGACTCCCATATCTGCGAAGTCGGTAGCAGGTCATAGCAGACCGGACAGCCATACCAGAACAGCTCCGCCACATCGTAGCGATCAGCATCTGGGTCCGGCAGCGGCATGGCCAACTCCTGATAGTGCAGGCCTGCCACGTAGGTTTGGGGCTGCGCCCTCGCCTCTGCAGCCAACAGGCAGACGCACAGTACTGCGCAGATACTGGCAACACGCGCGATTGTCATTGCGTGTTCCGTCTTCATACCGCCAACTTGCCGGTGCTGTCACCGAAACTGTCGAGCGGCACATCCAGCTTGTTCAGCAAACTCAGCAGCAGGTTCGACATCGGTGTCTGCGGCGCAAACTGCAAGTGGCGTCCGCCCTCGAGACGGCCGGCAGCATTGCCCAGCACCAATACCGGCAAGGGATCGTAATTGTGTTCGTTACCGTCGCTGAGACTGCTGCCGTATAGCACTACGATGTTGTCGAGCAGGCTGTTTTCGCCGTCCGGCGTTTCAGCCAGCTTCTTGACGAACTTCGCCAACTGGTTGATGTGATACTGATTGAGCCTGGCGAACTTGAGTTTGTTTTCTTCCACATGGGAATGGTGGGAACAGATATGAAAGCCTTCCAACACGCCGCTCTGCGGATAGATCGAGTTGCTGATCTCGCGCGCCAGCAACAAAGTGGAGACACGTGTCATACCGGTTCTGAACGCCAACACCTGCAGGTCGAACAGCAGGGCGAGGTGTGATTCAAAATCAGCCGATATGCCCACCGGTGCATCGGGCAACTCCAGGTTCTGTAACAATCTGGCGTCTACCAATGCCGCACGGCGTTCGATCTCACGTACTTCCTGCAAATAGTCATCAAGACTGGCGCGGTCGGCTGTCGACAGGTTCTTGTTCAGATTGCCTGCCTCTTCTATCAGCGAATCCAACAAGCTGCCGGAGAGCTCACGGCGTTTGTTCCTGGTATCGGCAGTGCTGCCGTCGCCAAACAGGTTTTCAAAAATGGTCTGCGGATTGTTCTCCATCGGCAGCGGCAGCGTTGCCGATTTCCACGCCATGGTGTTGTTGTAAGCGCAGTTGATGCCGGCGCCACAGTTGAGACCAGTGGGCTCGACCGAGAGCTCGATCGACGGCAGCGGAGTGTCCTGCCCTATCACCTGTGCAGCCAGCTGATCCGCCGACTGCCCAACGAATGCCCGCTCGCCCTTTACCGGGTGGGCGCCGGTGAGAAACGCTGCAATGGCGCGGTTATGGTTTTCGGCACCACCGGCATCCTCGCCAGTCGCCGGTCCTACCAACGCGTGGGTCAACCCGGATATCACGTTCAGATGTTTGCGCCAGGGCTCCAGCGGTTTCAGCGTGGGCGAGAATTCGAAATCCTTGCCCTCGGTTGCCGGCGTCCAGCGCGCCATCATGGCTCCATGTGGCACATAGATCGACGCAAAGCGGCTCTGCGGATTGGCGGCAGTGGCAGCCAGCGCTGTGGCCGCCGGAATCATTGCGTCCAGCAGCGGCAAGGCCAGTGCGGTGCCGGCACTTCTGAGCATGGTGCGGCGCGACAAGTGTTTCCTGGTGATGAACATCGTCTACCTCGCACTCGCTTGTGGATGTAACAACTGCTGTTGAGCCAACTGTTCCTGCGCTGCATCCTTGACCCGCAGCTGGAACGCCTGGCTGGCCACGATCCCCTGCACCAGTGCCTCAAATCGATACTC
>CAISOD010000142.1 GCA_903887045.1 uncultured Gammaproteobacteria bacterium | reverse complement strand
GCTGACGCGGCTGCACGACGATCTCCTGCTGGATCGCGAAGGTCGCAAGCTCAATGGCTATGGTGGCATCCTGTTTCTGGCTATGGTGTTGAGCGGATTGGTGCTGTGGTGGCAGGGCAAGCGCCGCTGGTATGAAGGGCTGGTGATCCGCACCACCAGTACGCGCAGCCTGTTTTGGCAACTCCACAGTTTCATGGGTTTCTGGTCGCTGCTGTTATTGCTGGTATGGGGAGTCACGGCGGTGTACTTCGCGTGGCCGGAACCATTTGAACTGTTCATCGACTGGATGGACGATGACCTGGAGGACGATACCCGCCCCGATGGCTGGTTGCTGTGGCTGGTTCGGCTGCATTTCGGCCGTTTCCGCGGCGTGCTCTGGGCCAATGTGCTATGGATCATTCTGGGCCTGTTACCGGCGCTCCTGTTCATTACCGGCTTTGTGCTGTGGTACAGGCGGGTGCTTAAAAAGTTGTGGCAGCCTGCCGCCGCTGCTTTGGCGCCTCCGGAAGAAAGTGCCATGTAGTACACTTTGGGTGGTCGCCTTCACTCTGCCAGGGCTGCTGTTCATGCATACTTTCAAAACCTTTCTCATTCTGAGCCATCGTTACATCGGCATACCGCTCAGTTTCATGTTCGTGCTGTGGTTTGTATCCGGTTTCTTCATGATCTACACCGGTGGCATGCCAAAAGTCACGCCGGACATGCAGATAGATGGCTCCGAGCCGGTGGATTTTTCTGCCGTAAAACTTTCGCCTGCAGAGGCGCAGGAGCAGGCCGGTTACGACGCTCCGGCTGCCACGCTACGCACGGTACTCGGGCGGCCGGTGTATGAACTGGGCGACCCGGGTTACAGCAGTACCTTCGTGTTTGCAGATGATGGTCAACTGATGCAGCCGCTCTCTGTTGAACAGAGTGCCAAGCTCGCCAGTCATTTTCTCGATATCCCTGTTGAACAATTCAATTTCAGCGAAACACTGGAAGATCACACGGACCAGTGGACCTTTACCGTGCAGCGCGATTTGCCGCTCCACAAATTCTCTGTGGATGACGGCTTCGGCACTGAAGTATACGTGTCTGCCGAGAATGCGCTGGTCAGCACCTATACAACTACGCAGAGTCGCGTGTTGTCGTGGTTCGGCACCATTCCGCACTGGCTCTATTTTGAAGGCCTGCGCGACAACCAGCCGCTGTGGTATCGGATTGTTGTGTGGTCGTCGGCGCTGGGCTGCGTGTCGGCTGTGCTTGGCCTGATTCTTGGCGTGACGCAGTTCCGCAAGCAGGTGAAACCGTTTGAACTGAAACGCGCAATCCCCTATCGCGGCCTGATGCGCTGGCATTACATCCTTGGTTGCCTGTTCGGCATTACCACTTTCACCTGGGTGTTCAGCGGGCTGGTGTCGATGGAACCCTGGGACTGGACCAATGCCAATGGCGTGCAGTTGTCTTCGAGCGCACTGACCGGCAGCGAACTGGAACTGCAGCAATTTCCAGCGCTGAACACGGTGGATTGGTCGCAGGTCAGCGAGTATCCAGTCAAGCAAGTCGATTTCAGGCGTGTATTGGGCGCGCAGTACCTGCTGGCCAGTTTCACGCCAACTACAGACACGCTCGGCGGTAAGCGCGATCGCTTGCACCAGCCCTACAACATCAATGGTCAGTTGCAGTCGCAGAGCGCACTGGTGGATCCGCTCAGTGGCCGCGTGCAGGCAGGTTTTGACGCTGCCGTGCTGGCTGCTGCGCTGGATGCAT
This sequence comes from uncultured Gammaproteobacteria bacterium, assembly GCA_903887045.1. GTDB lineage: Bacteria > Pseudomonadota > Gammaproteobacteria > Pseudomonadales > Pseudohongiellaceae > CAILUG01. Next base: position 27,864 of record CAISOD010000142.1, on the reverse strand, counting down.
CAATCACCGAAGCCGATATCACCGAATATGAGGTGCTGAATGGCTATGATGATTATTTCTACTCGCGTGGCAACCAGTTACCACTGCCGGTGATGCGGGTGAAATTCGACGATCCCAACGAAAGCTGGATATATGTCGATCTGAACCAAGGGCAGCCTTTGTCACTTGTCCACAAATACAGCCGTGTCGAACGCTGGCTCTATAGTGGTTTGCACAGCCTCGATTTTGCGTTCTGGTACAGCAAGCGGCCGCTGTGGGATATCGGAGTATTGTTCCTGATGACCGGTGGACTCGCGACCAGCATGCTGGGTTTGTACTTTGGGCTGCGTCGTCTCAAGGCTGATGTTAAAGCCCTCATCAATAAAGTGTCCCGCAAGAAGAATGCGCAGGAATTGCCCCATGTTGCCTAGATGTTTGTTTGCCTTGGCTGTGGCCGGCTTCAGTTCACTTGCACTGGCGCAGTAGTTCCGTCTTGGCCAGGGTCCATGGGATTTCGAGTCTTCGTCGCCAGCAGTGAAAATCGAAGTGTCGGTCGTCACGCGCGGCATCCGGCATCCGTTCGGGATGGCGTTCATGCCCGATGGCAACATTCTGGTAGCAGAAGCGGCGGGCACACTACGCATTATTCGCGATGGCAAACTTGATCCAGTTGTCATCACCGGAACGCCCGCTGTGCAGAAAGGTGCCAACGCCGGTTTGATGGATGTAGTGCTGCATCCCGGTTTTGCCGGTAACCGGCTGGTGTACTTTACCTATGTAAAACCAGACGAGCCGCCGGAAAGCGCTGCCGACAAAGAGTACTACGCCACCACGGCGCTTGGGCGCGACCGTCTCAATGCAGCTGCAACGGTATTGACTGAGGTGGAAGATGTATTCGTGACCGACGGCTGGTCGTCTGTCCGGGGAGGCCACGGTTCACGTCTCCGCTTCGCGCCGGATGGCACTCTGTTTATGTCATCGCCGTTCCTGCGTGATTTTGACAATCCGCAGAATCCCGCCAGTCACATCTCCAAACTGTTGCGTCTCAACGACGATGGCAGTGTGCCGGCCGATAATCCGTTTGTTGGCAGGCAGGGCTACCGACCGGAAATCTGGTCAATCGGCCATCGCGCGATGGAAGGCATCAGCTGGCATCCGGTAACCGGTGAGTTATGGGCCAGCGAGCATGGTCCGCATGGTGGCGACGAAGTGAACATCATCCGCAAGGGTGCCAACTACGGCTGGCCGGTGGCATCTTTCGGTCGAGAATACGATGGCGCGCGAGTATCCCGGGTACCGATAGCCGAGGGAGCATTGCTCCCCGAACTGTTCTGGGTGCCATCAATCGCCACCAGCGGCATGATGTTCTACACCGGTGACAAATTCCCGCAATGGAAAAACCATCTGTTCGTTGGTGGCATGATGAAAGGAAGGCTGCCTGGCACCGGCCATATCGAGCGTGTCGAGTTCAACGAGAGTGGCGAGTTGAAACGCGAAAGCCTGTTGGAAGACCTGCACCAGCGTGTGCGTGACATCCAGCAAGGGCCGGACGGTTATATCTATGTACTGACCGAGGAGCAGGACGGCGCATTGCTGGTGATCAAGCCGGCGGGTTGAGCCTGCGCTACCTCATTCCGTCCGGATTTGCAGTTGTAACAGTTCGACCGCTCGGTCGAAGTTGCCTGTAAGTACTACCCCCATCACTTCCGGCTGCAACTGCTCCAGTTTGCCGTCATAGGCAGGCGTAATCGTCAGCGATAGCGTCTTGCCGCCATCAATAAAGAGCGCCAGCTCATTGCCAGCTTGCATAGCCAGGCCTTGCAGGCTGGCCGGCAGAAACAAGTGGTAATTCTGCATCTGTGATTTCAGCTGCTCGCGCAGGGCGTCTGGTGCTGTGCCCAAACGTTGTGCCATCAGTTCTGTCAGTTTGGCAACAATGCCGGTGTCGGTCAGATGCAGCTTTGCGTGGGGGAGAGAGGCGGCTGCCAGCGCACTTTGCTGCAGCAGTGCAGCCACTTCCGGGTCTTCGGTCTCACGAATGGCCTGCAGAGATTCCAGCGCCAGGTTGCGGGTTTCGGTAGCGACCACCAGTTCAAGCCAGTCTGGCAATGTCAGCGACATGTTGTAAACGATCTGTTCGGAGTTGGTGGGCGTGTAGTGATAGGAATACTGCAGTTGCAGCGGAATGGTGTTGTCAGCACCGAATTCATCCAGTGCCTTGGCCATCACAGGATTGCCGGAGCCGCTGAGATCGGGCAGACCATTGGGGAAATAAAGTCCAGTTGCACTCAGTGTCATGTGCCACGGTGTCTGGTGCATGAAATCGATGTCGCTGACTTCGATGTCGTTGATGACGAGCTCGTTGCCGGCCTGCCTTACATGCAGCCCGGAGACTTGCATGGTGCCCGTCGGCAACAGCCACAAACTGGCATAGTCGGCCTGTTCGTAGGTGCCGCTCAGCACCAGCGCTTCCAATTGGTCGTCGACCATCCGGTGGGCCAGCAACAAGGCAATGCCATAAAGGCCAACTACCAGCAGTGCAGCGGCAGAAAGAGCGATCAGCAGTTTGCGTTTCATGAGGTCAGTTCTTGCGGTTGACGGCAGCGTCGGCCACCAGTTCAAGTCCGCGGCGCCAAGGGGTGTCGGCCAATGCAGCCAGATTGCCGAGTGCGGTAGTAATGCGATGCTCAGCCAGCTGACGGGTGTGGGCGAGCCCACCTGAATTGCGGACGATACTGATAATGTCGTCCAGCTTGTCGAGACCGCCACTGAGGATGGCATTGGTGACCAACTGGCGCTCAGCCGGGCTACCGTTCTGCATAACGTAGATCAGCGGCATCGTCGGTTTGCCTTCGGCAAGGTCGTCGCCAACGTTTTTACCCAGTTCTGCGGCATCACCTTCATAGTCGAGCACATCATCTATTAATTGGAATGCCATACCCACTTCCAGGCCGAAGCTATGCAATTGTTGCTGGACTGTGGCTGAAGCGCCCGCGAGGATGGCAGCAGTGCTGCAGGCGGCGGCAAACAGGATGGCGGTTTTGTTCTTGATGACCTGCAGGTAGGCCGCTTCAGTGGTATCCGGATTCTTCTTGTGGATCAGCTGCAGTACTTCGCCTTCGGAGATGCGGTTGGTGGTGGTGGCCATGACATCCATGATCGGCATGCTGCCGATGCGCACCAGCAGCTCGAACGCGCGCGAATAGATGAAATCCCCCACGAGCACGCTGGACGGATTGTCCCATTTGACGTTGGCGGTAGGGCGGCCACGTCGCATCTCCGACATGTCGACGACATCATCGTGCAGCAGGGTGGCGGTGTGCAGGAATTCGATCACGCTGGCCAGATCCACATGCTGGCTGCCTTGATAGCCCAGGGCGCGCGCGCACAGCAGTACCAGCGTGGGGCGCATCCGCTTGCCGCCGGCTTCGATAATGTAATGTCCAATATCTTCGATCAGCGGCACCTGCGAATGCAGCTCGCCCACGACTTTGTGGTTGAGGGCAGCGAAATCATCCGCCACGATGGCATGGATATGCTTGACCATTGGTTACCTGGGCTGGCTGGCAAGACGGATCGGCGCCGGGTTGGCAGCCGGGGAAGAGGCGGGCATGCTACTGGCTGGCAGGGATGGATTCAACGCAGGCCTCACTCCGAAAACAGAGGTTGCGCCCAGAAGCAGTATTTCCGTACAATCGCCGCCCTTCGCAGGGGGTCCAGCTCGACCTACTCCCTACTGAACTAAAGCGAAAGACATTGAAGCGGGTTGAAGAGAGTTATTGGAGCGCGTTATGTACGCAGTTATCGTAAGTGGCGGCAAGCAGCACCGTGTAGTTGAAGGTGAAGTGCTGAAGCTGGAAAAAATCGAACAGGCGACTGGCGCCAGCATCAGCTTCGACCAAGTGCTGATGGTAGGTTCCGGAGCCGACGTAATTATTGGCGCTCCCTACGTTGCCAGTGGCAAGGTCACTGCCGAAGTCATCAGCCATGGCCGTGCCGATAAAGTCAGAATCATCAAATTCCGTCGTCGCAAGCACTACCGCAAGCAGCAGGGCCACAGACAGTGGTTTACGGAAGTGAAGATTACTGGCATCAGTGCCTAATCAGCGACACAGTTTCGGAACAGTTCCAGGAGTAGACAATGGCTCACAAGAAAGCAGGCGGTAGTACCAGTAACGGCCGCGACTCGAATTCCAAACGCCTTGGTGTGAAACGCTTCGGTGGCCAGCATGTTCTGGCGGGCAACATCCTTGTACGTCAGCGCGGTACGCGTTACCACGCCGGCGAGAATGTTGGCATCGGCAAGGACCACACCCTGTTTGCCAAGGCCACTGGTGCGGTTGAGTTCAGGGTTAAAGGCCCGGCCAGCCGTTGCTATGTAAGCATCGTGGTGGCAGACGCAGCATTGGCTTGATTCAAAAGCGGTAATATACAAAAAGCCCTGTACTAGCAGGGCTTTTTCGTTTTGTGAACCAGATATTGTTGCTCCGACAGGTTAAAAGCGCAGTTACTGACTGCCTACTTCGATCGCCGCAGGCGCCTCTCCCCCATGAAATTCGTCGATGAAGCAGAGATTACCGTGGAGGCTGGCAAAGGCGGCAATGGCTGTCTGAGCTTTCTGCGGCAAAAATTCATTGACCGCGGCGGCCCTGATGGCGGCGACGGCGGTGATGGCGGCAGTGTTGTGTTGGTGGCTGATCCCAACCTCAATACGCTGGTCGATTTCCGCTTCCAGCCGCGATATCGCGCAGAGTCTGGCAAGAACGGCGGCCAGAACAATTGCTCCGGCCTGGGTGGTGACGACCTTGTGGTGCGAGTGCCAGTCGGTACCAGTGTCTATGAGGCAGATACGCAGGAGTTGATGGGCGACTTGCTGCATGCCGGCCAGCGCCTCTTGGTGGCCAAGGGCGGGGTGCATGGCCTTGGCAATGCCCGCTTCAAATCCAGCGTCAACCGTAGCCCACGCAAAATCACCCCTGGCAAACCCGGCGAAGTGCGTCAGCTGCAACTGCAATTGAAGCTGGTGGCTGATGTTGGTCTGCTTGGCCTGCCCAATGCCGGCAAATCCTCACTGATTGCCGCGGTATCGGCGGCACGCCCCAAAGTAGCGGATTATCCCTTTACCACGCTGGTGCCCAATCTGGGTGTTGTCAGCGTAGGTGAAGAGAGCAGCTTTGTAATGGCTGACATTCCCGGTCTCATCGAAGGTGCCTCGGAAGGCGCTGGGTTGGGTATCCGTTTTCTCAAACATCTGGCGCGTACACGCGTACTGCTGCATCTGGTCGATGTGGCGCCGCCTGATGGTGGTGATCCCGTAGCGGCGGCAAAAGTGATCATGCAGGAGCTTGAGCAGTTCTCGCCGGCGCTTTCAACGCGCGAACGTTGGCTGGTGTTGAACAAGATGGATTTGTTGCCGAAAGAGGAGCACAAGGCGCTGCGCAGCCGTATCGTCAAAGCCCTCAAGTGGAAGGGCAAGGTATTCTGCATCTCTGCTGCCGATCGTTCTGGTACACGCGAGTTGTGCGAGGCATTGATGGAGGCTGTGGCCGACCAGAAACGCCAACTGCTGGAAGATGACGATTATCGGATGCAGGAGCAGAAATCGCAGGAACAGATGGAATACGAAATCCGTCAGAGCATTACCCGTGCCCGTGCGTTGTGGCGTGAGCGCAACAACAAGGATGCCGGCGAAGACGAAGATGACGATAATTTCGATGTCGATGTCGAGTACGTGCGGGACTAGCCAATGGGCAAGCGAGATATCCTGCAGACTGCCCGCACGTGGGTCATCAAAATCGGCAGCTCGCTGCTGACTGACAACGGTAAAGGGCTCAATCTCGACAGCATCGCCCGCTGGGCCAGGCAGATCAGCCAGTTGCAGGACCAAGGGCTTGACGTGGTGCTGGTTTCTTCCGGTGCGGTGGCGGAAGGCGTGGCTCGCCTCGGCTTGCCGGGCCGTCCTACGGCGATTCACGAGCAGCAGGCGGCCGCAGCTGTCGGCCAGATGGGTCTGATCCAGGCCTATGAATCCCAATTCAAGCAGTTCGGAAAACACACTGCGCAAATCCTGCTGACCCACGACGATCTTTCCAGTCGCAAGCGCTATCTGAATGCGCGTTCCACCTTGCGCACCCTGCTTGATATGAAGGTGATCCCGGTCATCAACGAAAACGATACTGTTGTCACCGACGAGATCTGTTTTGGTGACAACGACACCCTCGGGGCGCTGGTAGCCAATCTGATCAACGCCGATGTGCTGGTGATTCTGACTGATCAGCAGGGCGTGTTCGATGCCGATCCCCGCAGCAATGCCACCGCCAAACTGATCACCGAGGCCAGTAGCCACGACGACATGCTGATGGCGGTAGCCGGTGGAGGTGGCGCACTCGGCAAAGGCGGCATGGTGACAAAGATCCGCGCTGCCCGGCTTGCCTCGCGGTCCGGTACGGCCACCTGCATCGTGCATGGCAGCAGCCCCGACGTGCTGGTGGCACTGCAGCGTGGCGAGCCACTCGGCACACTGCTGCTGCCCGATAACCAACCTTTGGCTGCACGCAAGCAGTGGCTGGCAAGCCATCTACAGGTGCGGGGTGTTCTGGTGCTGGATGCCGGCGCCGTGCGTGTGTTGCAGGGTTCCGGCAAGAGCTTGTTGCCTGTCGGCGTAAAAGCCGTGTCCGGCCAATTCAAGCGCGGCGATCTGGTTGCCTGCCACGATGAAACCGGCAAGGCGATCGCGCACGGATTGGTGAACTATAACCTGGATGAAGCCATGCAAATCATCGGCAAATCCAGCGAACAGATTTCCGGCTTGCTCGGCTATGACGGCGACCAGGAGTTGATCCATCGCGACAACCTGGCCCTGCTCTGACAGCGTCGGTCCTTGAATCGCAGGCATAAAAAACCGGTCAATGACCGGTTTTTTCTTGCTCCAAGCCAACGTGTCAAACGCTGGCTGTTCAGCAAAATCAGGCAGCTTTCAGCGCCTTGATCGAATCGTTCAGACGGCTCTTGTGACGGGCAGCCTTGTTCTTGTGGATGATGCCTTTGTCGGCCATGCGGTCGATTACCGGCACTGCCTCAACGTAGGCCGCAGTGGCAGCGGCGTAGTCTTTGGTTTCAATGGCCACTACTACCTTTTTCAGATAGGTGCGTACCATGGAGCGAAGGCTTGCATTGTGGCCGCGATGTTTTTCAGCCTGTTTGGCGCGTTTCTGTGCTTGAACGGTATTGGCCAAGGGAAGCTCCTGAGCTCAACGAAAGTGGATAAAGGGTGTTGGGTTCATTGTTTTCGGCCCGTTTTTGGCGACCCGAAAAAAGGCGAGCACTATGCTTTCGGGAGGATCGAAAGTCAAGCCTGAAACGCCGTCAACGCAGCTGGCATGCTGGTGGAGCTGCCAGTAACATGTGGAAAATTCTCGGGTTTTCCATCCATCAATGCAGTCTCCCCCGCCATCCGACCCAGGGTCAGACCCAAAAAGCTCTGCCCCAAGCGGCTTGCTGAAATCGTCGATAGTCACCTCTGGCTCCACCCTGCTGTCCCGTGTGTTGGGCATGGTGCGGGAAACCGTGTTCGCTGCCCTGTTCGGTGACAATGCCGCTGCCGATGCCTTCTTCGTCGCGTTTCGGATTCCGAACTTCCTGCGCCGGCTGTTTGCCGAAGGGGCATTCTCCCAGGCATTTGTGCCTGTTCTGTCGGAAAAGCGCAAAAACGAACCGCAGGAAGTGGTCAAGCAATTCATCGACAGGGTGGCGGGTTCGCTGGGATTGGCGCTGCTGGTGACCACGGTAGTTGGAGTGGTGGGAGCACCGCTGTTGGCCGGGGTGTTCGGCATGGGCTTTCTGGATGACGAATCCAAGTTTGGCCTGCTGGTGGCAATGCTGAGGATCACTTTTCCCTATCTCATCCTGATTTCACTCACAGGTTTTGCCGGCGCCATCCTCAACAGTTATGGCCACTTTGCCGTGCCGGCGCTGACACCGGTGATACTCAATGTGGTGTTGATCGCCACCGCCTGGTTGGCAGCACCACTGTTTACCCAACCAGCGATCGCGCTGGCGTGGGGTGTCTTGCTGGCCGGTGCGCTGCAGCTCATGTTCCAACTGCCGTTTCTGGCTCATCTGCGCATGCTGCCGCGTCCGCGGCTGGATATGCAGGATGCGGGAGTCAAGAAAGTCATAGGCCTGATGTTGCCGGTGATGTTCAGTGTCTCGGTGGGGCAGATCAATCTGATCGTCGACACGGCATTGGCCACCTCAATCGAAGGCGACGGCAGTGTCAGTTGGCTCAATTACACCGACCGTCTGGTGGAATTGCCGCTCGGCATTTTTGCCACTGCCATCGCCACCGTGATTCTGCCCGCCTTGTCACGCCTGAAGACCAGCGGCGACGACGTGACGTTTTCACACACCGTCGAATGGGGCCTGCGTTGCTGTCTGCTGGTGGGGTTGCCGGCTTGTCTGGCGCTGCTGATTCTGGCGGAACCCATGGTCATTACGTTGTACCAGCGCGGTGCTTTTGGCGTGGATGCTGTCCTTCCAACCGCCCGCAGCGTACGCGCGTTGGGGTCCGGTTTGCTGGCATTCATGGCCATCAAGATCCTGGCCTCCGCCTATTTTTCCCGCCAGGACATGCGTACGCCGGTACGCTGCGGTGTCATTGCCATGGTCAGCAATATCGGGATCAACCTGGTCTTGATCATACCGATGAAACACGTGGGGCTGGCACTGGCGACGGCAATTTCGGCATTCATCAACGCGGGTTTGTTGATGCATGGGCTGGTGCAGCGCAGGGTGTTGGTGCTTGCATCCGAATTCTGGAGTGTGCTGATCAGGATGCTGGTGGCAAACGCCGTCATGGTAGGCGCTCTGCTGTTGCTGCAACAGCCGTCACAGACATGGCTGGAATGGAACGATCTGTCGCGGGTGCTGCATCTGCTGGCGCAGTGTTTGGCTGGCGGATTGGTCTACCTGGCTGCGCTATGGGTGTGCGGTCTTAAACCAAATCACTTCCGGGCCTGACCTGGTGGTGACACCCTCCGTATAATGCCTTTTTGAATGCTGGTTTCCCGTTGATGTTCCAGGTTTTCCACTCAGTCGCTGCTGTGCGCGCGGCGCTTGGTAATTGCGCCCTTACCATAGGCAAGTACGATGGCATCCATCTGGGACACCAGAAGATACTGCGTGAGCTGAAAGCAGAAGCAGCAAAGCTCGGTGTACCAACGCTGGTAATCCTCAGTGAGCCGCAACCGGAAGAATTTTTTGCCGGTGAGACCGCACCACCTCGTCTCAACCATTTTGCCGACAAGACCAGATTTCTGGAGCACTTTGGCATTGATGCCGTGTTTTGTTTGCGCTTCGATGCGGACACCAGCAGCCAGCCAGCCGTGCATTTCGTCAGGCACATCTTGCTGCAGGGATTGGGAATGCGAGCCATCGTTGTGGGTGAAGATTTTCATTTCGGTCACAAACGCACTGGCAGCGTGAATACGCTACAGGAGTTGGCAGCAAGTGACGGCTTCAGTGTGAGGGCGGTGGAGCCGTGCATCGATAACGACGAGCGCATCAGCAGTAGTTTGATCCGGCAGTATCTGCAGCAGGGCGATTGCCTGCGTGTGACTGAATGCCTTGGCCGCCCCTACGCCATCAGTGGGAAAGTCATAAAAGGCAAGCAGCTTGGTCGCCAACTCGGATACCCAACGGCCAACATCGAACTGTTAAACAGCAGACTGGCGCTATCCGGGGTGTTTGTGGTGCAGGTTGAACGTGCCGGGGCCCTGCTTCCCGCTGTTGCCAGCCTGGGGTACAACCCTACCGTAAACAACGACAGGCAAATGGCCCTCGAAGCTTTCCTGCTCGACTTTGATGGCGATCTTTATGGTGAAATTCTGACAGTGCATTTCCTGCACAAGCTGCGTGATGAAATGAAATTTGTCGACCTGCCACAACTGCAGCAGCAGATTGCCGTTGATGTCATCGCTGCGCGCACCTGGTTTGGAGACGTTGGTCCATGAATGCCGATTCGCTACAACAACCGCAAAGCAAAGTGCCGATGCTGCTGTTCGTGCTGGTGACTGTGCTTGTGGTGCTGGACCAGTACTCCAAATACCTCTGCACGCTCTATCTGGAAATGGGGTTGCCGGTTGCCGTATTTCCCGGACTTGATCTGCTGTTGGCCCAAAATAAGGGAGCAGCTTTCAGTTTTCTCGATGATGCCGGTGGCTGGCAACGCTGGTTGTTTGCCGGTATCTCGGTAGTTGTCAGCACGGTGCTGACGCTGTGGCTGTGGCGGCTGCCGCGGCAACAGCAGCTGCTGGGGTTTGCGTTGGCCTGCATTTTGGGTGGTGCACTCGGTAACCTTATCGACCGGGTCATGCTGGGTTACGTTGTCGACTTCATCAGCGTGTATTACGCACAGTGGCGCTTCGCGACTTTCAACGTAGCCGATGCTGCCATTTCATGCGGCGCAGCACTGCTTGTGCTCGATGTGGTGTTGCATGGAGCACAGCATGAGTGAGACCACACCCATCAAACGTTTGCCACTGCGCGATCTTGATCTTGCGGAAGTGGCGGCTTTCCCAGCCACTGGCGGCGTTGCCCGTGGTATGAAAGTGACACTGAACTTCGCATTGCAATTGGGGGACGGCCAGGTGGTCGACAGCAATTTCGGCGCCGCTCCGGTCACCTTCGTGATAGGGGATGGCAACATGATGCCGGGCTTCGAGTCAGCGCTGTTGGGCAAGCAGGCAGGTGAGCGGGTTGAGGCTGTTATTGCAGCCGCGCAGGCCTTTGGTCCAGTCAATCCGGACAATGAACAGCGATTTCCGCGTTACCAGTTTCCACCCGATCTCGCATTGAGTGAAAATCTTCTGATCGAATTTGCGGATGCCTCTGGCTACAAGCAGGCCGGTCGTATCGTACGTATCGGGACGCACGACGTAGAAATCGATTTCAATCATCCACTCGCGGGCAAGGACATCCTATTCTCCGCCGAGATCCATAGCATCGAGCCAGATGCAGTGAAATTGCCATGAACCAGATCCTTTCCCGTTTTTCCATCCTGCTGGCCAATCCGCGTGGCTTCTGTGCCGGTGTCGATCGTGCGATCGACATCGTCAACCGTGCGCTCGACCTTTTTGGTGCGCCGATTTATGTGCGACATGAAGTGGTGCACAACAAGTTCGTGGTGGAGACACTGAAGCAACGAGGCGCTGTATTTGTCGATGAATTGCGGGATGTGCCGAACGAAAAAGTCAATGGTAGACAACCGATTGTCGTGTTCAGCGCACACGGGGTGTCGCGCGAGGTCAAGGATGAAGCTGACCGGCTTGGACTCAAGGTTTTTGATGCCACCTGCCCGTTGGTAACCAAGGTGCACATGGAGGTCCAGCGCTACAGTCGGGCTGGCGAGGAATGCGTATTGATCGGCCATGCGTTCCATCCTGAAGTGGAAGGCACGATGGGACAGTACGACAGTCGCCATGGCGGCAATATCTACCTGGTCGAGAGCGAAGAAGATGTACGTAATCTGCAGGTGAAAAATCCGCAAAAGCTGGCCTACGTCACCCAGACTACGCTGTCGATGGACGATACATCACGCATCATAGATGCGTTGCAGGAAAGGTTTCCCGTTATGACGGGCCCACGCAAGAAAGACATCTGCTATGCCACGCAGAACCGGCAGGATGCAGTGAAGCAGCTGGCGCTGGAGACTGATCTGGTGCTGGTGGTGGGGTCACCCAATAGCTCCAATTCCAACCGTTTGCGTGAGCTGGCGCAGCGCAGCAAATGCGAGTCCTACCTGATCGATACCGCTGATGAAATCAAAGAGGCATGGCTGGAAGGCAAGACTTGCGTCGGTGTCACGGCAGGAGCGTCGGCGCCCGACATCCTGGTACATCAGGTCATTGCCCGGCTGCAAAGTTTCGGCGGTACTACCCCGCGCGAGATGGACGGTGTCGAAGAGCATATGATTTTTTCAATGCCGAAAGAATTACGCATTCCATAAAGTGGCAACAGCTCGTTCTACAAGTATTTGTGGCAGTTTGTGGGAGTTTTTTTCTAAAGACGCAAGCACTGGAAACGCATCAGGCACGTCAACCGAGATTGAGCTTCTTCAGGCGATAGCGGAATGCCCGGAAGCTCATACCGAGCTTCTTTGCTGCGGCAGTACGGTTCCAGCGACTTTCCTGCAAGGCCTTTTCAATTACCTGACGTTCAATCGACTCCAGATGCTTGTCGAGCGAGAAGCCGTCACCTTCTATATCGGGCATTGGTGACAGGTCGAGCTCTGCTTCTTCACTTGCCAGACTCGCCAGCTCGGGCAGGTCTTCCAGCGTGATTATTGCGTGGTCAGCCAGTGCGCAGGCCCGATGCAGCATGTTTTCCAGTTCGCGTACGTTGCCCGGGAATGAATAGCGTTGCAGCACGGCCAACGCTTCGTCGCTGAGACTTGAGGCCTTGCCGAAGCCGGCAACGGTGATTGAGTGCAGGATATGGTCGATCAACAGTGGTAAATCTTCAATACGCTCACGCAGTGGTGGCACCTGCAGTTCGATCACGTTGATGCGATAGTACAAATCCTGGCGGAACTGGCCAGCCTCCATGGCTCTGGCCAGGTTCCTGTGGCTCGCGCTTAGCAAACGCACATCCACCGGGATTTCGTGCTGGTAGCCCACCGGCCGTATCGATTTCTCCTGGATTGCCCGCAGTAGCTTAACTTGCATAAGTAATGGCAGATCTGCAATTTCGTCGAGGAACAGCGTGCCGCCGTTGGCTGCCTGGAAAAGACCGGTTTTGTCCTGGTCAGCGCCGGTAAAGCTGCCTTTCCTGTGGCCGAAGAATTCGCTTTCCATCAGCTCGGCCGGAATCGCGCCACAATTGATGGCGATAAACGGTTTGTCCTTGCGCGGGCCGATACTGTGGATGGCGCGCGCGGTCAGCTCCTTGCCGCTGCCTGATTCCCCGGCGATGAACACCGGCGCCTGACTGCGGGCAAGTTTGGCTATCTGTTGTTTCAGTGCCAGCACTGCCGGCGACTGGCCGATGATATTGTCATTGGGGTTGGCCCGCTTCTCCGGTGGCGAAGAAACTTCCTGCGACAACCGCAGTGCGCTGTGCACCAGCTCGCGCAGTTTCTGTAGATCAACCGGTTTCGAAACAAAATCAAATGCGCCGGCTTTAAGCGCACTGACTGCGGTTTCCGCGCTGCCGTAGGCGGTGATCACAGCCACCGGCATACGTTCGTGGTGGCGCTGGATCTCTTCTACCAGTTCCAGACCGCTGCCATCAGGCAGACGCATGTCGGTGAGACAGAAATCGAATTCGCATTCTTCGAGCAGCCGGCGCGCAGTGGCGAGATCGCCGGCCGGTGTCGTTTGCAGGCTCATGCGGCTAAGCGTGATCTCGAGCAGCTCGCGGATGTCGGGCTCGTCGTCGACTATCAGGACTCGTTGCTGCATGGCGTAAGTAGCTGTGAATGCGATGAATAGAAGTTAGTGAAGGCTATTTATTCAGGAATCATCAGAAAAAAGGCCGGTCCTGATGCGGAAACGCAAGGCGGAAAGCGCTACGGCTATCGGTCGTCCGCTGGTAATAAAGGCGTGCACGGTTAGCTTCGCACAGTTCCTTGCAGATAAACAGGCCGAGCCCGGTGCCACCGGATTGTGTGGTGAAGAATGGTTCGAAGACCTGCTCGACATCACGCTCGGGCACGCCAGCGCCTTCGTCAATTACAGCAAGACGGGCCTGTTGGGTGGCGACGTCGTAATCGAGTCGCAGGGCCACCAGAGCCACTCCGGCGTCCTGGCTGCTGTAGCGCAACGCGTTGTCACAGAGATTGGTCAGTACCTGTTCCAGCTGGCTCTGGTTGAACTGAATCCATACAGGTAACTCCGGCGTTTCAATCACGCACTGCACCGTGTGCTTGTAACCGGACTGCAATCGTTCCGGAAAGCGTTGCAACCACGACACCAGTTCTATTTTTTCAGTCGCCGCCGCTTTGTGGCGCGAAAGTTCCAGTACGTTCTGGATGATCGCATTCATACGCAGGCAATGCGTATTGATGATGCCAAGCAGCCGCGCTTCCGACTGTTGGAGTTGTGGCGATTCATTCAGCAGCTGTGCGGCATGGCTGATGGCGCCGAGCGGGTTGCGCACTTCATGGGCGATACTCGCAGTAAGTCGGCCGAGCGACAGCAGCTTGAGACGCTGGGCCCGGCTGCTGATCTGGGTGTCGTCCTCGAGAAAGATTAGGAAATTCACGCTGTTGTCTGTTTGCAGGTAAGTGAAACTGGCGATGATTTCCGGGCCATTGTTGTCGTGGCGGAATTTCACCTGGCGGTTGCCGGGATGGTGCAGCCACTGGTTCAACTGTTCATGGAGCAGGGCTGGCAGGGTAATGGTCTGCGTCTCCTGCAGGCCAAGCCCCAGCAGGTGTCTGGCAGCGTCATTGCAGTGCAGCACTGTTTCGTCCTGGTCGATGACGATGATGCCGGTCTGCATACGGCGAATGATCTGCTCATTGATCTGCTGCATGGCCCGTATTCTTGCTGCCTGCCGGCGGTTGATCAGGTCCTTCTCCTGCAGGCGCTTGCCTACAGTCTGGATGCCGAGTGCGGCGATGAAGAGTAGCAAGCCGAGCAAACCTGCCTGCACGTAATACTCTTCTGCAGCAGCAGCGGTGATGTAGTGATAGAACTCGCCATAGATGAGGGCGATGGATGCAACAGCTGCAAAGAATGTGCTGATCCTTGTGCCGAACAGCAAACTTCCACTGGCCACCGGCAGTATCAACAGGGGTGTAATGCCGCTGCCGACTCCACCACTGGCGTAACAAAGTGTTACCAGCAACAGAATGTCGGTAAGGATGACACTGGCTACGTAAACCTGGCCGTAGTGGCTCTCCAGCAGTTTGCGCGGCAGCAGCAAGGTGAGCACATTAAAGAGGACGTAGGCAGACAGCATACGCAGGAAGAGTGTCTGGTCTACCAAGCCCAGCGGAGAGGTATCCGATCGGTAGAAGTAGCTGATCAGCAGGATGAGGCCCAGGACCAACCGGTAAATGTTGTAGACCGTGAATATCTGCCGGTTCTGCTGGCGACCTGCGGCTTCGCTGCTTTGCGGACGGAAATACTGGTCGTAGGTGCCGGCCATATCAGTTGTGTGGGCGTCCCAGCCACAAGCGACGATGGTCGTTGCTGCAGAACCATTCGTTATCTTCAGCCACCGCTTCAGACTGCGGCAGATGCAGGCCGCACTGTTTGCACTTGACAATCAGAGAGGGGGCTCGTGGTTTAGCCTGGTTGCGCTGGTTACGCAGGCTGTCCTGTTTGCGCTGGTAGTTGCGCACGAGGTACCAGAGAAAATAGCCGAGCGCGAGCCAGGTCAGCAGTCGTATCAGGCCTCCCATATAATCACCGTTTTGCGTATTGAGCGCGTTATCACGGACAATACAGTACCATGATGCAGTGAGACAATTTTAGGTGCACGTTACCTCTTCGACATCCGGCCGCCTCAGCGTAGTCATGGCCCAGGTGAATCCGCTGGTAGGCGATATCCCGGGCAACACACGCCTGGTGCTCGACACTGCAAGCGCCATTCTTGCCCAGCAACCAGCCGACCTTATTGTCTATCCCGAACTGGTGTTGACTGCCTACCCGCCGGAAGACCTGCTGTTGCGCCCCAGTCTTGATGTGCGCATTGCCACCGCGCTGCAACAGCTGTGTGACGCTCGTCTATCGAGCACGCTGGTAGTGGGCTATCCGGGCCGTGTCGACGGCAGGCTGCACAACCGCCTCGCTGTCATCCAAAACGGCGTCATCATCGGCCACTACAGCAAGCAGTGCCTGCCGAATTACCAGGTATTTGACGAGAAGCGCTATTTCGACCCCGGCACTGTGCCGCTGGTGCTCAACATCAATGGCTTGCCGGTGGCATTCACGATCTGCGAAGACCTGTGGTTCGCCGAACCGATGCGGCAGGCTGCTGCGGCAGGTGCCGCGTTGGTAGTCAATATCAATGGCTCTCCTTACAGCCGCACCAAGTACGCTGAGCGCTTGCGCAGCATGCAGCAACGTGTGGCGGAGACGGGCTTGCCACTGGTCTATGTGAATCAGGTAGGGGGCCAGGACGAACTTGTGTTCGACGGAGCTTCAATGGCACTGGCTGCCGACGGCAGCGTACAAGTGCAGGCGACACAGTTCACCACGGATTTGCAGCGTGTCGAAGTGGAATGGGAAGCAGGAACCACTGCAGCAGTCGTGCGGCCTGGTAAACGCACTGCATTGCTGACTGACATCGCTGAGTTGTACGCCGCGCTGGAGCTTGGGCTGGCCGATTACATCAACAAAAACCATTTCAAAGGGGTTGTTCTCGGGTTGTCCGGCGGTATTGATTCAGCGTTGACGCTGGCGCTCGCCGTGGATGCGCTCGGCAAGGCACGCGTAAAGGCGGTGATGATGCCGTTCGACTATACCGCGCCAATGAGTCGCGAAGATGCGGCACAACAGGCCCAAGTGCTCGGTGTTGACTACAGTGAGATTGCGATTGCGCCGCTTTACCACGCCTGTATGCAGGGCCTGCAACAAGAATTTGCCGGCACCACTGCCGATCTTGCCGAGCAGAATCTGCAAGCCCGCTGCCGCGGCGTCATGCTGATGGCAATTTCGAACAAACATGGGCTGCTGGTGCTGACTACCGGCAACAAGAGTGAGATGGCAGTAGGCTATTCCACCTTGTACGGCGACATGGCCGGCGGCTTCGATGTGCTGAAGGATGTACCGAAGATGCTGGTGTATGCGTTGGCGGAATATCGCAATACGCTGGGTGCAGTGATTCCGCGCCGCGTAATCGAGCGTGCGCCATCGGCTGAACTGGCGCCGGGACAGATAGATGAAGACAACCTGCCGCCGTATCCCGTGCTCGATCGCATCCTCGAACTGTACGTTGATCAAGACCAGAGCCTGAAGGCGATCTGCCAACAGGGTTTCGACAAAGCAGTGGTGGAGAAAGTTATCCGCATGGTGGATCGTACCGAGTACAAGCGCCGGCAGGCACCGGTGGGCGTGCGCATCAGTGAACGCGGCTTCGGGCGTGACAGGCGTTATCCGATTACGTCGGGCTGGCAACCCGGCGAGTAAGTCGTATCTTGCTGCCACCCACCTGCAACAAAAAAGCATGACAGCAAAGAAAACAACAAAAACACAGGAGAACAACATGGGCAAGAAAATCGCATTGATCGGCGCCAGCGGCAAAATCGGCAGCAAGATTGCTGCTGAGTTGCTGCAGCGCGGCCATACGGTAACCGGTATTGCCCGCAATCCGGACAAAGTCAGCGTAGCCGGCGTAACAGCAGTGAAAGCTGATTACACTGATCCGGCAGCAATGGCCGCAGCATTGAAAGGCCACGATGCAGTTGTCAGTGCCGCCAGTTTCATTCCGGGTCAGGCCGAGCAGTTGATCGCATCGATACGTGGCTCCGCTGTAAAGCGCTTCTTGATGGTAGGCGGTGCCGCGTCACTGCAAACCGAAGCCGGCGGCAAGAAGATTATCGACACCATCGAACTGCCGGAAGCGTGGAAGGCGCCTGTCATGGAAGGTATTCGCACACTGGGACTCTTACGCAATGTCGCCGATGTCGACTGGACTTTCTTTTCACCGGCAGTACAGATCGGTCCCGGAGAGCGCACCGGCAAATTCCGTCTTGATGGCGAAGTAGTGGTGAAAGACGCTGCTGGCGTCAGCAAAATCTCCTACGACGACTACGCCATCGCCATGGTGGATGAACTCGAGCAGGGCAAGTACATCAAGTCACGCTTCACGATCGGCTACTGATTACTGTTCTTTGACACACCAATGCCGCAGCAGTTGTACTGCTGCGGCAGTCCCCAGCAACCCGAAGATCAATACCATCACCGGTACCGGTGTGCCGGTGTCGATCCACGCCAGTACCGGCCCGGCCAGAGCACCCACCCCGAAACGCATGGTGCCGATCACGGCAGACGCCGAGCCGGCATGATGCGGAAACTCGATCAACACCAGCGCATCGGCATTGACCCACGCCACACCCAGACAGCCCACCAGCATGAAGAATGAGATAACGGTCATCACCAATCCCATTTGCAGCAGCGTTCCCGCCAAAAGCAGTGTCGCCGGTACCAGTGCAGCTGCCAGCGCGCGTTGCAGCATGCGGCGCGGGCCGACGCGCGAGACAAGCCGGCGGTTGGTCAGGTTGGAGATGATCAGTGCGCCAGCCGAGCTCGCAAATAAATAGCCGAACAGCGTTTCGCTGACCCCGAACCACGTGATGTAGATGAACGACACCGCTGTGAGGAAGGTGAAAAACGACAGCGCCAACAGCACATAGGTCGGCAGATCCCAGTAGATACGGCGGTTGCTGAAGATGATGCGGTAATTGTTCAGTGGCGATTGCGTGGTGCGTGTCGCATTGGCTGGCAGTGTTTCCGGCAGCAGTCGCCGCACAATCACCAACAGCACGCCGGCGTACACCAGCTGGAAGCCGAACAGACTTTCCCATGTCCATAGTGCCAATAGTGTTGAGCCGATCAGCGGCGCCACCAACGGCGCTACCAGCATGATGATCATCACGGTTGACATGCCCTTGGCGGTGTCCTTGCCGTAGCAGTCGCGGATCATGGCCGGCACGGTGACTGTGGCAGCACTGCCGATCAAGCCCTGCGCCAGGCGCAACAAGAGAAACAGCATGGCGCTGTTGCTGAAGGTCAGCAGCAGACTCACTGCCGCAAAACCGGCGAGGCCCAGCATGGCCAGCGGGCGCCGGCCGTATTTGTCTGCCAGCGGACCCCACAACAGCATGCCGAGGCCAAAGCCGAGCAGGAACAGGCTCAGCGAGTTCTGGATGGTGACGAGGCTGGCGCCGAAGTCGTCGGCAATCTGCGGCATGGCCGGCAAATACATGTCGACCGCCATCGGTGGCAGTGCGGCAATGGCGGACAACAGGGGTAGTGGGAGTTGGCTGCGCAGCGCAGCAGAAGGAGCGTTGTGGTCCATGGCAATCCGGTTCGGTAACGGGTTCAGGCAAGGTTGGCAGGCGTCATATGCAGCCAGCGTTGCTGCATGATGCCCTTGAAGTTCAATTGGTCGCTGCACAGGTTGAAGGCATCGGTGTCGATCCCATGCCAGAGGAGCTCTGGCGGTGTATCGAACTCCATGTTGGTGGCGACAGTGGTTAATTGTTTGTTGCGAGGCAGCAGATGACCGTGGGCTTTCACCAGCGCCTGTACCCGTACGGCACCGCGGAATTTCATGTCGGCGATCTTGTCGTGGTTGGCGAGGATGCTTTCAATACTGTCGAATTTCTGCAGGATTTTGGCGGCGGTGGCATAGCCGACACCAGGAATGCCGGGGATGTTGTCGATCTTGTCGCCTGACAGCGCCAGCATGTCGGCGATCTGGCCCGGCAGCACGCCGAAGTGCTTCTTCACTCCCTGCGCGTTCAGCACGGTGCCACGGGCGAAATCCCACCATTGGTCGCTGTCACCCAGCACCAGTTGGGTCAGGTCCTTGTCGGCGGATACTACTGTAATCGGATGACCCTGCTGGCGGTAACGCTGTGCGAGTGAGCCGATGATGTCATCGGCTTCAAAACGTTCACTGCTGAATTGGGAGATGCCGACAGCGCGACAAAAATCCCTGCACAGCGCGAACTGGTATTTCAGTTGCTCCGGTGCCGGCTCGCGGTTGGCCTTATAGTCAGGATAGATTTCCTTGCGGAAGGAGTCGCGCTGGCTGGCATCGAAGGCACAGGCAATGTGCTGCGGCCGCGCCTGCCGCAGCAGCTGGTAAAGGAAATCGCTGAAACCGAACACGGCATTGACCGGCTTGCCGTCACGATCGGTAATGGTTGGCTCGTAGGTGTGCCAGGCGCGGAAGATGTAGATGCTGGCGTCGACCAGGAAAACTCGGGGCTGTTGCATGCGGGCATTATGCAGCAGGGGCATCATCCTGCGTGAGCTGGAAAGAATCGGCATCCATCCAGGCCGGAAAGCGCTGGCGCCATTGCTGCACGGTTGCCAGCGCGATCGTGCACTGGTGCGCTCCGGCGGCAGTTCCTGCCTGTAATACTTCCTCACCCTGTGGGTTTACTACAGCACTGTGGCCGTCGTAATCGAGGTCATTGCCGTCACGGCCTATGCGGTTGACGCCGATTACGTAGCACTGATTCTCGATTGCCCGCGCCTGCAACAGAGTGCGCCAGTGGGAGGTGCGGCTGGCCGGCCAGTTGGCCACATACAAGAGCAAATCATAGGGCTCACTCTCGGTATAACGACTCCATACCGGAAAACGCAGGTCGTAGCAGACCAGCGGCAGGATGCGCCACCCCTGCCACTCCACCAGCAGCTTGCTTTGTCCCGCGCCATAGCGTTTGTGTTCATCGAGCATGCGGAACAGATGGCGTTTGTCGTAGTAACGGGCCACTCCGTCCGGAGTCACAAAATAAAGTCGATTGAAGCGTTGGCCATTTTCGGTCACTGCAGCGCTGCCGGTGATCGCTGCCTGCAACTCCTGTGCTTGTTGCTGCATCCAAACCAGCGTGGGGCCCGGATGCTCCTCTGCCAACGCACCGCTGCCTGTGACAAAAGCGCTGGTGAACATTTCGGGCAATACGATCAGATCCGCCAGTCCCTTCAGCGGCCGGATCAGCTGCGTCAACAACTCTCGATTATGCGCAGCTGCCTGCCAGGCGAGGTCGGTTTGTACCAAGGCGAGTCTGAGATTTTCCATGGTCAAGTGTTCATGGCCAGAGTGGGAATCCTGGCCGTGATGGTTCGTCAATCCCACAGCGCATCAGCATGATGCGCAATGTGATCAGCAATGAACGAAGCAATGAAGAAATAGCTGTGGTCATAACCGGCATGCAGACGCAGCGTCAGCGGATGCTTGCTGGCGATAGATGCGGCCTGCAGCAGTTCCGGTTTCAGCTGGTTGACGAGGAAACCATCGTCCTGACCCTGATCAACCAGAATGTGCAGCTTCTCTTTGGCCTGCGCCAGCAGTGCGCAGGTATCGTATTGCTCCCAATCGGCTTTGTTGGAGCCGATATAGCGACCAAGGGCCTTCTCGCCCCACGGGCAGTTGATGGGTGAGCAGATCGGTGAGAACGCCGACACGGCTTTGTAGATGCCCGGATTCTTCAGTGCGATTGTCAAAGCGCCATGACCACCCATCGAGTGGCCCATGATCGAGCAATTGGCCGTATCCAGCGGCAGGTCACTGGCGGCCAATACTGCAGGCAGTTCGTTCACCACGTAGTCGTACATGTGGTAGTGCGTAGACCACGGTGCCTGCGTCGCATTCACATAGAAGCCCGCACCATGACCGAAGTCCCACGCCTTGTCCGGATCGCCCGGTACATCGGCTCCACGCGGGCTGGTATCCGGGCACACAATCGCCACACCGGCTTCCGCCGCATATTGCTGCGCACCAGCCTTCTGCACAAAGTTGTCGTCGGTGCAGGTCAGCCCCGACAGCCAGTAAATCACCGGCACCTTGTTGCCAGCCACAGCGTTCGGCGGCAGGTACACCGAGAAAATCATGTCGCAGTTCAGCACTGCACTCTTGTGTTTGAATTTGATCTGCTTGCCGCCAAACATTTTGTTGGCACTGACTTGTTCGATACTCATTCTGGTTCCTCGCAAATGAAAAGGGGCCAGATGACTGACCCCCTAGTTACTTCAATAGTTGCTTCAATGCCGGTGGATCAGTACAACACCACCGAGCGAATGCTGGTGCCGGCATGCATCAGATCAAACGCCTCGTTGATCTTCTCCAGCGGCATCGTGTGCGTAATCAGCGGATCGATCTGGATGCGGTTTTCCATGTACCAGTCGACTACTTTCGGCACGTCGGTACGGCCGCGGGCGCCACCGAAGGCGGTACCGCGCCAGTGACGGCCGGTCACCAGCTGGAATGGACGAGTGGAAATTTCCTGGCCTGCACCGGCCACGCCGATGATGAAGCTCTGGCCCCAGCCCTTATGGCAGCACTCAAGCGCCTGCCGCATGACTTTGACGTTGCCGATACATTCGAAGCTGTAGTCCACACCACCGGTCATGTCGACGATGGTGGCGACGACGTTCTCGACATCTTTCGGGTTGATGAAGTCGGTCATGCCGAACTGACGGCCCATCGCTTCGCGCGCAGGGTTCAGGTCAATACCGATGATGCGGCTGGCGCCGGCCATACGGGCACCCTGGATCACGTTCAGACCGATGCCGCCGAGGCCGAATACGGCAACGGTGGAACCAATTTCAACCTTGGCCTGGAAAACCACGGCGCCAACGCCGGTGGTAACGCCACAACCGATGTAGCAGATTTTGTCGAACGGGGCGTCTTCACGCACTTTGGCCAGCGCTATTTCAGGCAGCACGGTGAAGTTGGAGAAGGTGGAGCAGCCCATGTAGTGCAGGATTGGCTTGCCATTCAGCGAGAAGCGGCTGGTGCCGTCCGGCATCAGACCTTTGCCCTGAGTGGAACGGATGGCCTGGCAAAGGTTGGTGCGCGGGTGCAGACAGTAATCGCAGTTGCGGCATTCCGGGGTGTAAAGCGGAATTACGTGGTCGCCCTTCTTGAGGGTTTTAACGCCCGGGCCGACGTCTACCACAATGCCGGCGCCTTCATGGCCCAGAATCGCCGGGAATTCACCTTCCGGGTCGTCACCGCTCAGCGTGAAAGCGTCGGTGTGGCACACACCAGTGGCTTTCAGTTCCACCAACACTTCGCCTTCTTTCGGACCCTGCAGGTCCACTTCACAGATTTCCAGGGGTTTGCCGGCGGCGACGGCCACGGCTGCACGTGTTTTCATGGAGTTATTTCCTTTGGCTTTGGGTAGTTGTCGAGCGAGAGCGTTGCAACGGGACGGCGTGTAGAAAAAGTACCAGCACCACAACCGGTTCCCCTCTATGGAAAACGGCAACACTGTCAGTAAATATAGCCGGTCAGAGCGGGAATTGGGTAGAGAAAATCGTCAAGCAAAAATGGACATTCGAGCGGTGGATCAGTGTTGCCTGAATACCCCTGCCACTGCCCGGTGCCTTGGGTATAATCCGTGGCCGTTCGGCTCTGCTCCTTGCCTGTTTTTGCCGGTTTTCATCAGTTGTTGTCATACGAGGTTGGTCATGGCGGTGGTCACGTACATCAAGCACGATGGTTCCAGTTACGAAATCGAGGTTGCCGCTGGCACTTCGGTAATGCAGGCAGCCGTCGATAACATGATCGACGGCATTGTCGGCGAGTGTGGCGGCTCCTGCAGTTGTGCCACCTGCCATTGTTATGTGGATGCTGCGTGGGTAGACAAACTGCCCAAGGCGGATGCGATGGAAAAGGACATGCTCGAATGTGTGCTGGAACCCAAGCCCAACAGCCGCTTGAGCTGCCAGATTGTTGTCACCGAGGCCCTCAACGGGCTGGTGATCCAACTGCCGGAATCCCAGTTCTGAAAAATTTTCACTAATTCTGGAACTTTTCCCCCAAACCCCTGCTCAAAGGTTACGTGGGCATGGTTCCCCCCGTGTCCACATCCCCTACGTTGTGATTTGTTTGTGATTGATGTGTGAATGATATTGAGCCCGGCCTTTTGGCCGGGCTTTTTTTATGTCCGGAAAATGAGGTCACAGGGTAAAACTGTGTGCAGTTCTGGGTGGGAAGGGCTTCCGCTTTCGCCCCAATGGGCTACAGCGGACAAGTCGAACGCCGCAGGCGCTGCCTGATGCTGCTGGAGCAGGCTCTGCTGGCGTCATGGAGAGCAATTCTTCTTTGTGATGGACGACACAGTTTCGCTATTTCGGGGACTTTTCGGCTACCGGCAGCGGCTGAACTGTGAGCCACCTAACGCTAGTTGGAACTGACGCGCTACATACTCCCTCGCACTGATTGCAAGGCAGGGTACGTCAGATGGTTCAAAGCATGTCCTTCGGGACCCAGACAGGGATGTTGCTACACACGCCGTTTGCCGGCCCGGTACTGGACGACTCCGTATTGGACGCCATGGTCGATATCCTCACCCGGCTGCGCATCAAGCAATGCACCCATTGCAGTGGCAAGGGCCTGGTGGCGCCGCGCGCTGTGTGCGCTTGCTGCCAGGGTCACGGCCGCACTGCCTGAGCGGGCTGCAAATCCAGATCCCGCAAAATGCCGGTGTCATCAAGTTCCAGTCGGATAACCCTGCCGCTGTATTCCCCGAACAACTGCCGCGCTCCGCTGTCGCCCTGCGGGTTTGCCAGCCTGCCGAAATAATCCCGGCCGATACCCACCGGATTGCCGCGTTCGCCACAATAAAACGGCACTACCAGAGCGCTTGGTTCCAGGGCTGCCTGCACAGCGCGAAAACTCTTCGCTTGAACCCACGCCATGTCAGCCAGTGCAATAACGGCGCCGGGCCAATCCTGCACGGCCGGCAGCGCGGCGGCGAGACTGTGTCCCATGCCGAGCGCCGCATCCGGCGCCAATACTATTTGCCAGTCGGCTCGGTAACGTGCTGCAAGTTCATCATCGTCAGTGCGCAACACCAACACCCGGCGGTCAAATACATCACGCACCGTGGCCAGAGTCTGGTCCAGTAACGTAGTGCCGCTGGGTAAAAGGAACTGGCGTTTATCGCTGCCGAACCGACGGCTGCTGCCAGCGGCAAGCACGATGCAGCCCGGCAGCCCGGCAACCGCGGGGATCATGCGATTTTGGAGGCGCTGGCGCGCAACTGTGTCAGCTCCGCCAAAATCGCGATGGCGATTTCGGGAGGCGTCTTGCTGCCGAGCGGCAAGCCGACCGGGGCGTGCAAACGATCAATCTGGCTTTGTGCGATGTCGAGACTCAACAGACGCTCACGCCGTTTGCTGGACGTGCGTTCCGATCCCATTGCACCAATGTAGAACGCATCCTGTTTGAGCGCTTCCATCAGCGCCATGTCGTCAATTCGCGGATCGTGGCAGAGCGCAATAACTGCGGTGTGCTGGTCCACGATCTTGCTGCGCAGCCAGTCGTCCGGCATCCCGACCGTCAGCCTGGCTTTCACTGCGGGGGAGTTATCTACCAACTCTTTGCGCGGATCGCAGATTTCCACTTCGTAGTCGAGCGCCTGCGCCATGTCGGCCAGATACCACGCTACTTGCACAGCACCGATCAAGAGCAGCTGGAACGAAGGGCCATAGGTGTGGCGCAGTGTGTCGCCATCAAGCTGCAGCGGTTGGTAGCGCGTAGTGTCGTTGACCGTGACCGCACCGGTGCGGATGTCGACCTGGCGCTGTACAAGTACGCGGTTGCCCACGTTGTTGGCAAGCGAACGGTAGAATGCGGCTTCTGCCGGCACGATCGGTTCAATCAGCACCTGCATGCTGCCGCCGCATGGCAGGCCCAGACGCAGTACGTCCTCCACAGCGACGCCGTATTTCATGTGCGCTGGCACCGAGGTGGCAAGTTCGCCCTTGAAGAGACTCTCGCGCAGATTGTCTTCCACGCAGCCACCGGAGAGCGACCCGCAGTGCAAGCCGTCTTCGTTGCATACCAGCAGGGAGCCGATAGGGCGGGGCGAGGAACCGAAGGTGTCGGTAATCGTACACAGCCAGCAGCGTTTGCCGGCTTCGAGCCAGCTGGCCAGTTGGGTAAGCACTTGTTGATCGAGGCTGTTCATGTCGCCCGCTTTCGATGGAGGCCTGAAAGCGGGCGATTATTCAGGGTGAACGTTGTTTCGGCAACGTTGGCAATCAATCCGGCTCGTAACGATCCATGATCTTGCGTACCAGTCCGCTGCGCACGATATCGCCCCGTTCGAAGGTGTGTATGTAAACGCCGGGCAGGCCCTTCACCTTGTTGATGGCATCTTCGAGGCCATTGGGGCCACGCAGGTCACTCTGGCGGATGTCGCCGTTGATTACCACCTTGGCGTGTTCGCCAATACGGGTGAGAAACATCTTCATCTGCGCCGGAGTGGTGTTCTGCGCTTCGTCGAGGATCACGAAGGTATTGTTGCTGAAGGTCTTGCCGCGCATGTACGCGAGTGGGGCCCCGACAATACGGCCATGACGCAGGCAGTAGTCAACCACACCGGAACCAAGCCTCTCGTTGAGAATGTCGCGGAAAGCATCGATATAGACTGCATATTTATCTTCCACCTCACCCGGCAAAAAGCCGAGATTTTCGCCGGCTTCCACTGCCGGACGCGTCAGGATGATGCGTTCGATGCGGCCGGACTCCAGCGCTTCGGCCGCAAGCGCACCAGCACAATAGGATTTGCCGGTGCCGGCCGGGCCAGTGCCGAAAGTCAGGCAGTGATTGCGGATGGCATTGATGTACTGCTGTTGAGCCGGGGTTTGCGCGGAAAGCGGAGTTTTGCAGCGGTGGGGGGCGTAGGCCGTGCCGAGCTGCGAGCTATGGCTGTTGAGGTCAACCACGTTATGGTTGGTGCTGTCGTACTGGCGGTACTTTTGTTTCTTGCGTGATTCCTTGTCGCGCTTGGACTCTTGACTGTAGCGGCTGTCGAATTCGCTGTTGTTGCTGCGTGACTGCCGATTGAACTGTGCTCGTTTAGCCATGGAAACTGCCTCCACCCATAGTTACGGAAACAACCTTTTTCACAAATTTCCTGTTGCGGAAATTACCTGCGTCTCAAAAGCCTTGCGGTTCTGTGTCGGGGATAGCGGGGATTGTCAGCGGGTGTAGGGTACCCTCCAGGCAGGCGTGCTGCCTTGCGGTACTTTATGGCGGGTCCGGTTCAGCACCGGGTGGGTCTCATCCTGTCCAGAATGTGCCTCT
Organism: uncultured Gammaproteobacteria bacterium; assembly: GCA_903887045.1. Taxonomy (GTDB): domain Bacteria; phylum Pseudomonadota; class Gammaproteobacteria; order Pseudomonadales; family Pseudohongiellaceae; genus CAILUG01. The sequence goes on along the minus strand of CAISOD010000142.1, from coordinate 1,104 downwards.
TGAATTTCGCAATCAAACCAGTTGTGTCACTGCACAATCAGCAGACTTGCCTTGAGTTTGCCACGGGCTTTTCGGCAACACAAACGGTTTTGCGGATTATTTCTGCGCCACTCAGGCCGGTAAAAAGAGCAGGTTAAGCGGCTGTGAAGACCCCGGTCCTGGCGTGGGCTGCGTACAGGCCTTGGTGTATGCTGCAAGTCCTTTTTACGGAGGGGGAGCGCATGAACACCACAACAAAACAACAACCTGCACTGCTGCGGATCACTGCTTTGGCTGCCGCCCTGCTGCTGGCGACAACTGCCCAGGCCCAGCAACAGGATTTCAGCCAGGTCCAGATCAAAACCAACAAGCTCGCAGACAACCTTTATTACCTTGAAGGTTCAGGCGGCAATATCGGTGTGTCCATCGGCGACGATGGCGTATTCCTGATTGATGACCAGTATGCCCCGCTCTCGGAAAAAATCATCGCCGCAATCAAGGCGCTGAGCGACAAGCCGATCCGCTTTGTTTTCAACACCCATCATCACGGCGACCACACCGGCGGCAACCAGAACATGGGCAAGACCGGCGCCGTCATCGTGTCGCATGAGAACGTGCGTACTCGCCTCGCGGCCGGCTTCACCGGCGGTGATCTCACCAAGGCGCTGACGGCGGAGCAGAGCATCGGTCTTCCTGTCATCACGTTCGAAGACTCAGTCAGCTTTCATCTGAACGGCCACGACATCGAAGCCATACATGTAGTGCCAGCGCACACCGACGGCGATTCGATCGTGGTGTTCAAGGATCTGAACCTGATCCACACTGGCGATGTATTCCGCACCGTGGCCTATCCGCGTGCCGATGCGACGGCCAATGGCAGCGTGCTCGGCATCATGGCGGTATATCAGCAGTTGATCGACATTTCCGACGCCAACACCCGCTTCCTGCCGGGGCACGGCGTAGTCAGCTCGCGTGCCGACGTGGAATCGCAACTGAAGATGTTCGTGACAATACGTGATCGCATCCAGGCCGGCATCGCTGCCGGCAAAACCGTTGAGCAGATCCAGGCGGAGAAGCCAACCGCCGAGTTCGATGCACAGTGGTCGGGTGGTGTTGCCACTGCCG
>CAISOD010000141.1 GCA_903887045.1 uncultured Gammaproteobacteria bacterium | reverse complement strand
TTGCGTTAAGCAAGATCAGGCTGAGTTCTATTGTTGCCGGTACGAAAAAGCTGGCTTCACTACCTTCTGTATTGATTAACGAGCAGGTTAGTGCACCACCTTCTTCCCCTTAGCCCCACTCTCCAACTCCTTCTGCGTAATCTCTACCACGAACGACTCCTGCTGCAGCCGCCGCGACTTCTCCGCCCGCTCCTCAGCCTCTGCCTTGCGCAGTTTCTCTTCGTCGTTGAAAAGTTCCTGTGTCAACGACAGCTGCCTGGTCAGGTGTGATTTCAGGCGATCAACAACGGCGGTCATTACTTCCAGCGTCTGGCTCAGCTGTTCCAGTGTGAGCAGGGTTTGTTCGGCGTTCTGGCTGGCTTCTTTGCCGGCTTCGTTGCGGTCTGACATGTTTGGTTCCTCTTTGGAGGTGGGCCCCCGCTTTCGCGGGGGCGACGATCCTACTCGCCCGAACTTATTCCCAGCTCAGGGCGCCACCGGTCTGGTATTCGGTGACGCGGGTTTCGAAGAAGTTCTTTTCTTTGCGCAGGTCCATGATTTCGCTCATCCACGGGAACGGGTTCTGGGCGCCGGGGAATTGTTCTTTCAGGCCGATCTGCACCAGGCGGCGGTTGGCGATGAATTGCAGGTATTCTTCCATCATCGCCGCGTTCATGCCGAGTACGCCGCGTGGCATGGTGTCGCGCGCGTATTCGATCTCGAGCTGGGTGGCTTCGAGGATCATCATGGTGGCGGCTTCGCGCAGTTCGTCGGTCCACAGGTGCGGGTTTTCCACTTTGATCTGGTTGATCATGTCGATGCCGAAGTTCAGGTGCATCGATTCGTCGCGCAGGATGTACTGGAACTGCTCGCTGGTGCCCGTCATCTTGTTGCGGCGGCCCATGCTGAGGATCTGGGTGAAACCGCAGTAGAAGAAGATGCCTTCGAGACAGCAGTAGTAGGCGATCAGGTTCTTCAGCAGTTTCTGGTCGTTCTCTGGCGTGCCGGTGTTGAACGTTGGCTCGCTGATTTCACGCGTGTACTTCAGGCCCCAGGAGGCCTTGCGCGCTACGCTCGGTACTTCGTGGTACATGTTGAAGATTTCGCCTTCGTCCATGCCGAGTGATTCGATGCAGTACTGGTAGGCGTGGGTGTGAATGGCTTCTTCAAAGGCCTGGCGCAGCAGGTACTGGCGGCACTCGGGGTTGGTGACAAGGCGGTAGAGCGCGAGCACCAGGTTGTTGGCTACGAGGCTGTCAGCAGTGGAGAAGAAACCTAGGCTGCGTTTGACGATCATGCGTTCGTCGGCAGTGAGGCCATCGGGCCGTTTCCACAGCGCGATGTCGGCGTTCATGTTCACTTCCTGCGGCATCCAGTGGTTGGCACAGCCGTCGAGGTATTTCTGCCAGGCCCATTCGTATTTGAACGGCACCAGCTGGTTCAGGTCAGCGCGGCAGTTGATCATGCGTTTTTGGTCTACTGTTACGCGTTCGGCGGCACCGGCAAGGCTGGCGGCGCCAACGCTGGTGTCGAGTGAGGCCACGGCCTCTTTGGCGAGGTCTATCGGGCTCAGGGTGGAGCTGGCTGCACTCATTTGCAGTGGTGGTGCGATTACCGGCGTTGGTTGCAGGTTCACTTCCTGCCGCGCTTCCTGTCGCACTTCCTGTCGCACTTCCTGTCGCACTACAGCCGCTACTTGTGCGGTCTGTTCCACTACTCTGGCAGCGGCGGCAGCCAGCGAGGCCTGCTCGGCCGGCGCCAGCGCCGATACTGTCATCGGCGCGGCCGGTTGCGCGGCTTGGGCCAGCGCGTTGTTGATCGTGTTGTTGACGACAGCGGCGTCCGCTTGTTCGTCGGTATTGAAATCATCCCAGCTCAACATGTTCTTTCCTCGAGGTTCTTTGGTCAGGGGTCAGAGCCACTTGGTGCCAAGTGGGTCTGACCCCGCAATTGGTTACTGGCAGGCTTCGCAATCAGGGTTGTCGATGGAGCAGGCCTTGGGTACGTCGGCAGCGTTGCCGCTGTCGAAGGCATCGGTCACTGCTTGCAGCACGGGTGCCGCATCGGCTTTCACCGCATTCAGCTTGCCGCCCGATACCGTCGACTTCTCGGCACTGGTGGCACCGAGGGCGCGCAAGTAGTAGGTGGTTTTGAGGCCACGCAACCACGCCATGCGGTAGGTGATGTCCAGTTTCTTGCCGTTGGCGTCGGCGATGTACAGGTTGAGTGACTGCGCCTGATCGATCCACTTCTGGCGACGGCTGGCCGCTTCCACCAGCCACTGCGGGCTGATTTCAAACGATGTGGCATACATCACTTTGAGTGCATCGGGGATGCGGTCGATCTTCTGCACGCTGCCTTCGTAGTACTTGAGGTCGTTCAGCATCACGCTGTCCCACAGGCCGAGGGCCTTCAGGTCGTGGATCAGGTACGGATTCACCACGGTGAATTCGCCGCTGAGGTTCGATTTGACGTAGAGGTTCTGGTACGTCGGTTCGATCGACTGCGACACGCCGGTGATGTTGGCGATGGTGGCGGTAGGAGCAATCGCCATCACGTTGGAGTTGCGCATGCCTTTCTGCTGCACGCGCTGACGCAGGGCTACCCAGTCGAGTGTGCTGCTGGTGTCTACCTGCAGGTATTCGGCGCCGCGCGCTTCCTGCAGCATTTTCAGCGAGTCGAGCGGCATGATGCCTTTGTCCCACAGCGAGCCTTTGTAGCTTTCGTAGGTGCCGCGTTCTTCCGCCAGAATGGTGGAGGCTTCAATGGCGTGATAGCTGATCACTTCCATCGAGCGGTCGGCGAATACCAGCGCTTCGTTGGAGGCGTAAGGAATCTTCTGCACGTACAGCGAATCCTGGAAGCCCATGATGCCGAGGCCCACCGGGCGATGACGCATGTTGGAGGTCTTGGCAGCCGGTACCGAGTAGTAGTTGATGTCGATCACGTTGTCGAGCATGCGCACGGCGGTGTAGATCGTCTTCTTCAGCTTCTCGCGGTTGAGGCCTTTCTCGCTTACGTGGTTCACCAGGTTGATCGAGCCGAGGTTGCACACGGCGATTTCATCTTTGCTGGTGTTCAGTGTGATCTCGGTGCACAGGTTGGACGAGTGCACGGTACCGATGTGCTGCTGCGGCGAGCGGATGTTGCAGGCATCCTTGAATGTGATCCACGGATGGCCGGTTTCAAACAACATGCTCAGCATCTTGCGCCACAGGTCTTTGGCCTGCACGGTTTTGTGTACATAGATCTTGCCGTCTGCAGCGAGTTTTTCGTAATGCTCGTAGCGTTCTTCAAAGGCTTTGCCGTGCAGTTCGTGCAGGTCGATAACTTCGTTCGGTGAGAACAGGGTCCACTTGCCGTCGGTGAACACGCGCTTCATGAACAGGTCGGGAATCCAGTTGGCGGTGTTCATGTCGTGTGCGCGGCGGCGGTCGTCGCCGGTGTTCTTGCGCAGTTCGAGGAACTCTTCGATGTCGAGATGCCAGGTTTCGAGATACGAGCACACGGCGCCTTTGCGTTTGCCGCCCTGGTTCACGGCGACTGCGGTGTCGTTCACCACTTTGAGGAAGGGCACTACGCCCTGTGACTTGCCGTTGGTGCCTTTGATATAGGCGCCGAGGGCGCGCACTGGTGTCCAGTCGTTGCCGAGACCGCCGGCGAATTTCGACAGCATGGCGTTGTCGTGGATGGCGTGATAGATGCCGCTGAGGTCGTCGGGCACTGTTGTCAGGAAGCACGACGACAGCTGCGGCCGCATGGTGCCGGAGTTGAACAGCTGCGGTGTGCTCACCATGTAGTCGAAACTCGACAGCAGGTTGTAGAACTCGATGGCGCGTTCTTCGCGGTTGGCTTCGTTGATGGCAAGACCCATCGCTACGCGCATGAAGAAAATCTGCGGCAGTTCGATGCGCACGCCTTCGCTGTGGATGAAGTAGCGGTCGTACAGGGTCTGCAGGCCGAGGTAGGTGAACTGGTCGTCACGTTCGGCTTTCAGCGCTTCGCCGAGGCGGGCCATGTCGAACTTCAGCAGTTCAGGTGACAACAGTTCGAGCTGCACACCCTTCTCAATATAGGGGCGCAGCGTGGCGGCATAGCGGTAGTGCATTTCGCTTTGGGTGGCGCTGTTGGCCACGCCGAGGAAACGCAGGGCTTCGCTGCGCAGCGTGTCGAGCAACAAGCGGGCAGCGACGATGCTGTAGTTCGGTTCCTGTTCCACCAGCGTGCGGGCAACCATTACCAGCAACACGCGCACATCGTTGATGTTGACGCCGCTGTAGAGGTTTTTCAGGGCGTCGTCGTAGATCTTGCTGCCTTCGCAGCCGAACAGACCTTCGCAGGCTTCGTTGATAACGGTGCGCAGGCGGCCGGTGTCGAGCGGCTGGGTGCTGCCGTCTTCCATCGTTACCAGGATGTCGCTGCGCTGATCCTTCGGCTGCGGTTGCTGGTCGCGTTCACGCGCGCGTTCGCTGCGGTAGACACGTAGGCGCGGGCGATCTTGTGTTCGCCGGAGCGCATCAGCGCCAGTTCCACCTGGTCCTGGATGTCTTCGATGTGCACGCTGCCACCGGATGGCATGCGGCGTTTGAAGATGTTGGTGATTTCGCCGACCAGTGTGGCCACCGACTCATGCACGCGCGAGGAACCGGCCGCATTGCCGCCTTCTACCGCGAGAAAGGCCTTGGTAATGGCCACGGTGATCTTGCTGGTGTCGTAGATCACCACGGCGCCGTTGCGCTTGATAACGCGCAATTGGCCGGGCGCAGTAACACTCAGGCTATCGGTTGTGGCGCTGCTCGTGCGGGGGGCTGGATTCGGGGAAGAGCTGTGGAGGTCGGTCTGTGTCTGCATGGTCGGAGTCCTTTGTGTTGCGGCACTTTTTATACAGCGGGCGCGGTGCCTGTTTTTCTTGTGATTTATTGGTGGTCGGGCTGTTTTTCGGTAACTATCGGGTAACTAATGAGCAGTGGTAGGACAGATATTGCGAAGTGCGACAAAGCCCCAAAGCACAAGATATTGGGTCTTGGTGGTTTCCACGCACTATATCAGGGGGTCAAAAATCATGACAAGGGGGAAACCCTGTTAATTTGATGTGGATAGTTTGTGGGGCGATCGGGTCCGCATGTATGGTCAAGAAGCGGGCCAAAACCGGGGGTGGAAACAGGGAATTTTTGCCCTGTTACAGTGCAAGTTGCGGCGCTTCCGCACTTCGCCCTGACGGGCTACGGCGGGACAAGGGCTAGGAGTTGGCTGGGTAGAGGTTGAGGCGGTCGGGCAGCAGGGCAACCGGGGCTTCAGCCCCGATGGGCAGGCGGGCAAAGGCGTCGTGTTGGCTGTGGAGTTCGGTCCCGTCGGCCAGGGTCAGCGTCGTCAGCGTAAAGGCGCCCTGGAAACTGTGAGCGGTGACGCGACCAAGCACCGAGGTCTCGGACCCGGGGACAAGGTTCCAAGGCCGCAAGAGTAGTTCTACCGGGCCGCAGCTGATGCCGGCAAGCGGACTTGTCCCGCCAAAGCCGCTTGCGGCGACGGCGGACAGGTCAGTCACCCCCAACACGCTAGTCAGCAAATTCCCCTCAACCCGCCCCGGCAACAACTGCCCCTGCCCGATAAACCGCGCCACCGCTGCTGTAGCCGGCGTGTCGTACAACTCTCGCGCACTGCCCCACTGCAGGATGCGGCCTGCGTCCATCACACCGATGCGGTCGGCGGTGGTGAAGGCTTCGCTCTGGTCATGGGTCACCAGAATGGCAGTGGTGCCCTGCGCTTTCAGTAGATCACGCACTTCGTGGCACAGCAGGCGGCGCAATTCGGTGTCGAGGTTGGAGAAGGGTTCATCCAGCAGCAGTAGCTGCGGTTTGGGTGCCAGTGCGCGCGCCAGTGCCACCCGCTGCTGCTGGCCGCCGGAGAGTTGCTGCGGCCATACCTTGGCGTAGTCGGTGAGGCGGGTAAGTTCCAGCATCTGGCGGGTGATGCGGCGGCGGTCGTCGCTGCTGAACTGGTGCAGGCCGAACACAATGTTCTGTTCAACCGTGAGGTGGGGGAATAGCGCGTAATCCTGGAACACCATGCCGATCTGGCGCTGTTCGGGCGGCAACGAAAAACCGGCGCGACTGAGTTCGCGGTCGCCCAGCGTGATATGGCCGGCGTACACCGGTTCAAAACCGGCGACGGCGCGCAGTACCGTGGTTTTGCCGCAGCCACTGGGGCCAAGCAGGCAGGCGATGTCGCCTTGGTCAACGGCGAGGCTCAGGCCATCGCACACCACGCGCTCGCCGTAGCGGCAGGTGATGGTGGCGATGTCGAGCAGCGTGGCCATGTAGTAAGTTGAATCAGCCCTGGTTGCAGACGAGGAATTCGAGCAGGGCTTTCTGCGCGTGCAAACGGTTTTCCGCTTCTTCCCACACCAGCGAGTCGGGCGCGTCGATCACGCTGGCACTCACTTCTTCGCCGCGATGCGCCGGCAGGCAGTGCAGGAAGATGGCATTCGACGCTGCCTGGGCCATCAGCTCCGAGTCCACCTGGTAGTTGGCGAAGGCGGCCTTGCGTTTGAGTTGCTCGGATTCCTGGCCCATGGAAGCCCAGACATCGGTAGTTACCAGCGTGGCATTGCGCACCGCGAGCGCCGGATCACGTTGGATACGCACATTGCTCGAGTATTCGCGCAAGAGTGCCGCGGGCGGTTCGTAACCCACAGGGCAGGAGACAACCAGTTCGAAATCGAGCTGGTGCGCTGCATGGATGAATGAGTTGCACATGTTGTTGCCATCGCCGATCCACGCCACGGTTTTGCCGCTGATGTCGCCGCGGTGTTCCATGTAGGTTTGCAGATCTGCCAGCAGCTGGCACGGGTGATGGTCGTCGGTCAGCGCATTGATCACCGGCACGCGCGAGTATTTTGCGAAGGTCTCAATCTTGGTGTGCGCATAGGTGCGCACCATGATGGCGTCGACCATACGCGACAGCACGCGTGCAGTGTCTTCGATCGGTTCGCCACGACCCAGTTGCGTGTCACTGGGCGAGAGGAAAATCGACGCGCCACCGAGCTGCGTCATTGCGGTTTCGAACGACACGCGTGTGCGGGTGGAGGCTTTCTCGAACACCATCGCCAGTGTTTTGTTCTTCAGGTATTCGTGCGGAATACCGCTGTACTGCATGTGTTTCATTTCACTGGCGCGCTTGAGCAGGCCAAGCAGTTCGGTTTTGCTGAGGTCCAGCAGCGTAACGAAATGACGAACAGTCATGGTGCTACTCCTGCACGATCTTGCTGACGGTTGCGATAAGGAAGTCGGCTTCAGTTTTGTTGATGATCAACGGCGGCACCAGACGGATCACGGTGTCGGCGGTAACGTTGAGCACAAGCCCGAGTTCACGTGCACGGGCAACCAGATGCTTGCCGGATGCCGTCAGTTCAATACCTATCATCAGGCCCCGCCCGCGAATGTCTTTCACTCTGTCGCTGCCGGCGAGAGCAGTACGGAAACCCTGCAGCAGATAGTTGCCCATGCGTTCCGCATTGCCGATCAGGTCTTCGTTGCTGATTGCGTCGTACACGGCAAGCCCGGCGCGGCATGCCAACGGGCTGCCACCGAAGGTAGAGCCGTGATGGCCCGGCTGGAAAGTGCCGGCGGCTTTGCCGGCTGCAAGCACGGCTCCAATCGGATAACCATTGCCGAGCCCTTTGGCGGTGGAGAGTATGTCCGGCAGGATGCCATTCAATTGATAGGCGAAGTAGCGGCCACAGCGCCCGTTGCCGGTTTGCACTTCGTCGAGCATCAGCAGCACATCGTGCACATCACACAATGTCCGCAGCTTGTTCAGGTAATCAGCTGCAGGCACGTGCACTCCGCCTTCGCCTTGTACCGGCTCTACCAATACGCCAACTACATTGCCGGCATTTGCCGCGATTGCGGCTTCCATGGCCGCCACGTCATCGTATGGCACGCGCACGAAGCCCTGCAGCAGTGGGCCGAAGCCGGCTTGATAGGCTGCGTTGTAGGTGGCCGATAACGCACCAAGTGTGCGGCCGTGGAAGGCGCCTTCGGTAACGATGATGACTGGTGTGGTAATGCCTTTTTGGGAGCCCCACTTGCGTGCCAGCTTGATGGCGGCCTCGATACTTTCGGTGCCGGAATTGCAGAAGAATGCTTGTTTCATGCCGGAGCGCTGGCAGAGTTCAGCCGCCAGTGCAGTCTGTAATGGAAGCTCGAAATAGTTGGAAGTATGCACCAGCGTACCGACCTGCTCGCGGATGGCGGCGATGAAGCCGGCATGCGAATGGCCAAGCGCATTCACCGCAACTCCAGCCAGCGCATCGAAGTAACGCTTGCCTTCGCTATCGATCAGATAACAGCCTTCGCCGCGTACGAAAGCGACAGACTGGCGACCGTAGGTGGCCATCAGCGGCGAGGGAACAGTAGGTGCTACCGGCGAGGGAATAGCAGTTGCTACCGGCGAGGCTGCAGTCATGGGATCGCTCCGTTCACGTCATTCACACCAGGATTCATATGGCGTTCTTGACGACAATGCCAACACAGAAGCCGGGGGTATTACCGCCCCCGGGATTTTGCCAGCACCAAAAACGCAAAAAGGCAGCCAGTGCTGCCCGTTGAGCCCCGGATTCTAGCAGCGACAATCGCCGCTTGCTACCCTGTAACCCACTGAAAAGGCTACAATGCCGCCATCCCTGTCATCAGTAAAGAAGGTGAACCATGAGCAACGAAGAAACCATCGCAGCCACAATAAAAGACCAGATCAAGAGCAATCCGATCCTGATCTACATGAAAGGTAATCCGAATCAGCCGCAGTGCGGTTTCTCCGCGCGCGCAACGCAGATGCTGATGTCGTGTGGTCAGAAATTCGCCTACGTCGACATCCTCAGCAATCCGGAAATCCGCGCCAACCTGCCGAAAGTATCGGAATGGCCAACTTTTCCACAGCTGTTTGTTGACGGCGAACTGGTAGGCGGTTGCGACATCATGACTGAGATGTTTGAAGCCGGTGAATTGAAGCAGCTGCTTGATGACAGTGCTGCCAAACGCGCAAGCGCTTGATCCTGACTTGAGTTGATCCTTGAAGGCCCGGCGAAAGTCGGGCCTTTTTCGTTATGGACATGCCTTTGTCTGCAACATCGCGCGGCATTCTTTACATGCTGGTGGCGAGCCTGTTCTTCGCCCTGATGACAGTGTTCACCAAGCTGCTGGCCGGCATGCCGATTGCCGAGATCATTTTCATCCGCGGCTTGATCGCGTCGGTGCTGTGTCTGCTCGGCATCTGGCGGCTGCGGATTTCGCCGTTGGGACACAATCGGGCAGGGCTGTTGTTGCGCGGGTTGGCTGGCACGGTGTCGCTGGCGCAGGGCTTCTGGCTGTTGCACGAGATCCCGTTGGCCGCCGCCACTACGCTGACGCATCTGTCGCCGATATTCACCACACTGCTCGGCATCTGGCTGGTACACGAGAAAGTGACCTGGCTGCAGATCAGCTTTTTCGTCGTGTGCTTTGCCGGTGTGGTGTTGATCCAGGGTTTTGATACGCGCATTTCGCTGGTGCATCTGCTGGTTGGGATCTCAGCGTCGTTCTGCATGGGGCTGGCGTACAGCACGGTGAAGCGACTCGGCAAGAGCGAGCATCCGTTGGTGATCATGCTGTATTTCCCGCTGGTGTGTGTGCCGCTGGCAGGTGTGGGCATGCTGTTTGATTCTGTGTGGCCCACCCTGCAGCAGTGTCTGTGGCTGGCCTTGCTGGGATTGACTGCACAAGCCGGCCAGTACTGCATGACGATGTCGTATCAAGCGGCGGCAATTTCGAAAGTGGCGATTGTCAGCTACAGCGAAGTGATCTTTTCGATCTTTCTCGGCCTCATGCTGTTTGGCGAGAATTTCAATTTGCTCACCTACACCGGCATGGCATTGGTGCTGCTTGGTGTAGTGCTCAATGTTCTCAACAGGGGTCGGCCAGCGTGACAGGTGCACTTGCAGACATGGCCGGTGCATTACTGTCGTTCGAGGGCCTCGCCGTAGTGCTGGCGCTGGCCTACCTGCTGCTGGCTGCGCGGGAAAGTCTGTGGTGCTGGTTATGCGCGCTGATCAGTTCGCTCTGCTATGTGTGGATTTTCTGGCAGGCAAAGCTCTACACCGAAACCGCCCTCAATGTGTTCTATGTGGTGATGGCAGTGATCGGGTGGCAGCAGTGGCAGCGTGGTAGTGGTGCGAGCACCAGTGAGAACAGTAGCGCGAACACTGAGCAGAATGGCAAGCGCGCCATCGTCAGTTTCAAACCACGGCAGCACGTGGCGTCGCTGTTGCTGACACTGGCGCTGACGCTGGCAAGTGGTTACCTGATGCAACGCTACACCGATGCTGCATGGCCCTTTGTCGATGCGTTCATTACGTGGGGCAGTGTAATCACCACCTTCCTCGTTGTGCGCAAAGTGCTGGAAAACTGGCTGTATTGGCTACTGCTCGATGGCATCGCAGTGGTGGTATATGTCGAGCGCGGGCTTTACCTGACGGCGCTGTTGTTTGTCGGCTATGTCGTCATCGTTGTGTTCGGTTTCTTGCAGTGGCGGCGTGAATACCAGACAACACAAGTGCAATTGCTTCCCCCCGAATGAGTGGTATACCCCCTTTTGGCTCTGATTACGCTCCTCCGCATCTACTCCATTCCTCACTGCTTTGAGCCAGGAGATGACGATGCGACACTCACTGCTGTTGTGCACTGTGTTGCCCGCCAGCCTCACCGCCGTGCAGGCCCATGCCCAATTCAAACCCCGTTACTACGCCGACTGCTACGCCGCTCTCGCCACCGCGCGTGAACTGGTACCGTCACCACCCGCCGATCTGAAGAAGACTGCCGGCACTGTCACCAAGGTGGCGGGCATAGCCAGCAGTCTTGGCGGTTTTGCCGGGTTCGTTGGCTTTGGCGGCACTAGCTTGCAGGCGGCGCAGACAATCCATACGGTTAACAAGTATTCCGGCCTCATCGCCGACGTTGCTGCGTTCACCTCGGCCATGCAGCAGGAATTCCCCGATCTGGGTTTGCGCCTGAGCGCCTACGGCTCCCGTCTGGGCGAAGACAGCGACTTGCTGACGCAGGCAGCTACCAAAGTGGCCGACGGCCAACAGGGCTATCGCACGGCGTATGAAGCGTTGGCGATGGCATCGGTGAGTGGTGAATTGAAAGAGCGCGACGTCAAGAAACAACACGAAGAGATCACCAAGGACATGGCATTTGCGCAGGAGATTCTCGGCGATGCCCAGGGCCGCGTGACGCAGAACGTGAAGTCGTACAACGAAGCGCTGCAGTTGGAGACTACCAATGCCGGCATTGATCTGGGTGGTTTGTTGTCACTGGCGGGTGGCGGCGCCGCACCCCAATTGGCTGACTATGAAACACTGGGTCGTGTCTCGGCCCTCAGCGCCGCCTTCGGTGGCGGTACTTCAGTGCCGGCGGGCGTCAATGTTGATACGGCGGTGCTGCAGGGTTTGAAGGATGCCGGGGCGATGAGCACGCGCTATCTGGATATCAACAACACGCTGGGCACCGCAGAGGTACAGCAAGGTGAACTCGCCAGCTATCCCGGCAAATTGCCGTTGCCGGAGTAGTGCAGGGCAGGCGTACTCGCAATTGCGACCGCGCTGTGACTATTGGCTGGCAGCACCGGCAGTTTGCGGGCTCAGCTGTTTGACGTATTCGATCAATGCGCCGATTTCCGCCTCGTTGAGGAAGTAACGCGACATTACATTCGGGTATCCCATCACCACCTTGCTGGCGGGTTCCTGCAGCGATTCACGGAAATAGTCTTCGGTTACCACGGTCGTGCGCTCACGGTTCAGCAGTTCGGTTTTGCCCCACATGTTCACCCAGGTCGGCCCTACGCCGGCACTGCCATCAACGGTATGGCAGGCCACGCATCCAAGCTCGGTAGAAAGCTGCTGCCCCCGCATTGCCAACGCCGAATTGAACTGCAGGTCGCGCGCATCGTTGTTGAGGTGGTAAATGAACACGCTGCCGAAAGACAACATACTGACCAGCACAACGGCGACGCTGATATCGAGCAGGTAACGTTTGGGATGATTTATCAAATTCATGGCATCAAGGCCGGATTGGCTACAGCGTCTGCGGCGCACGCAGCCCGGTCACTTGAACTGCGCACAGGCCTTGTCGAAGCAACGGGGTTCGTTCGGGAAAAGAAGCCGGCCAGGGCAGCCGGCTTCCCGTTAACGCAAGGTCCGTAACTCTGTGATCAGAGTTCGGCGCCGTGTTTGGCCAGGTAGGAAGCAACGCCAGCGGCATTTGGCTTCATGCCCTCGTCACCTTTGTTCCAGCCGGCCGGGCACACTTCGCCATGCTCTTCGGTGAACTGCAGTGCGTCAACCATGCGCAGCATTTCGTCAACGTTGCGGCCCAGGGGCAGGTTGTTGATGACCATGTGCTGGATCACGCCGGCTTTGTCGATCAGGAACGAGCCGCGCAGGGCGACGCCGGCCTGTGGGTGTTCAACGCCGAAGGCTTTGGTGATTTCGTGTTTGATGTCAGCTACCAACGGGAAGCCGATGGCGCCGATGCCGCCATTGTCCAGCGAAGTGTTGCGCCAGGCAGCGTGGGTGAACTGTGAGTCGATCGACACACCGATTACCTGTACGCCGCGGGCTTTGAATTCTGCAACGCGGCTGTTGTGCGCCAGGATTTCCGATGGGCAGACAAAGGTGAAGTCGAGCGGATAGAAAAACAGCACTACCGGATTGCCGTTGTAATCCGACAGCGAGAAGTTTTCGTTGATGGAACCGTCGGGCATCACGGCCGCAGCGGTGAAATTGGGGGCTTTCTGACAGACAAACGCACTCATGAAAAACTCCTGTGGATGGGTGGAAATCAGGGATCGTAACTTGTGGCGTTGCGGGATACCGACACTGCAGGGAGCAGCAGTCAGGTAATGCAGCAAGGCCCGCAAATATGCAGGCCTTGTCGTGGATTTGCAAGGCGGCCAAAAGCTGTCACTGCGATGGCAAAGTCCTTGTTTTACGTGAGGAAACGCGGTGCCGGATTATTCGTGCATCTTTTCCTGCAGGTAGTTCTGGATGCTGACTTTGTCGATCAGGGACAGCTGTGTTTCCAGCCAGTCGACGTGTTCTTCCTCGCCTTCGAGAATGGCTTCCAACAGCTCGCGGGTGACATAGTCGCGGATGCTTTCAGCGTGGGCGATGGCAACGCGCAGATCGGGGATGGCGCGCATTTCCAGCGCCAGGTCGCAGCGCAGTATTTCGATGGTGTCTTCACCGATGTGCAGCTTGCCGAGGTCCTGCAGGTTGGGCAGCCCTTCGAGGAACAGGATGCGATCAATCAACTGATCGGCATGCTTCATTTCATCAATGCTTTCGTGGCGGGTCACTTCGGCCAGTTCCTTCAGGCCCCAGTCCTTGAACATCTTGGAATGCAGGAAGTACTGGTTGATGGCGATCAGCTCGTTGCCGAGGATCTTGTTGAGGTGGGCAATCATCTGCTTGTCGCCTTGCATGCGAAACTCCTGTGCCAGTGGTGGCGGCGTGGGTGAAAACTGCCGGCATTGTCGGCCGGCATGCCAAAAAGTGTCCAGCAGAATATGCTTAACTAGTTGATTTTATTGGGGTAGCACAAGCGGGAATGCTTATCGTTACTGCTTGTGTTTGCAGCCGCCCACCGGGCAGTTGCGGCGGGTCAGCTGGCGGGGGTAAACAGCTGTTTGTTGACGGCGGTTTCCACGATCGATTTGGCTTGCTGGCAGCACTTGCCACATTGGGTAGCCACGCCCAACTGGCGGCGTATTTCAGCGAAAGTGGTAGCACCTTCGGAGATGGTTTCCCGGATCTGGCGATCGGTTACGGCTTTGCAGAGGCAGACGTACATAGCGGCGGACTGAAGCTGATTTGTTGTGAACACTAAGAGTAATGAGAATCAATGTCAACTGGCAACCAGTTGCATTGCGGGCCGATGACACCGGAACTCCTCTTGGCTAGGCCAGCGTTACCCGGCTGATTGCCAGTGTGCGGGCAGCGGCGAAGTCGGTTTTGCCGGAGCCTAGCTTCGGCACCGCATCCACCTTCACATACTGGGCTGGCAGAGCCAAGGTAGTGAGGCCACCGGCCAGAAGTTTTTCCCGCAGGTTGGCGGCGTCAAGCTCCAGTGTCACCAGTGCGATCAGGCGTTCGCCCTTGCGCTCGTCGGGCAGGTTCACCACTACCACTTCGAAGTCCGCTTGATCGACCACGGCCTTGATTGCAGTTTCAACGGCACCCAGCCCCACCATCTCGCCACTGATTTTGGCGAAGCGGGAATAACGGTCAATGATGTAGAGGAAGCCATCGGTGTCGAGATAGCCCTTGTCGCCGGTGACATACCAGCGCTTGCCGTCAATCGTGCGCAATGCTTCCTGTGTCTTCTGCTCGTTCTTCAGATAGCCAGGCATTACCTGTGCTCCGCTGACCAGCACCATGCCGGCTTCGCCAATCGGTAGCGATTCGAAGCTGTGTGGCTCGACGATGCGGAACGAAGTACCCGGCAGTGGCATGCCAACCGAGCCCGGCTTCCACGACACCTGCACACGCCAGTTGTCGGGGCTGATCTGGTCCGGCACGTTGACGGAGGCAACCGGTGCTACCTCGGTGGCACCGTAACCTTCGAGAATGTCCTTGTTGAATTTGAGTTTGAATTCCTTGCGCACTTCGTCCTGCAGCTTTTCGGCACCGGCGATACACAGGCGAAGGCTCTGCATCATGAGGGGATGTATCTTGCTGTTGCGGTTGTACAGCCGGTAAAAGCTGCAGGTGCCGAACATGGTGGTGATCTGGTGTTTGGCGATCGCCTGCGCGGCTCCGTATACATCGGTGGGATCGGCGTGGCACACCACCGGCACTTGTTCCATCAGCGGCATGAAGTGGGTGACGGTAAGACCAAACGCATGGAATGGCGGCAGGTTGGCCAGCATCACGTCGTCATCGCCCATGTTGAGCAGCTCGGTGATCTGTTTGACGTTGGTCAGCAGGTTGCGATGCGTCAGTGTGACGCCTTTCGGAATACCTTCGCTGCCACTGGAGAACAGGATGACAGCAGTGTCGTGGATCGAATGCTTGCGTGCGAACAGCAGCTTGAGCATCGACGCCGGCAATGCGAAACAGGCGAGCAGCGTCAGCAGCTTTTCTTTGGGAGTGGCAGTGGCGCGCAGGTCTTCCAGCATCACCAGTTTGGCGTGGTTCTGCAGTGGCGTCAGATCAACACTCCGGGTTTTCAGCCGCTCGACGAAGCGACTGGACGTATAGATGGTTTTGATTTCAGCCTGCAGCACCGACGACAGCAGCGCTTCAGAACTTGCCGTGAAGTTGAGGTTGACGGCAGTTTTGCCGAGCAGCATCAACGCCAGATTGCCGAGTGCGCTGCCGGTGCTGCTTGGCAGCAGCAGACCCACATTCTGTTCGGGACTGAGCTTACGCATGCGGCGCGCCATGACGATGGTGCCGGTCAGCGCCTGCTTGGCACGCAGCTCGGTGCCGAGTGTGTCGATCAGCACCAGCGGGTTGCCGCGCTTGCTGCACGTGTCGATCCAGTGGTCGCCGATGGTGGGCAGGCCGTCGGCATATTCTTCCCACGAGCCGTGCGCCAGTTCGACCACTTTCTGCTTGAGTACTTCCGCCGGTGTCTTGCCCGGCAGCGGGGCGCCGAAATCCACCACGACTTCGCGGCCGAGGTTGGGGCGGCGTTTCAGTCGCGGGCTCGAACGCGAGAACATCGTGCCCCACAGGCCGCGCAGGAAGAACGGCACGATAACAACACTGGCGTCCACTTCGGCACACGCGCGCTCATAGCCACGGCGGAATTCCGCCAGCTGGCCGTTGCGGCTGATGGTGCCTTCCGGGAACATGCACACTACATCGCCGTTCTGCAGCGCCGCGGATACGGCTTCCAGCGCGGAACGTGAGGAGGCGCCGTGATGGATCGGAATGCAGGCGAACTTCTGGAAGAACCACTTGAGATACCACAATTCATATATGGTGCTGATCATCACGAAACGCACCGGGCGCGGACAGGCGATCTGCACCACCGCCCAGTCGATCCAGCTGACATGGTTGCCGAGCAGCAACACACCACCCTCAGCCGGAATATGGCGCATGCCTTGTACCTTGATACGGTAATGCGTACTGACAATGCGGCCCAGAACGAAGCGCGTGAGACTCTGCGGCAGTTCGTACAGGGTGTAGGCGCTGCCTACCAGCGCAACCAGACCCACCAGCTGCAGCAAGGCCCGGCTGCTGAGGCCAAGCAGCGCGAACAGCATCGTCAGCAACAGAAAGCCCAGCATGGCCACGTTCTGCAGCCAGTTGGTGGCCGCCAGGGTTTTGCCGAGCGACTCCGGTCGCGCAAAGAACTGGATCAGTGCATTCAGCGGCACGATGAACACACCGCCGGCAAAGCCGATAAGCAGGATCAACACGCCAAGTGCAAATACGCTTTCAACTGTCGTCAGCAGCAACAGGCCGAGTGCCACGCCGAGTGCACCCAGCGGCAGCAAACCGGTTTCAATGTAGTTGCGTGAATAGCGGCCGGCGTAAACAGAACCGAAAGCAATGCCAATGCCGGCGCAGGCCAGCAAGCCCTGCACCACAATCGTATTACTGATACCGGCAGCGTCTTCAATATAGGAAGGGAAGGCGGCAAGAATCACCTGTCCCACCGCCCAGAACACGGCGAGGCCGGTGGCGGAGAGGCGAATCGCACGATGTTGCAGCAGTTGCTGCAATTGCGCCTGTTGGGCTGCAGTCGAGAACCAGGTGTTCCAGTTTGCCAAATCGCCGCCAGCAGCAGGTTCGGTCAGCGGTAGTTCGCTCTGGCTGCCAGGTATGGCAATGCCACTCAGAGGTTCGGGCGCCGGCTCCGGTATTTGGTACAGCGCCCACAACTCCACTACGCTGCCAGCCAGCAGCAACCAGCCGGCAATTGCCACACCTTGCAACACGGCGCCAGCCGATTCCGGCGCTGCCGGGTACGAACTTTCATACACCAATGAGAACGCGAAAGTGCCGAACAAAATGCCGGCGATCGACAACGCCGACAGCAGCCCGTTGTTCTCACCGAGTTGCTGGCGGCCGTAGGCTTCGCGGATGAAGCCGTACTTGGCCGGCGAATACAACGTGGCCTGGATCGCCAGCGCCAGTGTCATCAACAGCGCCGGCAGAAACCAGCCGAGGTAGTAGAACACCATGATCAGTGCGCAGCAGGCCACGGCCGCCTGGCCACAGCGGCGCATCACCGCGATACGCGGATAGCGGTCGGACAACAAACCGGCCGGCATGACCAGCAGTATGAATGGCAACAGCATCATGGCGTTGATCAGTGCTGTGAGCACCACCTGCGT
The DNA here is from genome assembly GCA_903887045.1 of uncultured Gammaproteobacteria bacterium. Taxonomy (GTDB): domain Bacteria; phylum Pseudomonadota; class Gammaproteobacteria; order Pseudomonadales; family Pseudohongiellaceae; genus CAILUG01. Next base: position 786 of record CAISOD010000141.1, on the reverse strand, counting down.
GGTGCCGCCGTACATTTTGAATGCGGTGTTCTGCAGGATGATCTTGTGGCCAAGATCGATGAAGGCGTTGAGAAAGGCAGCCAGCAGAAAGGCGTGGCTGCCGCGACTCTCAGGCTTGCTCATCGCTCACCTCGGCCTCAAGCGGAAAGTCGGGGACATCGCGCAAGCCTCCCAGCGCGTGCCAGCGATTCACCATGGCGCAGAACAGGTCGGCAGTTTTTTCGGCGTCGTAACGGGCGTTGTGCGCTTCACCGGGTTCAAACCCGAGACCAGACACTTCGCAGGCGCGAGCCAACACTGTCTGGCCATAACACAGCGCCGCCATCGACGCGGTGTCCAGGCTGGAAAATGGATGGAACGGATTGCGTTTGATCTTGTTGCGCTCGGCGCCGGCATTGATGAAGCCGTGGTCGAAGTGGGCGTTGTGGCCTACCAGAATCGCGCGTGTGCAGCCGGTTGCCTTCACCTTGGTGCGAATGGCCTGGAACATTTCCTGGAACACCTGCAGTTCGGGATGGGCGATGCGCAGCGGGTGATGCGGATTGATGCCGGTGAACTTCAGTGCAGATTCTTCCAGGTTGGCGCCGGCGAACGGCACCACGCGGTAGAAATGGGTGGACTCGCGCACCAGTTGGCCATCGGCGTTGAAGTCGAGCAGCACGGCAGCTACTTCCAAGAGTGCATCAGTGGCTGCATTGAAACCGCCGCATTCAACGTCGATGACAACCGGCAGATAACCGCGGAAACGCTTGCTCATGATGCTGGAAGTGCTGTGCTTGCCGTCTG
>CAISOD010000140.1 GCA_903887045.1 uncultured Gammaproteobacteria bacterium | reverse complement strand
TACAAAGGTCTCGGCGAAATGAACCCCGAGCAATTGTGGGAAACCACCATGGACCCCAACTTCCGCCGCATGTTGCGCGTAACGATTGATGACGCGATGGCGGCAGATCAACTGTTCACCACGTTGATGGGGGATCAGGTGGAGCCACGCAGGGAGTTTATTGAGTCCAACGCATTGCTGGTCGCCAACCTCGACGTTTGATTCTGCATCTCGTGGAGCTGCCGGGCATAACCTTCATCCATCAAGGCGGCAGGTTGTCGTCGTCTTATGCCCGTAATGAAAACCTCATTTATCAAAATTGAATTGATACCCGCTCAGCCACTATCGTGCCCCGAATCCCCAACACCCACTATCAAGACCCTGTCGATCTGATCTGGCTACAGGCCGCAACCCGGCTCGGTATCACTGTTGTGCGCTCGGCTGATGCTTATGCGTCGTGGGATGGCAAAGGCACGCTCACGCTGAGTTGTGAGGAGCATCTGGATGCCGATGATTGTCTGGCGCAGATGATTTTGCACGAGCTCTGTCATCTGCTGGTCTCGGGCGAAGGGGCGCGGCAGCAGACAGATTGGGGCCTCGACAACACTTCGCCACGTGACCTGGTGTATGAGTACGCTACCAATCGATTGCAGGCAGCGTTGGCGCAGGCCTACGGGCTGCGGCAGTTCATGGCGGTGACTACCGTATGGCGCGCGTATTACGACGCTTTGCCGGCCGATCCATTGGCTGCATGCAGTGATACCGCGCAGCCACTTGCGCTGGCGGGTTGGCAACGTGCACGTGTCGAGCCCTATCGCGCAGTGCTGCACGAGACACTTTCTGCTACGGCGGCGATTGCGTTGGCGCTGGGCGAGTCGGCGTCGGCTGATTCACTATGGGGCACGGTGCAATCAAAACATCCAACTGGATTTCACCGACATGCAAATACCACACTGCAATGCAGCACCTGCGCGTGGGCGATACCGCGCCAGGACAGCCTGTTGCAGTGTCGCCAAACCCGCAGAGGCTGCACACCGGCCAGCTACTACTTGGGCGATACCCCCCACCTGCCCGCTCGTGGCCGGCTGGCCGCCACGCAAATCGCCTGTGAATATTGGGAGCCAACGCTGACAGTTGAAGATTGCTTCCGCTGCGGCAGCTGCTGCCACAAAGGTTTTGATGTAGTGGAAGTAACCGCGACTGAAACCTTCACCAAGCGCCACCCGGAATTGATTGAAGTGCGCAGCGTGGATCGTCGCGTGGTGCCGCGCCCACAAGGCCGCTGCGTGGCGCTCACCGGTGATGGCAGCAGCGCGGCGCCGTACTTGTGCCGCCATTACGACGACCGCCCACGCTCGTGTCGCAACTTTGAGCTTGGCGGCGACGCCTGCCTGCAAGCGAGGCAACGCAGTGGTTACAAGAGCCAGCGTGGATCCTGAGCCAGACCGCGCTGCGGTATAGTTAAGCCATGATCTGCCAATTCCCGGATGCAACGTTTGAAGACACACATCATCGCCATCTCCGGCCCTTCCGGTGCCGGCAAAACCACGATCGCCAATGCACTGCGTACGGAGCTGGGCCTGCACTCGCCCGCCTCGCGTGTGGCATTGATCCGCGAAGATGACTACTACCGCGACCAGTCCCACCTGAGATTCGAACAACGGCTGCAAACCAATTATGACCACCCTGCCGCCCTGGAGCATTCACTGTTGCGCGACCACCTGCATGCATTGCAGCAGGGTGCGGCGGTGGAGATTCCGAGCTATGACTACACACAACACACCCGCAGTGACAAAACATACACGCAAGCGCCAGTCGATGTGCTGATCCTCGAAGGCATTCTGTTGTTCAGCAACGCAGAGCTGCTGCAGCTGTACGATCTGCGCGTGTTTGTGCAAGCGCCGCTGGAGCAATGCCTGCGGCGGCGCATCGCGCGTGACACCGCCGAGCGTGGCCGCACGCATGCCGATGTTGAGGCCCAGTTCGAGGCGTGCGTAGTGCCGATGTACCACGAGTACCTTCACATCTGGCAGCAACAGGCTGATCTCGTAATCGACAACACCAACTTCCAGCCAGCATCCACGCTTGCGCTGGTCCGGCAGAAGCTGGCGCTGGGCTGAAGGGCGCCCAAAATTACCGACAGCCTCCTGTCGTCTTTCCGCAGCAGGAAAGCCTTTGCGAAACCGGCGAGAAAACCCCGTAATATCCCGGCATGAGACTCACATCCCTTTTCCTTTTGGTCATTGCTGCACTGTGCGGTTCCGCGCAGGCACAACAACCATGGCGCGAATACCCCAGCATGGAAGATTTCTACGGCGGCCGCGAGGCGCCGCCTGCCGACGCACAACTTCCAGCAGAATTCGTAGTGGGCCGGTTGATGTTCCCGCAGTACGAGCGCGGCCCCTTCGGCAGCGGCCGTGGCGATTGGCAGCGTGGAGGCACCGCGTGGAGCGTCGACTACCCTGAAGGCGATCGCACCTTTGCCAGATTACTGGAGCGGCTTACGACCATGGATGTGCGCGCTGTCGAGCAACCAGTCAATCTGGACGATGGCGATGATGCATCCTACTGGCCATTCCTGATCTCGGGCGTGGTGGGCGCCTGGAACCTCACCGACAATCAGGCCCGCACCCTGCGCGAACATCTGCTGAAGGGCGGCTTCCTGCTGTGTGACAGTTTCTACGGCACTTATGAATGGGAAGGCTTCACCAAGACCTTACAACGCGTGTTCCCCGATCGTGCGGTGGTCGAGCTGCCGGACGATCACCCCATCTTCCATCATCCGTTTGATCTAGCCGACAAACGCCAGATCCCCACGTGGCAGTACTTGCCGCGTGGCTATCGGGAAGATGGAGAAATCCCGCACTGGCGGGCGATCCTCGATGACGATGGCCGTGTGATGGTGATGATTGCCTTCAACAATGACATCGCTGACGGCTGGCAGCGAGCCGACGATCCAGGATACCCGCAGTACGAGGCGAATTTGTCGATCAGGCTGGGCGTGAACTTTGCGGTGTATGCGTTAACGCATTGAAGCGCGACGCCGGAACAGCTCGTGCAGTCATTCCTACTTCTTTTCCCACTTGCCGGAAGTGCTCTGCACATATTCGCCGCTGGCTGCATTGGCGCGCAGCTTTTCGGCCGACACTACACCAACAGCTTCCACCGTAATGCTGTTGCGCTTGGCAAGGTCTTCATAGACTTTGCGACGGCCATCATTGGTGGAAGTGACAAGTGCCTGCACTTCTGCCGCGGGGTTGGCCACCACAGCAGCAACATAGCCATCGACTTTCTCACCCACCAGGCCTTGCGCCTTGGCTTCGTCAAGCGTGAGAGCAAGCGCCAGCGTAGACAGGCCCAGGCTCAGCATCAAACTCAACATCATTACAAATTTTTTCATGGCAGTGGTCCTCTAGCGGATTTCACAATAATCAAAACAGGAATCAGAACAGATCAGCATTATTGGCGAAGACGTCGTCGAGCTCTTTGTCCACTTTCACGCGGATTTCGTGTTCGATCTTCACATTCAGATTGATCGTAATGGGCTCTTTGGGCGCTGCCAGTTGCACGGTGGGCGTGCAGGCTGTCAGCCAGCAGAGCGCGATAATTGCCAACGCATTGGTCTGTTTCATGACGATACTTACCAGTAATTGATACGGCTTGTTGTTTGATCCAGAGTATCCGCCGTAGCGGCTGAACGCCAGATGAAACCTGATCATGCCAACAATGATTGGCTGATCCGTCTGCTGATGCACATTGCGACGGCTACGGGTTCTGCTTTTGCAGAAAGTCCTCGATGGCGCGCGCAGACTGCAGGCTTTTCAGCAGCGCCGGAATGTTGTCACTGAGAGTCAGGTTCAGATTGATGGGCTGCTCGACGCCTACATCGGGGCTGTAACCTTGCAGTTGCATCGACAACAACAGCTCGCCATCAGCCGAATAGTCTATGTTGCTGCTGAGGCTGGTGAACTGATAGTTGCCGAGGGCCTGGTTCACCAGATCAAGTCCGGCATTGCCTTGTGCGATTGCCGCTGCGCCTGCCAGATAGCGGATGCTGCCACCGGGTGCGTCCGACTGCAGTGTGCCTGCCGTCACTTCCACGCCGGTGGCAGTGAGCGTCAGCGGCAGTTCACCGCTCACACCACCAATGGCTGCCACCCCATCGTAGTCTGCCAGCGCCAACATGCGTTCCAGTTGCAAGCCGGCAAAGCGCAGCGTGAGTTCATTGCGTTCGCGGCTGAAATCATAGGCAAGATCCTTGCCGCTGACAGTGCCGCCCAGCATATCGGTGGAGAGCGAACTGATCAGCAGCTGGTTGCTTGTGCGATCGAAACGAAAATCCAGCGCGACATTATCGATCGGTACGCCGACATCGATACTGGCAATGGTCAGCGCCAGAGGTGGTGTTTCCATTGTGATCATGTCGGCAACATCAGCACTGCCCTGCAAGTCGCCGCTGAGGCCGCCGAAAAAATAGTCACCGTAGAATCCGGCAACATCCTGCAGATTTGCGGTCATGTTGGTGTGCAGTACTCCTGCAGAGCTTGCAACAGCGGGTTGCCATTGCAGATCGACTTCCGCAGTTAGGGTACCGGTGAGCAGATCAAAACCATAAGGCCAGCCGCTCAACCATGCTGACAAAGCACGTCCTGAATCAGTGAATTCAATTCGTGGCACGGTCAACTTCGCATTGGCGGTACCACTCGCCAAATCATAATTTCCGGTAGCGGTAATGCCGGCATCAGCCTGGGCATTGCGCAACAACAGCGGTGTGCTGAAGCTGAGCTGGTTCTGCTCGCGCACAACTGTCGCATCGATATCAAACAGTGGTGTCCAGCCGGGAAGTCCACCGAGCTGCAGGTCTGTTGTCTTTATGCCGAACTTGCCAATGCCAGCCGCAACATCGGTTGCAGCAACAGCAATTGCGCCGGCCAGCGTGTAATCAGCGACAGCGGCGTTGCCGTTGAAGGCAAGGCTGCAGTCGGCCAAGCCACAATCAGCAAAGGTCAGCACACTGTCGATGTTCACTGCTTGCTGGCGCCAGCTGCCGGCAACTTGCAGCGGCACCCGACCACCGCTGATGCGCGGATCGGCCCCGGTCACAACAATGAGCTCGGCATTGTCGTTGAACGCTACCACCAGTTCTCCGAGTCCGCTGGCCAGTTCAGCCGGCAAGGTAAATGTTGAACCTGACTGCAGTCCCAGCACAAAGGACGCAGGTGTTGAGGCATTCGCGCTGGATTGAAAGGTGCCGCGCACATCATCAGCCACGCTACCTGCAAGCGACCAATCGAGACGCGCGGCTTTCAGTGGCAGCGCCAGTGGTTGCTGCTGCAACTCACCGAGCAAGGTATTGAGGTCGTCGAATTGCAGGTGGCCGCTGCCATTGAGGCCAAAGTTTGATCCCATGGGCTGCAGCAGCAAGTGGAAATCGCCCACCATGCCGGCACCGCGCGTAAGCGTAAGTTGCAGGTCTGCGACTGCAGCAGCATCCGCTTGCGTGAAGCGTGCCAGTAACTGCAAGGAACCACTGTCAACGCGCAAGCTCAGGTCGCCGCTACGGTGCTGTATCGTCACCGCAAGCGCGTCACTGTGCTGCTGCACATCAAGTTCGCCGACAACAAATTCACCGACAACAACGGAAGCCAGTGGAAACTCACGCGCAAGCTGCAGCACATCCATCAGTAACAGCGGGTCGCCCGAGGTATCGTCCTGGGTAGACGAATCTTGATTGGAGGAATTGCGCAGCACCCGTGCAGAACCAATTTGCAGTGTTTCCACAATCGGCGCGCTTGTCAGTGAGACAACCCGGTATTCCACAGCAACATTAGTGAGGGTTATCTGTAAACCAGACGTCATGCCGAATGTCAGTGTATCCACCGCAGCGCGATGAGTGCCCAGTTGCAAGCCTTGCAGATGCGTCAGCGTCAACCCGCTGTCCGCCAGTAAAAAATTGGCGGCCACACGAGTCAGGCCCTCACGGAATCCGTAGGCAACCGCCAGAATCAACAACAGGCCGCCGACATGCAGCAGCGCCTTGCGCAGGAAAGTTTTCAACATGAGGCGATGGTGACAGCAACAAAGGTAGCGAGGCTATCGCTCTTGCAGCAAATTCAGCTGAAGCAAGGGTCGGGATCGCACTCAGCGCCAGGAACCATCAGCCTGCCGACAGGCCGTGCCTTCGATCTTTTCATTGCGACCATCAATAACAGCATTCATCGTGTAGTCACGACAGGGGCCGCTATTCGACTCAAAGGTGCGAGTGGGCTGGATTTCATAGCTGTTGCCGGTATCGGGGTTGACCCAGCGGGTGCTCTGGCCAACGCGCGAATTTTCCAGTGCCGCCGCCGACACTACCCGGTCGTTGTCGTCCATGCGGCCACCGATGGCGCCGCCAATAACAGCGCCGAGAATCGCGCCGCCAATGGTGGCGACTGTGCGACCAGTGCCGTCACCTACCTGTGAACCTGCAGCGGCACCGGCAGCACCACCGAGCAGGCGCCCGGTTTGCTCCTGGGTGGCGCAAGCCGTCATCGTCAGGGCAGCGACAGACAGCAGCAGCATTCCACGTATCCTGCGAGTGATTTTCATCTTGGCCTCACGCCGGCAGTGCCAGCATTTTAATTGTGAAACCCATTGGAAACCGCAGGCCAGGCCGTTGTCGGTGTGCAGGCGAACATAAACCCGGCAACAGCAGGAGTAGATTCATTTGCCCGGTCTTCACACAAAAAGCGAGCAAGGCGATGAGCACTATCACCACCAAAGACTGCACCAGTATTTACTACAAGGACTAGGGTACCGGCACGCCGGTAGTGTTCAGCCACGGTTGGCCGCTCAGCTCGGACAGTTGGGAATCACAAATGCTGTTTCTGGCATCCCGCGGCTTCCGCTGCATTGCCCACGACCGCCGTGGCCACGGCCGCTCAAGCCAGCCCTGGTGGCGGCCGTGACGCCGCAGCTGTTGCAGTCGGCCAGCAATCCGCATGGTGTGCCGCTGAAAAAATATGACGACAATCGTGCGAGCTCCACGGCAGACCGTTCACAGTTCTACCGCGAGATTGCGAGTGGTCCGTTCTATGGTGCCAACCGCCCCGGCGCCAAAGTGTCACAAGGTGTGATGGACCGGTTCTGGCTGCAGGGCATCACCGCCGGACACCACAACACCTACGCCTGCATCAAGGCGTTCTCGGAAACCGATTTCACGGCCGATCTGAAGAAGTTCACCATTCCTACATTGATCATTCACGGCAACGACGACCAGATAATGCCCATCGCGGTGTCCGCGCTGCGCGCCTCCGACCTCATCGACAATGCCATTCTGAAGATTTACGAAGGTGCACCCCATGGCCTTACTGACACCCACAAAGACCAGCTCAACGCCGATCTGCTGGAATTTCTGCGGTGATCAGCCGGCCTGAAGCCTCGCGGTTGTTTATCGACGCAATCGCCGGGCCCAAAAAGTCTTCACCACTTCGAGGATGGGCAACAATGCCAGTGCTGCCACCACAGGCCACAGAAAGCTTTGTATCGGCAGTACGCTGAACCCCAGCAGAGCCGATGCGGGCGGCCACCACAGCACTAGCGCCAGTGCGCTGCCGACAGCCAGCGGCACCAACATCAATGCCCGGTTGGGACGCAGGATTGCCGCGATGGGTGAGGAGGCGAAACTGCGGTTGACGTAGACCAGTACCACGATGGTCAGTACCAGCGTCACAAAGCTCAGTGCGCGCAGATCGGTAGCCGGCAGCTGGCGGCTTATGCCGTGCAGATACACCAGTACTATCGCTGCCAACGCGCTTGCCCCTTGCACCACGCCCCACAATGCCAGCGGCAACGACAGCAGTGGCGTGGTCGGCTTCCGCGGAGGCCGGCTCATCGCATCTGCTTCTTCGGGCTCTGCTTCGAACACCAGCGAGCACACCGGGTCGATGATCATCTCCAGAAAAGCAATATGGATGGGTCCGAAAATGATCGGCATGCCGAGCAGCAATGGCAGCAGTGCCATGCCGGCAATCGGCACATGCACTGCAAGGATGAACACCATCGCCTTGCGCAGGTTGTCGTAGATGCGGCGGCCCAGCCGGATCGCCTGCACGATGGAGCCGAAATCGTCATTCAGCAAGACGATGGCGGCAGCTTCCCGCGCTACGTCGGTGCCGCGGCCACCCATGGCGATGCCAATGTCGGCTGCCTTGAGCGCGGGCGCGTCGTTCACGCCGTCACCGGTCATCGCTACGATGGCGCCTCTCGCTTTCAGTGCGGTGACGATGCGCAGTTTCTGTTCCGGCACCACTCGGGCAAACACGCTGGTGCGAGTCACTGCTTCCTCCAGCGCTGCTTCATCCAGTGTTGCCAGATCGGCACCGGTCAGCACAGCGCCGGCGGACAAGCCAGCCTGGGCAGCGATGGCTTCGGCAGTGACGCGGTAATCGCCGGTAATCATCACTACGCGAATGCCGGCACTGCGGGCTTCGCGCACGGCTGCGGGTACCGATACCCGCAAGGGGTCGGCAAGACCTACCAGAGCCACCCATTCAAATGCGATCTCGCGCGGGCTGGCAGGATCAACGTCGGCAGCAAGCACGGCTCGCCCGAGTCCCAGCACACGCAGCCCTTCGCGTGCCATCGCGTTCATCTGCTCCGCCAGCGCCGCAAGTTGGGTGGCATCAAAGCCGCACAAGGAGGCCACCGCCTCGGGCGCGCCTTTGGCAAACGCCAGTGTGTTGCCACCGGGTTGAGTAGGTCGCCAGAGTTGGGTGACAGCCAACAGCTCAGGTTGCAGACCGAAGGTGCGCATCAGCTGCAGGCCATCGGCCGTGATGCTGTTGTTCTGCGCCAGTTCGTGAAACGCCAGATCCATCGGATCGAACGGTCGCGGCACGCTGGCCAGTAATCCACAGCGCACCGCTTGCTGCAGAGCGGGGTTGGCGCGGTCATCCAAGGTCAGTATTTGATCATGCACGCGTACCGCAGCCACCCGCATGTGGTTTTCCGTCAGGGTGCCGGTTTTGTCGGTGCACAACACTGTCGCGGCCCCGAGACTTTCAATGGCGGCGGCGCGCCTGGTCAGTACATGCGCACGCGAAATCCGCCAGGCCCCCATCGCCATGAATACCGTCAGTACCAGCGGGAACTCCTCCGGCAACATGCTCATGCCGAGCGCGATGCTGGCGAGGCCGGCTTCGAGCCAATCGCCGCGCAGGATTACGTAGAGTATGAATACCGCAACTGTCACTGTGCCTGCCCACAGTCCGAACAGCTTCACCAGCCGATTGGTCTGGGTGCGCAGCCGCGGCGGTTCGGTTTCGATGGTGGCGAGTGACTGGCCAATACGTCCGATCTGGCTCTTGCTGCCGGTGGCGGTGACTGTCGCCATTGCAGTGCCGCGCACAACCAGCGTGCCGGAAAACACTGCGCCCATTGTGTCGTCAGCAACAGCCTTGTCGACTGGCACCGACTCGCCGGTGAGCAGAGATTCGTCGATACGCAATTCTTCGCTGGTCAACAGGGTTGCATCGGCGGGCACCCGATCTCCTTCGACCAGCACAATGAGATCGCCGCGCGCCACCTCACGGCCGGCAATGCGTATCCGCTGGCCATCGCGTATCACCAGCGCGCGCGGACTGGTCAGATCCCGCAGCGCTTCCAGTACGCGCTCGGTGCGCAGTTGCTGGATCAGCGTGATGGCTACAGAGAGCGAGGCAAACACCAGCAGGATCAGCGCTTCCTGCAAGTCGCCGAACAGCAGATACAGCACGCCGCCTGCAAGCAGCATCAGCAACATCGGTTCGCGCAGCACATCCCGCAGCAGCAGCCAGAACCCCTGCCGGCGCGCCAAAGGCAACTCGTTGTAGCCCTCGCTCTGCAGTCGCTGCTGTGCATCGGCCTGGCTAAGCCCGGTTGTATGATCGTTCATCGTCAACTTCCGGTTCTTGATGCCTCAATATCTATTTACTGTAATAGCTTCAGCGGTTGATTGCCCGCCTTCTTGCCCGCGCAGGTTCTCGGCATACCTGCCATACTATTTTTGGCCTTGCATTCAAAACCGTTCACCGCAAATAAGGAAATAGCCCATGACTGACAGCAAGTGTCCATTCCACACCACTGCCGGTGAGGGCACCTCGAACAAGGACTGGTGGCCCAACCAGTTGAAGCTCGACATCCTGCACCAGCAATCCGCCAAGTCGAACCCCATGGGGGCTGACTTCAATTACGCAGATGAGTTCAACTCTCTCGACTACACCGCGCTGAAACAGGACCTTGCCGCGCTGATGACGGCGTCGCAAGACTGGTGGCCGGCCGACTTTGGTCACTATGGCCCCTTCTTCATTCGCATGGCCTGGCACAGCGCCGGCACCTACCGCATTGGTGACGGCCGCGGCGGCGCCGGTACGGGCAACCAACGCTTCGCTCCGCTCAACAGCTGGCCGGATAACGGCAACCTCGACACAGCCCGCCGCCTTTTGTGGCCGATCAAACAAAAATACGGCAGCAGGATTTCGTGGGCCGACCTGATGATCCTCACCGGCAATGTGGCGCTGGAAACCATGGGCTTCAAGACTTTCGGTTTTGCCGGCGGCCGCGAAGACATCTGGGAACCGGAGCTCGATATTTACTGGGGCATGGAAAAAACCTGGCTTGATGACAAACGCTACAGCGGCGAGCGTGATCTGGAAAATCCACTGGCGGCGGTGCAGATGGGCCTGATCTACGTGAACCCGGAAGGCCCCAACGGCCACCCTGATCCGCTGGCGGCCGCGAAAGACATCCGCGAAACCTTCGCGCGCATGGCGATGAACGATGAAGAAACGGTTGCCCTGATCGCCGGTGGTCACACCTTCGGCAAGACACATGGCGCCGGCCCGGCTACGCACGTAGGCCCGGAACCGGAAGCCGCCTCCATCGAAGACCAAGGCTTTGGCTGGATCAGCAGCTACGGCAGCGGCAAAGGTGCCGATGCAATCACCAGCGGCCTCGAAGTGACATGGACCACGACGCCAACCAGATGGAGCAACAACTTCTTCTGGAACCTGTTCGGCTACGAGTGGGAGCTGGACAAGAGTCCTGCCGGAGCCCACCAGTGGAAGCCAAAGCATGGCATGGGTGCCGGCACGGTGCCGATGGCACACGACAGCAGCAAGCGCACGGCGCCGGCGATGCTGACGACCGACCTCGCGCTGCGCGTCGACCCTGCGTATGAAAAAATTTCGCGCCGCTTCCTGGAGAACCCGGACCAGTTCGCCGATGCCTTCGCCCGCGCCTGGTTCAAGCTGACGCATCGTGACCTCGGGCCGCGTACCCGCTATCTCGGACCGGAGGCGCCGCAGGAAACCTTGCTATGGCAAGACCCGATTCCTGCGGTGGATCATGCGTTGATCAACGAGAGCGATGTGGCTGCACTGAAAGCCCTGATCATCGCCTCGGGTCTCCCGGTGTCGCAATTGGTAGCGACGGCGTGGGCATCGGCTGCTACGTTCCGCGGTTCCGACAAACGCGGCGGCGCCAATGGGGCGCGTATTCGTCTCGCCCCGCAAAAGGATTGGGAGGTGAACCAGCCAGCGCAGTTGAGCAAGGTTCTGGCCACGCTCGAAAGCATTCAGTCGAGGTTCCAGAGTGGCGGCCAGAAAGTGTCGCTGGCGGATCTCATCGTGCTGGCCGGTGGTGTTGGGGTGGAGCTGGCAGCAAGCAAATTTCCCGGTATCAGCAGAAGAACTGCTGGTCGACAGGGCTCAATTGTTGACGCTTACGGCGCCGGAGATGGCAGTATTGCTCGGAGGTCTGCGTGTGCTCGGCGTCAATGCTGGCCAGTCGCCACACGGCGTCTTTACCAAGCGGCCGCAAACGCTGACCAACGATTTCTTCGTCAACCTGCTGGATATGGGTACGGCGTGGAAACCGACGGCACGCGAGGGCACTGTCTTTGAAGGCCGCGATCGCACGAGTGGAGAGGTGAAGTGGACAGCCACTCGCGTTGACCTGGTGTTTGGCTCCAACTCGCAGCTGCGCGCGCTGGCGGAAGTGTATGCCAGCATGGATGACCAGCAGAAGTTTGCGCGCGAGTTCGTCGCCGTGTGGACCAAGGTAATGAACCTGGATCGTTTCGATCTGGCGTAAGTGTAGCGTTACAGCACATGAGTAATGACAACAACATATCCGCCTGGCAGCAGTGGCTGCAGCATCCACAGCGAACCGGGTTGCGGCGGGTCCTGTTCCAGATCCACCTGTGGAGCGGCATCGGACTCGGCCTCTACATCTTCTTCATCAGCGTTACCGGTAGCGCTCTGGTGTATCGCAACGAGATGTATGTGGCGGCGGAATCGCAGGCGGCAATACGCTTCGTGTCGGGGCTGATTGATATTCATACCGATTTTCTGGCGGGAGATACCGGCCGTATCATCAATGGCATTGGCGCCTTTGCCGTGTTGTTGATCGCGCTGACTGGGTTTATTTTGTGGTGGCCGGGCATCGCGCGGTGGCGGCGCAGCCTGGTATTGCGGCGTGGAGTCGGCTGGAAGTGTTTCAACTGGGACTTGCACAGCGTGATTGGTTTCTGGAGTTTCGGCGCCATCGTGGTGTTTGCACTCAGCGGTATCTATCTGTGTTTTCCACTGGCGTTCTACCAGCTGGCAGAATGGATTGAGCCGACAACCCCGCAAAACCTCACCACTCGCGTGATGGATCAGGTGCTGTACTGGCTTGCCTTCCTGCACTTCGGCCGCATCAATGGCATAGGTCTGTCGTGCGAAGGGCCGGGGCTGTGTGATCAAACAGTCAAGGCGATCTGGGCCTTGTTCGGCATTGCGCCAGCCGTGATGTTTGTTACCGGTGCGACCATGTGGTGGAACCGGGTGATACGACCGTGGCGACGCAGGAAATGAGGAGCAGGTTCATGTTTTGCAAAATCACAAAACGATCGACCCTTCGGCTGGCTGCGATATTCTGCCTGCAGTGTGCTGCGCTTGCGGTATATGCCGAAGGCGCCGTCCGTATTTTCGACTGCAAGCTTATCCAAGTGTGCGATGCCGCAGGCAGTTGCCAATCAACAACAGATTCCATCACGTTCCGAATGGCGCCGGTCACGCTGGATGCCGCTGGCGCCGGCCAGTACCTGCTGAGTCATGGTGACAGGCGCGAGTTGCCAATGCAGGCAATGTCCGAGATCGGGCCGTTTTTATGGAGCGATTCAACGGCTGGAGCGGATGGCACCGATACAGACCAGCGCAATACACTGGTGATCAGTTCAGAGACGCAGTTACTGTGGCATACACTTTCGCTGGCTGCTTCTCCAAGCAGCAACATCCGTTACATGAACTGCAATCTGCAGTAACAAACAATCTGTGGCCAAAGTGACCAAGGCGGTTTTGCGCCAGCACCTACTCAAGACGAGAGAGGTTCCAGAGCGTGAGTTGTCCACACCCTTACCTGTTCCGTTAATTCACGAGCCTCGCGGCCGGTGGAATCAATCGGGTCGCCGATGATCACCGTGATGGTACCCGGGGTTTTCACCAGCTTGCGAGAAGGCCAGTAAAGACCGGCGTTGTGGGCCACTGGCACCACTTTGGCGCCGGTGGCGATGGCGAGTTCAGCGCCGCCGGTAAAGAACTTGCGGTCCTGTCCGGGTTGGCCACGGGTGCCCTCGGGGAACACCAGGATCGAGATGCCATGGCTGATCTGCTTGCGACCTTGCGCCAACAGTGAGTCGCGCGCACCACGGCGTTTACTGCGGTCGATGGCGATCGGATCCAGCAACCACAGCGCCCAGCCAAAGAACGGGATTCGCAACAGCTCGCGCTTGAGCACGGCACACAGCGGGCGGAATTCGTAGTACAGGAACAGTGTTTCCCAGGGGCTCTGGTGATTGCTCAGCAGCACGAAGGGTTCATTGGGGACTTTTTCACGACCGTGTACTACATACTTCACGCCGCAGCACACTCCTACCCACCACACCACAAAGCGATTCCACTGCAAAAACCAGTGATAGCGTGCCTTCAGTGGCAACATCCAGCCGAACAGCACGCACAGTGATGCATGCGGGACCAGCGATAGCGAGTACACGAGATAGAACAGCAGCGAGCGAAATATCAGCATGGCGCGACCTTGAGTCCTTGTCAGCAGCGTTGCATGGAGCGGGCACTCATGCTGCGGTGTCACTGCGCAGGATGTGGCGAGCCGCTTCGGCAAGATCGTCCACCACCTGCACCTGTGAAGGCAAAGCTGCCGGCAATGTCGCCAGCTGCTGCAAGCCTTTGCCGGTGAGCACCATCACGGGCTTGCAGCCGCCGGCAATCGCCATCTGCATGTCCTTCAGGTGATCGCCCACCAGCCACGCGCCTTGCACCGGCTGATCGAGCGCATCGGCAATTTGTTCGAGCAGACCGGTAAGGGGTTTACGACAACTGCAGCCGGCATCCGGCGCATGCGGACAGTAGCAGATCACATCGATCTGGCCCCCGGCCTGTTCTACCAGCGCGCACATCAGGTTGTGCATGTTGGCCAGCGTGATCTCGTCGAAGAAGCCGCGTGCAAGACCACTCTGGTTGGTGGCCACTGCAATGCGATAGCCGGCTTGCGACAGTTTGGCAATCGCTTCGATACTGCCTGGCAGCGGCTGCCACTCGTCGACTGTCTTGATGTACGCATCGGAGTCAGCATTGATGACGCCGTCACGATCGAGGATTACCAGCTTGTGGGTTGTGGCCTCAGACATTTTGCAGCAACGAAATATCGGCGACACGCAGGAACAGCTGGCGCAGCGCCTTGAGCAAGGCGAGACGATTCTGCCGCAGCGCAACATCGTCGGCGTTCACCATTACCTTGTCGAAGAAGGCATCGACCTGCGGCTGCAGGCCGGCCATAACGGCGAGGGCTTCGGTATAGCGATGGGAGGCCAACAAGGGATTCACTATTGCCAGCAGCGATTCGAGTTCGCTGTTCAGGGCTTTCTCGGCGTCGTCCTGCAGCAGTGCTGTGTTGACGCTGGTGCCAGCCGTCACTTCGGATTTCTGCAGGATGTTCGACACGCGCTTGTTGGCTGCAGCCAGTGCCTGTGCGGCCGGCAGTTTGGCAAAATGACTCACAGCCTTGATACGCGCATCAAACAACAAGGGGCTGGCCGGACGCACGGCATCAACTGCGAGAAAAACATCAGCACCAACACCTTGATCCGCGTACAGCGCACGCAAGCGTTCGAACACGAAATCCAGCACGGCTTTCTTCAGGCCTTCTGCTTTCGGCAATGTGGTAAAGCTGTTGATTGCAGCATCGACACAGACGGTGAGATCCAGCGGCAACTGCTTCTCAATGATGATGCGCAGCGCGCCCAGCGCTGCACGCCGCAGCGCGAAGGGATCCTTCGAGCCTGTCGGCGGTTGGCCGATGCCGAACAAGCCGGTGATGGTGTCGAGTCGCTCAGCAATGGCGAGGATCATGCCAGTGGTGGTTGTCGGCAGCTCATCGCCGGCAAAACGCGGCATGTACTGTTCGTTCAATGCGAGCGCCACTTCTTTCGCTTCGCCATCGTGCAAGGCGTAGTGATAACCCATGATGCCCTGCAGCTCGGCGAATTCGTACACCATGTTGGTGGCGAGGTCGCACTTGCAGAGTTCGGCGGCGCGCTCAACGTAAGCTTTGTTGGCGTTGAGCGAGGTTGCCATTGCCACAGCCAGCGCCTTCACGCGCTGGGCCTTGTCGTAAACGCTGCCAAGTTCCTGCTGGAACACGACGTTCTTCAGTTTTTCGTTGCGCTCCTCCAGCTTGTGCTTCTTGTCCTGAGAGAAGAAGAACGCCGCATCCGCCAAACGTGGGCGAATCACTTTTTCATTACCAGCGATAACCTGGGCTGGATCGCGGCTGACAAGGTTGCTCAGCGTGATGAAGTTCGGCAGGATGTTGTGGTTGGCGTCGAGCAGATGGAAACATTTCTGGTGGCCCTTCATCGCCGAGATCAGTGCTTCCTGCGGCACCGCGAGGAAGTTCTGGTCGAAGTTGCCAGTCAAGGCCACCGGCCATTCGACCAGCGACGTCACTTCATCCAGCAGTGCCTCTTCAATAACGGCGCGCGCGTTGTATTTCCTGCCTTCGGCTTCCACCTGCCTTTGCACTTCATCGCGGCGATCGGCGAAGCTGGCAATGACGCGGCCAGGCTCTTGCAGCGACGACGAGTAATCCGCTGCTGAAGTCAGCGTGATGGCCGCCGGATGATGGAAGCGATGTCCGCGAGTGGCGTTGCCGGATTCCACGCCAAGAATCGTAGTCCTGATTACATCACTGCCGAACAACAGCACGGCCCAATGCACCGGACGCACAAATTCATCACGGCTGCTGCCCCAGCGCATGCGCTTGGGGATCGGCAACGCGGCGAGTGCAGCACGAACCATGTCGGGAATCAGTTTGGCAGTTTGTTCGCCCACTTGTTTCGACACGTACAGCAGCTTGACGATTTTGCCATCGGATTTTTGTTGCAGCTCAGCCACTGTCACGCCACAGCCGCGGGCAAAGCCGTCTGCTGCTTTGCTTGGTGTGCCGTCGGCAGCAAAAGCGGACTGTACTGCCGGGCCCCATTTTTCCAGCGTGCGATCCGCTTGTTGGTCGGGCAAGGCATGCACGATCAGCGCAAGGCGACGCGGCGTGGCGAACACTTCAATATCGCCATGTGATAGCGCGGCTTTCTGCAACTCAGCCGCGAAACAGTCGCGGAACGCTTCTGACAGCGGCAGCAATGCTTTCGGTGGCAACTCTTCAGTGCCGATCTCAATGAGCAGGTCGCGATTAGACATTGGCGAATTTCTCCAGCGCTTCGATGCGCAACTTCTCTGGCGCGAGCGGGAAGCCCAGTCTGGCGCGTGAATCGTAATAGGCTTGCGCCACGGCTCGAGCCAGTGTGCGCACACGCAAGATGTAGCGCTGGCGTTCTGTTACCGAAATAGCCGAGCGGGCATCGAGCAGGTTGAACGCATGTGACGCTTTCACTACTTGCTCGTAGGCAGGCAGTACCAGCTTGGCTTCGATCAGTTTCTGGCTTTGGGATTCGCTTTCGTCGAACAGTTTGAACAGGAAGTCGGTGTTGGCATATTCGAAGTTGTAGCCGCTCTGCTCCACTTCGTTCTGGTGGAACACATCGCCATAGGTCACTACGCCGTTTGGCGTGCGCGCCCACACGAGATCGAAAATGCTGTTCTTGGCTTGCAGGTACATGGCGATGCGCTCGAGTCCGTAGGTGATCTCGCCGCTGACCGGATAACACTCCAGCCCGCCCACCTGCTGGAAGTAGGTGAACTGGGTTACTTCCATGCCATTGAGCCACACTTCCCAACCCAGCCCCCAGGCACCGAGCGTTGGCGATTCCCAGTTGTCTTCAACGAAGCGGATGTCGTGGATGGAGGTGTCGATGCCGAGATGCTGCAACGACTTGATGTACAACTCCTGGAAGTTGAGCGGCGACGGTTTGAGGATGACCTGGAACTGATAGTAGTGCTGCAGGCGCATGGGGTTTTCGCCGTAACGACTGTCACCCGGACGGCGGCATGGCTGCACGTAGGCGGTGTTCCAGCTCTCGGGACCGATTGCCCGCAGGAAGGTGGCGGTGTGAAAGGTGCCCGCGCCCACTTCCATGTCGAGCGGCTGGATGATGACGCAGCCCTGTTCTGCCCAGAATTGCTGCAGTGACAGGATCAGGCCCTGGAAAGTGGAAACATCGAAGGAGGCGGTCAAGGTAACTCCGGCAGTACCCTTGGGGTACCATTGGGCGATATAGAAGGATGCAAGATCAAAGAAGTCGGCAATTATCGTTGAACACCCCCACATGAAGGAAGCTGCACTCATTTTGTTCCTGCGTCTATTGGCCTTGTTGCCATTCAACGCAGCGCGTGCACTGGGCCGCTTTACCGCGCTTGTCAGCCGGCTGGCTGGCGGCCGCATGCGGCAGACCGCCGAGATCAATGTAGCGCTGTGTTTTCCGCAGCTTGATCCCGCCGCCCGCACCGCACTGGTCAATGAAAGCCTGAGCCACCTATTCCAGGCCATTTGCGAAACCGGCGCGGTGTGGCTGTGGGAGGCTTCGCGCACACTCGAACTGGTGACACATGTCGATGGCTTGGGCCTGCTGCAGGCAGCCAAGGCTGAAAACAAGGGCGTGCTGGTGCTGGCGCCCCATCTCGGTAACTGGGAAATCTTCGGGCTG
>CAISOD010000139.1 GCA_903887045.1 uncultured Gammaproteobacteria bacterium | reverse complement strand
GTGAGCGGCGGAGTTGGCAGCAGCCTGACCAACGACCAGAAGCGCACGCTGCACATGCAGGGCCGTTGTCGCCAGCGCGACGATGGCTTGCTGGAAATCACCGTGGAGTTGTTCAGCCCCTTGGGCAGCCGCTTCCGCTTTCTGGTGGAGCCCAGCGAGGAATGCAGCGCGCCGCGGGCGCCGAGCCCGGCCATGTATCTGTCGGCTGGCATCGCCTTCTGTTATCTCACCCAGATGGGACGTTATGCCCACATCGTCCGCAAACCCCTCACCGATTACCGGCTGGTGCAAGACAGCGCCTTTGGCCTGCCGGGCGCATCCAGCGGCAGTGGCCGCGCATGCAGCGCTGACGCGCTGCTTACCGAAGTATTCATCCAGAGCGCTGCCGACGACGAGTTTGCGAAGTCGGTGGTGTCGATGAGTGAGCAGACCTGTTTTCTGCATGCGGCCTGCCGGGAAGTAGTGCCGGTGCGTATAAAGGAACTGCGCAGCAATGTGCAAAGCCCCTGATCAATCTTGACCAATCCCCGGCCTTCTGGCGTGATTGGCCTGTTCGCCGCTGCAACGGTGTTGTTTCCGCTATTCAACAGGAGTTATTCCATGCCCCGCCTTCTCCCGCTCGCACTGATCATCGCGGCCGCTGCTGCCACGCCTGCGCTGCTGGCCCAGGACCGCAGCGCCCCCAGCGCGCAGCCGCTTGTCGACAGCATTCCTGCCGCGCGTGACATTGCCTATGTTGGCACGCTGCAGCTCGATGTGGACGCCAGCGACATTACGCAGCGCATCTGGCATGTAAAACAGACGATTCCTGTGAGTGGTGTAGAGACACTGACGCTGCTGTATCCGGAATGGTTGCCGGGCAAACACGCGCCGCGTGGCCAGATTGAAAAGGTGGCTGGCTTGCGCGCCAGCGCCAATGGGCAGCCCGTGAACTGGCAGCGGCGCTCACTCGATATGTTTGCCATCGATGTGGCGGTGCCCAGTGGTGCGCGCGCGATCGTGTTGGAGTTCGACTACATCAACCCCACAGCCGAGAACCAGGGCCGCATCGTAGTCACCGATAAAATGCTGAACCTGGAGTTCGAGACCGTATCGTTCTACCCGGCTGGTTACTACGTACGCCAGATTCCGATTGAAGCCCGCGTCACCTATCCGGCTGGCTGGCAGGCGTTCTCGGCACTACGCGGCGATGTGGACGATGCAGTGGTGAACTACGAAAAAACCGATTACGAAACGCTGGTCGATTCGCCGGTGTTCGCCGGCAAATACAGCGCCACGGCTGATCTCGGCAACGGGGTAACCCTCGACATCGTGGCCGACGATCCGAAGGAGCTGGTCTTCACCGACGAACAGATCGCCATGCACAGCAAGCTGGTCAGCGAATCGGTAACGCTGTTCGATTCACGGCATTACGATCATTACGATTTCCTGTTGGCGATCACCACTGAGCTCGGTGGCATCGGGCTTGAGCATCATCGTTCCTCGGAAAACAGCGTGGAGCCCGGTTACTTCACCAAGTGGAACGATGGCCCCGGCGACCGCAACCTGCTGCCGCACGAACTGACGCACAGCTGGAATGGCAAGTTCCGCCGGCCGGATTTGTTGTGGACGCCCGACTACCGCACGCCGATGCAGGATGACCTGCTGTGGGTATATGAAGGCCAGACGCAGTTCTGGGGCTACGTGCTGTCGGCTCGTTCAGGCATCTTCAGCAAAGAACAGACACTGGATGCATTTGCGTCCATTGCGGCGCGGCTTGACCTGGCGCGCGGCCGCGAATGGCGGCCTTTGGTGGATACCACCCACGATCCGATCATTGCCGCGCGTCGGCCAAAAGCCTGGAGCAGCTGGCAGCGTTCGGAGGATTACTACAACGAAGGTTTGCTGCTGTGGCTGGAAGCCGACGGCATCATCCGCCGCGAGAGCGATGGCGCACGCGGACTGGATGATTTCGCCTCGGCCTTCTTCGGTGTGCGTGATGGTGACTGGGGCCAGCTGGTGTACTCGCGCCAGGATGTGATCGACACGCTGAACAGCGTGCAGCCGTACGACTGGGCAAGCTTCCTCAATGAACGCGTGGACCAGACCAGTACCGAAGCGCCCAAGCGCGGATTTGAACTTGGCGGTTATCGGCTGGTGTACAGCGACACGCCGAACAGCACGACCAAAGCCATCGAGAGCGATCTGAAAGGCGTCGACCAGCTCTACGGTATCGGCCTGGCCGTGACCAACGAGGGCAACGTTTCTTCAGTGACGTGGAACAGCCCGGCTTTCAACGCCGGTCTCGCGCTTGGCATGCAGATCGTGGCGCTCAACGGCCTGCAGTTTTCCGGCGACGAATTCAAAGCCGCACTGAAACTGGCGCAAACGCAAGGCAATCCACTGCAGCTGATCGTGAAGCAGGGCAAGGCCTACCGCACACTCGAGATCGATTACCGTGATGGCCTGCGTTATCCGCAGCTGGAAAAGGTGGGCGAAGCGGAAGGCAGTCTGGACCGCCTGCTGCAGGCAAGGAGCCAGTAACAGAAGCTCGAAGCCTGGCACTTGATGGCAGATTAACGTCTTATGCAGTTTGCAGCTGCGCTTGTCAGGGGGACAGTTGCGTCAATTCGGCAGCTGTCAGTGCGCGGTGCTTGCCGCTTTCCAGTTCGCCGAGCACCACTGCGCCGAAGGCAAGGCGCTTGAGTTTGTTCACTTCGTGACCAACTGACTTGCACAGCCGACGCAGCTCGCGGTTCTTGCCTTCGTGCAGCGTGATGAACAGATGCGATTCCTTGCCGCTGAGTTTGCGTACGCTGATGGCACTGGCTTTCAGCAGTTCACCATCATCGCGCACACCTTCCAGCATTTGTCTGATGGTGTCATCGCTGACTTTTCCATCAACGCTGACAAGGTACTCTCGCGGAATGGCATTGACTGGTTCGGTGAGAAAGCTGGAGAGCTTGGTGTCGTTGGTCATCAGCAGCAGGCCGCTGGTTTGCATGTCGAGCCTGCCGACGGCGTGCAGCGTGTGCAGCTCGGGCGACAGCAGATCGTAGATGGTCTTGCGGCCTTTTTCGTCGCTGCGAGTCGTTACGTAGCCACGCGGCTTGTGCAGTGCGATGCAGGTGCGCTGCTGCTGTTGCAGCGAATTGCCATCGAGCGCGAACTTGTCGCTTTCAGGCACCACCGGGAATTTCGGATCCTTGACGATGCGGCCGTTGACGCTGAGCCGCCCGGCTTCAATCCATTGCTGCGTTTGCGTGCGTGAGGCGAGGCCGAGTTTCGACAGCGCACGCACCAGTGGCACGGTGCCGTCGCCGCTGGCATTTTCGCGTGCCTTGTCCTTTGCGGTCTGCCAGACCGAGGGTGCTTTGCTCTTGCGTTCGTTGTTCATTGTAGATTGTTCATTTTTGATTGTTCATGCGATTGATTGATCATCCTGCCGGTAAAACTGTGCCGGCACTGTGGCAAAGAAGCACCACAGTGGCAACAATGTTGGCCGCTCATCGAACTCCCTTTTTTACTGCATAAACGCTGCAGCCTGCTGGCAGTTGATTTAGCATAGCCCAACATCATCAAACTCCCGGGAGGGTTCATGTTTTCTTTTCGTCGCACGCTCGCTGCCTGTTCGCTGTTGATTGCCGCCGGCTCTGCGCTGGCCCAGGACAATCTCAATGTTGCCCGGTACGACAACGCTGGTCTGCTGACCTACCCGGCTGATTTGTACGCCTGGATACAGACCGCTGCTTCTGTTGGAAGCGACTACAACGAAAATCCGATTGATGTCGAAAATCCCGGCACCATCGGCGTGGTGCAAATGGAACCCACTGCCTACAAGTATTTCATGGAACACGGCGAATATGCCGACGGCACCATGTACCTGCTGAGCTTCTACCGGCCTGAACGCAAGTCGGACCCGCAGTTGCAGGGATTTGTGCAGGGAGATCTGGTGCAGCGCGAAATCCATGTCATCGACAAAGTGCGCTACCCGCAAACCGCTGGCCACGCCTTCTTTCTGTATCGCGGCGACACTACCACCGCTACTGCATTGAATGAGCCTGACAACGTCTGCGTTGCCTGCCACATACCCGAAGGCAGTTTCGACGGCACCTTTTCACAGTTCTATCCTGACATCCGTGCCAGACTGGGGCTTACCCAGGATTGAATGACAAGCCGGCGGACAAGTGTGTTTGTCCCGACTGATGCCTAATCCATCGCGATTCATCGCGACAATTCCGCTGGGCGCAATTCTGGTGTTGTGCGCGCCGCTACAGATCGTCGCGGCGCTTTGGTGGGTGGATGAATTTGATACTCCCAACGACGCCACCAGCATTGCACGGAACCTGATACAAACCGGCGAGTATCTTGATTACGCCGGGTGGCGTTTGTACGGCGACTCCGCCGGGCAAGCGGACGCACCGCTACGCATGCACCAGTTGCCCGGGGAACCTCTGTACCTGGCAGCGGGTTTCAGTTGGCTACCAGCTTTCCTTTGGCGCTTCCTGCATCTGCCGGTAGTGCTGCTATTGGTTGGTTCCATCATGTGGTGCACTCGCCACTGCTTCGGCAAACCAGCCGCCGTGGCAGCCTGTAATACTGCTGGGCGCTCTGATAGTGGCTGGACTTTTATGGCCGCCCTTGAAAATACTGCGGCTACCGCTGTGCGTGATGGCATTGGGCAGCAGCGGCCTCCATGAGCGAATGGGAAGCTGACAGTTACTTCAAGCAAAAGGCCTTTGACCACATCATCGCAAATCCACTGGCAGCGGCTTTTGCGCTATGCAGAAATAATGCTGGAGCTGCTGCTGTTCCGCGGCAGTCTTCATTGCAAGGGTTAACTGCGGCAACGCCAGCTTCTGTTAGCATGTTGGCACCCTCAATCGGATTCAGCACGGGAGTAGCTATGGTGATGCTCATCAGCAGTTTGCGTTCAGCGGTGTTGGTTGCAGCTGGTTTATTGATAGCCACAACTGCCACTGCCCATCATGGCTTCGGCAATTTCGCAATGAACGAAGATATCGAGTTGAGTGGAGTCATCACCAGGCTTGATCTGGTCAACCCGCACACCTGGGTCCACTTCGACGTAACCAATGCCGATGGCACACGTACTGCCTGGCGCTGTGAGCTGCGTTCAGCAACGACATTGCGGCGTTCAGGCTGGACCGCCGAAATGTTTCCGGCCGGCATGCAGATTACGATCCAGGGTTCACCCGACCGCAGCGATCCCACTGCGTGCTATACCAGCACAATAACGTTTGGTGACGGCAGCAGCCTTGATCGTTACGGGCAGCGCATTGAAGCAACGGCCACTGTCACGCGGGCCGCACGGCTGCCAGGCGGCGAGCCAAACCTTGCAGGCGATTGGGCACAGGAGCAGCTGGTAATGACAGACCCAAGGGGACGTGACGGCACCCTGGTTGCGTTGAGCCGTGCCGAGGAATTCGGCGTAGGTGGTGTGCCGGATGGACAACGGGAGATTCCTGGTGCTCGCGGCACTGCAGAGGCAGAGGCACCTCGCAGTCCAGCCACGCCACAAGTGCAGAATACGGTGGTTCCGTTAACCGAAGCAGGCCAAGTGGCAATGCAGGCCCTTGCCGCTATTACGCGTGCCGAGCGTGCCTGTACAACCGGCAGCATCCTTTCCGACTGGAGCGGCGAACCGGTCAACCGCATTACCCAAAGCTCCGACACCATTACCCTGCAATACGGCTTTCTCGGGCTTGAACGCAGCATTTACATGAATCTGACTG
>CAISOD010000138.1 GCA_903887045.1 uncultured Gammaproteobacteria bacterium | reverse complement strand
CTGGCGGATATCGGCACCGTCACGGATCTGCTGGTACAACAACTGCGCCAGTTCGCCGGCGCGGGTATCGGTGGCGTTGCCCGGGATCAGGATGTGGGCTACATGGTATTCCGGCGCAATGGCCGCGTTGCCGGCTTCCGAGCGCAGGTAGTTCTCCACTTCCTGCTTGCTGATGTTGATGCGGCGGTTAACCGCGCCACTCTGGAACTGGCCGATGATCAGTTCCTTGCGGATGGCATCACGCGTCGCTTCGTACAGACCCTGCTGCTGCAAGAGTTCGCTGAACTGTTCGAAGTTCATTTTGTTCTGCTGCGCCACTACGCCCATGGCGTTGTTCAGCTGGTTGTCGTCCACCCGCACGCCTGCACGCTGCGCCAGCTGGATCTGCAGGTTTTCGAGAATCAGCTGGTCGAGCACCTGCTTGCGCAGTTCGGCTTCCGGTGGCAGTGGACCTTGTGCGCTGGCGAGCTGCTGCTGTATCTGCGCCCAGCGGGCGTCGAATTCACTTTTCAGCACCACGTCTTCGTTGACGATGGCGACCACCTGGTCGAGTGCAGCCGGCTGCGCGTGCAGCGGCGATGCCGCCAATGCCAACAGCGAACTGCCGGCGACAAGCCAGCCCTGCAGTTGACGGAGTGCGGTACGGAAATTCATTTCAGAAACGGCCATTGTTGCGATCCTGGAAACCGGTGATGCCATTGTTCAAGATACTGCTGACGTTGCCGCCCAGGATGCTGCCCAGGCCCTTCAGCTCGAATTGTACAAACACTCCGTTGTTGTTGTCCTCGCGCCCGAAAAACAGCGCGGTGTTGTCGATCCATGAACGGGCGATAACGCGTACCCGCCAGCAGCAGTTGCTGTATTCAACGCCGGCTATGCCTTCCAGCGTGCGGTCGTTGGAATAGTCGTAATTCCAGCGGCCTACCAGGTTCCAGTTGGTGGCCAGCGGCCACACTGCCGACACATCGCTTTGCTTGATGCGGCGGTCGAAACCGTTGATGAACAGCGGCGCCGGCATGTCGCGATAGCGCCAGGCCACGTTGAGGATACGGCTTTCGTCGCTCTGGTACTGCACCTGCACATTGCCGACGTCGGCGCTCTGGTCACGCGTATTCCATTCTAGGTAGGCCCCGCTGCGCCAATTCTTGGCCAACTGGTAACTGAATTCACCTGTCAAAGCTGAACGAGACAGCATTTCGCGGATTGTTGGCAGTGCCTGCAGTGTCACACGCCGGTCTTCGAAGTGGCGTATCTGGCCTACGCTGACGCGTGCTTTTTCCTGCCCGTCGGGTGCGTAAAAACGCGAACTGACAGCGACTGTCAGCTGGTTGGCGTCGCCCACGCGATCCTTGCCGCTGAAGCGGTCGTCACGAAACAGCTGGTTGAAGCTGAAGGTCAACTCGCTGGTGTCGAACAGCGGGATGTCGCTCTGGTCTTCGTAACGGTTGTAGAGGTAATAAAGGCGTGGTTCCAGCGTTTGTCGGTAGTTGGTGCCGGCGATCGTGGTATCGCGCTCGAAAATGAGGCCGGTGTCGAGATTGAAACTGGGTATTCCGCGCGTTGGGTTGTCGCGATTGGCTGCTGCCTGGTCAGCCAGCGAGTACGCGGCATACTTGTATTTCAGCGTTGGCGTGAAGAACGCAAACGAGTTGCTGAGCGGCAGGCTGAGCTGTGGCGTCACCGCAAAGCGTGAGCCTGTTACCAACACGCCATTGCGGATGTCGGCAACGCTGAAGCGGGCCGGGTTCAGATCGCGATCAAACAATGTGTATTCGCCGTTGATGGCGTATTCGAGGCCGCCGGGCAGCGCATAGAAGCCGTCGAGCGTCAGCCGCGGCAGTGTACGGTAGGGCTGATTCATCTGGCCCACTGACGGATCGATCAACTGTATGTCCTGGGTGGCAGCCGAAAAGGCCCAGTGACGGTTGCGCCAGTTCAGACTGGCGGCGCGATAGAGGAAACTCTGGGTGGTGGAATTAAGGCCGTCGTTGCCGAAGTCCTGGAAGTAATCTTCATCGCTCACCGAACGGTAATCGGCAACTGCGCTCCAGCCAAGGCCGAGGTTGGCGCTGAAGTCGTAGTCGATGGCCCAGCGATCCTCTTTGGGAGGGCTGTTGCTGTTGGGCAGTGTCCGTGTGGCCGGGTCGAACAGTTTGTCGTTGGACAACAGGTTCAGTGTCAGCTGCTGGCCGAAGTTGCGGCCGAGGTAGCGGCTCTCAGCTCCCAGCATCACGCCGCGTTCAATTTGCAGGCGTGGCGTCAATGTCAGATCGTAGTTAGGCGCCAGGTTCAGGTAGTACGGCGTGGCGATGTCGAGGCCGCCATCGCGGGTGGAGCCGATGACGGGAGCGAGGAAGCCGCTGGCGCGCTGGTCGGTGATAGGGAAGCTGATCCACGGCACATACAGTACCGGCACGTCCTTGACGCGCAAGGTCACAGCACGCGCAGTGCCCATACCGGTCTGGCGGTTCAATTCAATGTGGTCACCCTGCACCAGCCAGGCGTTGTCGCCCGGTTCGCAGCGGGTGAACACGCCGTTGTCGATGGTAACGATGCCATCGGCGTCGCGGTAAACCAGTACGCCGGCAGACCCACGTATCCCGCTTTCATGCAACAGGTAGCTGGAGTTGGCGAGTTCGCTGGTGCCGGTGTCCTGATGCACGGCGGCGCTTTCGCCCACCATCAACAGGCCGGACTGGCGCAGTTGTATGTTGCCTTCCAGCGTCAGTAATCTGTTTTTCTGATCGTAGGTACCGCGATCAGCACTGGCGCGCACGTCATTCTGCTGGGCTGTCAGCTTGCCTTCGATTTCGGTAAAGCCTTCAGGGCTGCTGGTGATATTGGTGCCGCCAACGCGCAGTACCGAAGGATCGCCATCGACCAAGGGCACCGCTGGTTCGACATACAGGCCACAGCACAGGTCAGGAATCTGCGCCCGTTGCGCTTCGCTCAGTTCGGCGATGCCCAGCCAGTCGATGTCGGCAGCTGTCGGCCTCGCAGCTGGCTGTGCCTGCAGTGCATTAGATGCACACAGCAAACCCAACAACACCAACGAGACAGGCACCGGCTGGCGCAACAACGGAAAGGGGGGGTGGAACAAGACGGTCACTACAACATTCCGGAAGGGGTGGGGCATAATGCCCCGACGGTGCGCATTCTAGCCAATCCTTGGGCTCGGTGCTCTTAACTTAAGTGCTGGTGTTTGGTGTCGGGCTTCGGAGCCTGGCCCAGAAAGTCGGATAGAGACCCTCCCGTGGCAGTAACTTCCCTCATTCAGCGACAACAGGCCCTGCAGGCTTGGGCCGCAGCACAGCTGGCCGAATGCGGCCCCGGCAACCTGGTGGGCGATATCGTGGCAGTCAGCGGCGACGCCAGTTTCCGCCGCTACTTTCGCGGCATCACCGCTACAACCAGTGTTGTACTGGTGGATGCGCCGCCCGACAGGGAAAACAGTCAGCCGTTCATCGACGTCGATCGCCGTTTGTTGGCGGCCGGGGTGCGAGTGCCACGAGTCATGGCCGCTGATCTGGCACAAGGCTTCATGGCACTGGAGGATTTTGGCAACGAGCTGTTGTGGCCAGCGCTTGAACAACAGCGGCTGGCGGTTGAATACACGGCTGCGCTTGCACTGTATCAGCAGTGCTTCGATGAACTGCTGCTGATCCAGCGTGCCGACACCGAGCGGCTGCCCGCTTACGACGATGCACTGTTGCTGCGCGAAATGCGCCTGTTCAGCGAATGGTTCTGTGCTGGATTGTTGCAGCATCCGCTGACAGACAGCGAACAGCAATTGGTTGAACAGGCATTTGCCCTGCTGAGCCGCAGCGCCCGCCAGCAAACCCAGGTGTTTGTGCATCGGGATTACCACAGCCGCAATCTGATGCTGCTGCCCGCTGGCGGCATCGGCGTGATTGATTTCCAGGACGCTGTGTTGGGGCCAGTGACCTACGATCTGGTATCACTGTTGAAGGATTGCTATATCGAATGGCCGCGGGCGCAGGTGAAGGCATGGGCTGCAGCTTTTGCACAACAGGCACAGGTCCGTGGCATTCTGCCGGCAATCAGCAGCGAACAATTCCTGGCTGATTTCGATTTGATGGGCGCGCAGCGCCATATCAAGGTACTCGGCATATTCAGTCGCCTGTGGCTGCGCGATGGCAAGAGCGGTTACCTGAAGGATATCCCCCTGACTTTCCGCTACTTGCAGCAAGTGGTTATGGAAGAGCCCTCGCTGGCGGAGTTTGCCGGCTGGCTCGAAGCAGTAATTTGGCCGTTGCTGCTCCCTGCAATAGAGCGTGCCAAAGCCGTGGCAGCTCAAGGCAGCCGGGTGCAAACATGAAGGTGATGTTGCTTGCTGCCGGCAAAGGTACCCGCATGCTGCCGCTGACGGCAACCCTGCCAAAGCCACTGCTGAAAGTGGGCGGCCTTTCGTTGATCGAGCACCAGATCCTCAAACTGAAAGCAGCAGGCTTTACTGATTTCGTTATCAATCACGCCTGGCTTGGCCTGCAGATCGAACAGGCGCTTGGCGATGGCAGTCGTTACGGCGTGCACATTGCCTGGTCGCGCGAAGACGAGCCGCTGGAAACTGCCGGCGGCATCGTGCAGGCATTACCCTTGCTCGGCCCTGATCCGTTTGTGTTGGTGAATGCCGATATCTGGACTGACTTTGATTTCGGCCGCTTGCGCACTGCTTTGCCGGCCAACGGACTTGCCCATCTGGTGCTGGTCCAGAATCCGCAACATCATCCAAGCGGTGATTTCGTGCTGGATGCGAGTGCGCATTTGCTGCTGCCAGGGGCAATCAGTGCTCCTGCCTATACCTACAGCGGCATTGCCGTGTACCACCCGCTGTTGTTCGCCGGGGTCACCGAACGCAAATATCCGCTGCTGCCGCTGTTGAAAAGCGCAATCGCACAAGGCAGGGCCAGCGGACAATTCCACGCAGGTGACTGGCTGGATGTAGGAACGCCGGAACGTTTGCATGAGCTTGACCAACGCCTTTCACGCCGACAATAGCGAGCATTGCATGAGAAAGAATTTTTCCAACCGTCGCCGCTCCGGCAACTTGTTTCCGACCGCCGCCGAGGACGTAAAAAATGCGCAGATCGTTGCGCCCGCTGCTGCCGGTTTCTCCAAACAGCAACTGGAATCCACCGCCTATCAACTGGCGTTCGCCGACGAGGAATTCCTGTTGGCAGACGAACAGCGCGGCATGCGTTTGATGATGGAGTTGAACAAGCCCGATCAAGTGCTGCGCAAGAAACAGATCCTGTGCACTGTGGTGATGTTCGGCTCCGCACGCACACCATCGCCCGAACTGTTGGCCGAAGCGGCAGCGTCGGGAAACTTCAGTGAGGCCCAGATGCTCGTAAAGCGCCAGCAAGCCGGTTATTACGATGAGGCCCGCAAGCTCGCTGCGCTGATCACCGAACGTTCACAGTGCGAAGAATGCCCGCAACTGCATGTGATTACCGGCGGCGGCCCCGGCATCATGGAAGCTGCCAATCGTGGTGCTTACGACGTAGGCGGTGATTCGATCGGTCTCAACATCGTGCTACCGCACGAGCAATACCCGAATCCCTGGGTCACGCCCGACCTGTGTTTCCAGTTCCACTACTTCGCCATGCGCAAAATGCACTTTCTGATGCGCGCCCGTGCGCTGGTGGTGTTTCCGGGCGGCTTCGGCACGCTCGACGAAATGTTCGAAGCGCTGACGCTGGTGCAGACGAAGAAGATCGAGCCGATGCCCATCCTGATTTTCGGCAAGGAATTCTGGGACAAATTGATCGATCTCGATTTCCTCATCGAGCAGGGCATGATCAGCGCCGAGGACAAGGAACTGTTCCACTATGTTGACAGCGCGGATGAGGCGTGGGCGGTGATACGGGACAGCTTGCTTGATTGATCAGGGAGTCCTGATCGAATGACACCGGGTCAAGCTCAGCCCATATTCTCCAGCGCCCGAATCCTCTCTTCCAGCGGCGGATGGCTGGAAAACAGCTTGCCCATGCGACCGGTATTGATGCCAAAGGCGACGAGTTCGTCGGGCATTGGAGCTTCCTGACCCTGTTGCAGACGACGCAGGGCGGCAATCATCTTGCTGCGGCTGGACAACTGGGCGCCGCCAGTGTCGGCGCGGAATTCGCGCCAGCGCGAGAACCACATCACGATCATCGATGCACCGATGCCGAGCACGATCTGCGCCACCATCGAGGCGATCCAGAATCCAGGGCCGGGGCCACGGTTGGCATCGCTCTTGAACACCACGCGGTCGACAAAAAAGCCGATCACACGGGACAGGAACACAACGAAGGTGTTCACCACGCCCTGGATCAAGGTCAGTGTCACCATATCGCCATTGGCGACGTGGCTCACTTCATGGCCGAGCACGGCTTCGATTTCATCGCGCGTCATGCCATTGCACAGGCCGGTGCTGACGGCGACGAGGGCGGCGTCCTTGTTCCAGCCGGTGGCAAAGGCATTGGGTGCGCCCTGATTGAAAATGCCGACTTCCGGCATGCGGATATTGGCTTGTTCAGCCTGACGGGCCACGGTGCGCAGCAGCCAGTTTTCAAATTCGTTCTTGGGTTCGGTGATGATCTGCACGCCCATCGACATCTTCGCCATCATCTTCGACATCAATAGCGAGATGAACGAGCCTCCAAAGCCGATCACGGCGGAGTAAACCATCAGTGAGGTGAGGTTGAGGCCGCTGCTCGACGCCAGCGCCCGGTCGAGGCCGAGCAGTTTGAAGATGATCGACAGCAGCACCATAACGGCGAGGTTGGTGGCCACTAACAGCAGGATGCGCATCATGGGGAAGCTCCTTTGGAACAATAAATTTTCGGAATCGTACCAAGTATGGGGGCGGGTTTTGTGGATTTAAAGGCTCAGCCCGCCAGCGCCAAGGCAACAACCCCAGCCACAATGCAGGCAGCCCCCGCCAACCGTGTCGGTCCCGATTTCTCACCCAGCAACCGCGCGCCGATCCAGGTGCCGATCAGGGTGGATAGTTCTCGTGCCGGCGCCACATGGCTGACGGGAGCGAGCTGCATGGCGTAGAGCACAAGGATGTAGCCGAGTGGGCCGAGCAGGCTGACGGTGAGGATGCTGTTGCGGAAGCGGGCAAGCTCATCCCAAGTGGTGGTGCGATCGCGCCAGGCGCCGGGGGCGAGGACGAGGGTGCGGAACAGGTTGCCGGTGTAGTCGACGAAAAATGGCGAGATCAGCAGTACCTTTACTGCCCAGCCATCGTTGATGGTGTAGGACGCAATGAAGAAGCCGGTGCCAAGTCCATAGAGGATGCCCTTGCCGCGCCCGCGCTGGCCGGCGAGAAACAGGCCGGTAACCAACACGATGCCGGCCACGATCAGCAACACTCCCATCACCGACTGCCAGCTGATCGCTTCCCCCAGCAAGGTGACGGCGAGGAAGAATGACAGCAGCGGTCCACTGCCACGTGCCAGTGGGTAAACCAGCGACAGATCGGCATGGCGATAGCCGGCCTGCAGTGTCATCGAATAACCGATGTGCAGCACCGAGGAGCCGAGCAGTGCCAGCCAGTGGATGAGGCCGAAATCGGGCTCTGTGGTAAGGATCAGGAAAATGATGATGGGTAGATACAGCAGCGCCGACACTGCCGAATACCAGAACACGAAATGCCGCGAACCGGCGGCGCGCTTGGCAGCCAGGTTCCAGGTGGCGTGGGTGCAAGCGGCCAGCAGGACGGCGCACAGGGCAAGTAGCGGCATGGGGAGGGCCTGATTTGAGGCGCGCATTGTATGACAGCCCGTACCTCATTCAGCCTCTGCCTCTTTGGTTCGGCGAACAGCCTGGCGAGCGCTGATGGGCTTTGAGAGAGGCAGTTGGCGCAAGGGATTCCAACCTGGTGTTGGCCGACGCCACCATCGACACCGAAATCTTCAATACCATCGTGCGCGAAGGCGCAGCCAAATTGCCGGGCATAGTCGATTTTACCGACGACCCGATCGTGTCGTCCGACGTGCTCGGCAGCACGCTGTCGTTGCTGTTCGATATGCAGGCGACCGAGAAGGCCGGCAAGCACATCATCAAAGCGCTGGGTTGGTACGAAAACCTCGGTCGCGCGGTATTCCGTATTCTCGAGCAGCAGCCGGGCATCGAGATCACCGCCATCAACGATTTGTTCGATCCAGGTGCGCCGCGCTATTTGCTGGCCTATGACACCGTGATGGGTGGCTTCGGCCACCCGCTCAGGCTGGAAGACAACTGTCTTGTCACTCCCAACAACCGGACCCGGCTGCTGTGTGAGAAGAATCCGCTGAATCTGCCGTGGTCAGATATGGGCATTGATGTGGTGGTGGAATCCACAGGCGTGTTCCGCAAGCGCGCCCAGCTCGAACAGCATCTCACCGCCGGTGCCCGCAAGGTGGTACTGACGGTGGGGTTATTCGAGCCGCGTGTGTGACTTGCTGACGCGCTTGAAGACGCTGTGAAAAGGATAGGGGACGTCCTTGTCCCCGGTATTGCGTTCGTGCTGTTGCAGATTTATCAGAAGTCCATATTCAGACTGAGCTGATAGCGGCGACCCAGTGCATCGTGACCGGCAATGATGCTCTGGCCGCCAGCGCCTGCCACAATCGACGGTTCGCGATTGAACAGGTTGGTGACGTTCATTGCGGCTCTCCATTGCATACCGTTGCTCATTTCTCCGCGGTAAGAGGTGGAGAAGTTGAAGGTGGTATTCGACGCAATGATGTTGTCATCCACGTCCCTGGTGGCGATGTTCCAGGTGATGTTGTTCATCACGCTGTCGTAGTAGGTGGCCATCAGCATGAAACCCCATGGCCCTACGGTGTAGTTGCTGGAGATCGTGCCGGAAAGTTCCGGACGCGTCTGCCCGCCGGCCTGGTCCTGCGTAGTGCCTGCCGCCGTGGTGGTGGAGTTTTCGCTCAGTTGTCCGAGGATTGCCCGGACGTTGAACGTTTCTTCCTGGCTGCTGAAGAAGTTCGGCTCAAAGCGGTAACCCACTTCAAGATCCACACCGCGTGTCTGTGCCACATCAGCGTTGATGTTCTGGTTCAGGATGCGCGATATCGGTCCAATGGTTGGGTTGACGAGATCGCCCGGTACAGGTGGCAACCGCTGGATCAGGGCACATGCAGTGGCGGCGCCGGTGGCAAAACAGTCGTCCACAATACGCTGTGCACCATAAGGTGCTACTGCACCTGCCAGGTTGATTTCGTACCAGTCGAGCGAGACCTGCAGTCCTTCAACCCAGCTGGCAAACATTGGATGCCACACAAAACCGCCGGTAATGGTGTCGCCGATTTCAGCGCCAAGAGACGGGTTGGAGGTAGCCAGTACCGTCAGCGCGGCGTTGTTTTCGTTGTTGCGGAATCGGTCCTGCACAACGCCACCGCCGGTACCAGTCAGGAACACTTCGGCGAAGTTGGGTTCGCGGATGTCACTCGACTTGGTGGCACGGAAACGCAGGGATTCGAGCAACTGCGATTGCAAACCGATTTTCCAGCTCTCCTGCCGGCCGGCACCGGAGTATTCGGAACTGCGGTAAGCCATGGATGACTCAATGGTTTGACCGGAAGCCCACTCCCAGATTGGCACGTTCACCTCGGTGTACCACTCCCACACGTCTTTGGTACCACCGCCCACGCCGATGGCTGAGAACGGATGCAGCGAACGGTTGCCGGCACCAGCGAAGCCGTCGGGGATGGCGCGGATGCCGAGCGCAGGGGCGTTCAACAGGCCGCGTTCACCAAAGGCGGGACGGTTGATCTGGTCAAACACTTCATCGCGCCAGGTCAAACCTGCAGCCATCGAGACCGGACCGGCGCCCCAGCCTTCGTATAGTTCACCGGTCAGCAACAGTTCGGCGAAATCCTGCTCGAGAATGCGCTCCTGTTTCTTTTCTTCATCCAGAATCCAGTCCTTGGCAGCCTGGTTGGCGTTGCCGATACCGAACGGATTGAACGGCACGCATTCCTTCGGATTCATCGGGCCGATTGGCGAATCGCCAGGGACGCCCAACGGATCGATCGGGCTTGGCAACAGTTTGCCGACCATGAATGCCGACAGTTCCGCCGCACTTGGGTTGCGCAGCGCAATGTTGCACACGATCTGGCCGGTAGCCGGGTCACGCACCGAGTCCATCGCCATGAAGAACTTGTCGATACGCGGTACGTTGAGGATGCCGGTGGAAACGGTGGATTCGCCGTACTGGTACTTGCCGTCCAGATTCCAGTTGCCGTCGATGTCGAAGTTGAAGCCGGCGGTATAGACCGCCGACTGCTGGATGCTGCGGTCACCACGGTTGTTGTAGATATTGACCAGGCCGGGTCCTTCGATCATGCCGCCAGTGGACATGCGCACCATCGGCATCTTCAGACGATCCATTTCTGCTGCGAGTTCAGCCGGCAGATAGGGGTTTTCGCGGTAG
>CAISOD010000137.1 GCA_903887045.1 uncultured Gammaproteobacteria bacterium | reverse complement strand
TGATGGCCTTGCGGCAGGCGGATACCACGCACTCCGCGCGCCGTGCGACCCATTGCTCGAACAGCACTTTCGTTGAAGCGGATCGCTTTGCCACTGCTGCTGTACAACACTACGTCACAGTTGCCATCGGTGATCGCGGTTTTCACCAGAGTGTCACCTTCATCCAGTTCCAATGCGCGCAAACCTACCGCCCGCTGGTTGGCAAACGCGGTCAGTTCAGTCTTTTTCACCGTGCCGTAGGCAGTTGCCATGAAAATGAACTTGTTGTCGGTGTATTCACGCACTGGTAACAGCGACGTGATTTTCTCGCCTTCCGCGAGCTCAAGGATATTTACGATCGGCTTGCCGCGCGACGTACGGCTGGCCACCGGGATCATGTAAACCTTCAACCAGTAAACCTTGCCGTGGTTGGTGAAGCACAACAATGTGTCATGCGAACTGGCCACCAATAGATGTTCGACAAAATCCTCGTCTTTCACCGCCGCCGCGGCCTTGCCCATGCCGCCACGCTTCTGTGCCTGATAATCGGTCAGCGGCTGTGTTTTGGCATAACCACTTTGCGAAATTGTGACGACGCGATCTTCCTCGGTAATGAGATCTTCCATCGTCAGGTCAAGTTGTGAGGCAGTGATTTCGGTACGGCGTTCATCGCCGTAGGTGTCATTGATCTCCTGCAGCTCTGCGCGGATGACAGACATCAACCGGGTTTCACTGCCGAGAATGTCGAGGTAATCAGCAATCTGCCTCAGCAGGTGTTGGTAGTCTTCCAGCAGCTTTTCATGTTCGAGTCCAGTCAGGCGATGCAGACGCAATTCCAGGATAGCCTGAGCCTGCTCCGGCGAAAGCCGGTAAGACTCACTCTGCAAACCGAATTCAGGTGCCAGCTCAAGCGGGCGGCAGGCATCCGGCGGCGAATCGCCCAGCAGCTTCAGCACACCAGAGGAATTCCACGCCTGTGCCATCAGCTTTTCTTTCGCCTCGGCTGCATTGGGAGAAGTCTTGATCAATTCGATGACAGCATCGATATTGGACAATGCAACGGCGAGACCCTCGAGAATGTGACCCCTCTCTCGCGCCTTTCGCAACAGGAACACGGTACGCCGCGTCACTACCTCGCGGCGGTGGTTGATGAAGGCAACCAGCATCTGCTTCAGGTTCAGCAAACAGGGCTGACCATCCATCAGCGACACCATGTTGATACCGAATACGACCTGCATTTGCGTCTGCGCATACAGGTTGTTCACGACAACCTCCGATATCTCGCCCTTGCGCAACTCGATCACGATGCGCATACCGTCCTTGTCGCTTTCATCGCGCAGCTCGGTAATACCTTCCAGCAATTTTTCCTTGACCAGATCGGCGATGCGCTCAATCAGTCTGGCTTTGTTCACCTGATAAGGAATTTCGTAGACGATGATGGTTTCCTTGCCGGTCTTGCTGTCGGTCTCGATAGTCGTCTTGGCACGAATGTAAATCTTGCCGCGACCGGTACGATACGCCTGCACGATGCCGGCACGGCCGTTGATAAGGCCGGCAGTCGGAAAATCCGGGCCCTGCACATGCTCCATCAAGCCATCTATGGTGATGTCAGGGTCGTTCATCAACGCCATACATGCACTGATGATTTCGCGCATGTTGTGTGGAGGAATGTTGGTAGCCATGCCCACCGCGATACCTGAGGAGCCATTGATCAGCAGGTTGGGAACACGGGTCGGGAACACATCGGGAATCTGTTCGGTGCCGTCGTAGTTGGGCGAGAAATCCACCGTCTCCTTGTCGAGATCGGCCAATAGCTCATGCGCAAGCTTCTCCATGCGGATTTCGGTGTAACGCATTGCAGCAGCAGCGTCGCCGTCGACTGAACCGAAGTTACCCTGACCATCCACCAGCGGATAGCGCAGCGAAAAATCCTGCGCCATGCGCACGATGGTTTCGTAGACAGCAGAATCTCCGTGAGGGTGATATTTACCGATGACATCGCCGACGACGCGGGCGGATTTCTTGTAAGGCTTGTTCCAGTCGTTCGACAGTTCACTCATCGCAAACAAAACACGGCGGTGCACCGGCTTTAGACCATCGCGCACATCGGGCAGCGCACGACCAACAATGACACTCATTGCGTAGTCCAGATAGGACTGACGCATTTCATGTTCTATGGTGATGTTCTGAATGCTGCCGCCGGGGCCAACACCGCTGGGGCCAGCAGGGTTGGAAGCGCCGGGGATTTGATCCTGATTTTCTGCCATGCCTGGATGCCAAAATGACTGCGTTTTTTTGTTGTTCGGATGATATGCGGACAGGGTCGGACAGACCCCAAAAAACCTACTCGATTCTAGCACAGTGACACACCCATGCAGCAAACAAAAAACACATGGAAATCAGGAATTTTGCTGCTGTCAGACCCCTTGCTGACGGGGGGTGTTTTTTCGCGTGCGTCGATACAGCTTTGCCGCGTGAATCGCTATACTGCCGGGCCTTCCAATCAAGCCGTTTTCACAGGCATGCAGAATGACTGAATTACCCAAATTACTCTTGCATGCAGATGCCCTGCTGCATGCACGCTGGGTGCTGCCGATGCATGAGGTCGGCAAGGTGTTGGAGCACCAGATCATCGCGATCACCAACGGCTGCATTGTCGACATGGGGCCGCGGGTCGAGTTGCTGGGCCGCTACATGGCGGGCTACGAATATTTCCTTGATCATCACGTCGTGATGCCTGGATTCATCAATGCGCATGGCCATAGCCCCATGACTCTGCTGCGCGGCTACGCTGACGATATGCCGCTGCGCCCGTGGCTTGAGCAGAAAATCTGGCCGGCGGAAACCCGCTGGCTCAGTGAAAGCTATGTAGCCGCCGGCACAAGACTGGCTGTCGCCGAAATGCTGCTGTCAGGCACCACGACTTTTACTGACATGTATTTCCATTCAGAAGTAGTAGGCAGCGTTGCCGACGAGTGCGGCATCCGTGCACAGCTTGCCAGCCCGGTGTTTGATTTTCCAACGGCATGGACGGGCTCGGCGGACGAAGGCATCGCCAAGGCAGAGCGCCTGCATGACCAGTACAGCGGACACCCGCGCATCGGTGTCGCATTCGGGCCCCATGCACCCTACACGGTATCGGATGCACCCCTGCGCAAGATTGCAATGCATTCAGAAGAACTCGATATCGGCATCCATATGCACCTGCATGAGAACGCGCAGGAAATCAGCGAAGGCAAACAGCTGTATGGTTTGCGCCCGCTGCGCCGCCTTAAACAGCTTGATTTACTGAGTCCGCGACTGCAATGCGTGCACATGACCCATCTGCTTGATGACGAAATCCAGCTGTTGAAAGACACCGGAGCCCATGTCATTCACTGCCCGGCTTCCAATCTGAAGTTGGCCAGCGGCATCTGCCGTGTCGCCGACTTGCAAGCACACGGAGTGAACGTTGCACTCGGTACCAATGGCAGTGCCAGCAACAACGCACTCGATATGCTGGCCGAGCTGCGCCTGGCGGCGCTGTTGGCGAAAGGCAGCAGCAACGATGCATCCGTGGTGCCGGCCGCGCAGGCACTGGCAATGGCTACCCTCAATGGTGCCAGGGCACTTGGCATCGACAACAAGGTTGGCAGCATCGAGCCGGGAAAACAGGCGGACCTGATTGCGATTGATCTTGAACATCCTCGCACACAACCGGTTTACGATCCGTGCTCAACGCTGACATACAGCGCAGCGGCATCGCAGATCAGTCATGTGTGGGTGGATGGACAGGCGCTGGTGGTGAACCACCAGTTGACCCGCATGGATCTTGCCCAGGTATTGGAAGAAGCACGGCGCTGGGGCGCCGGCATTGCGGCAGGAGCTTAGCGTGGACACCACTCCCAACCTCAACAACTCCAATTACGACAACTCCAATCCGGACAACCCGAAAGTCGACGTCTCTAACGTCGACGCTGCTGAAATCGCAAAGTTCGAAAAGCTCGCCAGCCGCTGGTGGGATCGCAACAGCGAATTCAAACCGCTGCACGACATCAACCCGTTGCGGGTCGGCTTCATTGACAGCAAGGTGGATCTCGTCGGCAAGCAGGTACTCGACATCGGCTGTGGGGGCGGCATCCTCTGTGAAGCCATGGCGCGGCGTGGTGCACAGGTCACCGGCATCGACATGGGAGCCGCACCGTTGGCAGTAGCGAAACTGCATTTGCTCGAAAGCCGGCTCGACATCCGCTACGAAAAGTCCCGCGCTGAAGACTATGCCGTCTCCCATGCCGGCAGCTTCGATGTCGTTACCTGTCTCGAAATGCTCGAACATGTGCCGCAGCCGGCGCAGATCATCACGGCCTGTCGCCGTTTGTTGAAACCCGGCGGCCACCTGTTTGTGTCCACCATCAATCGCAATCCGAAAGCCTGGCTGCTGGCCGTTGTTGGTGCCGAGTATGTTTTGCGCATGTTGCCGCGTGGCACTCATGACTACCGCAAGTTCATCAAGCCATCCGAGTTGATGCAGTGGACGCGTGGCGAAGGCTTTGCCACCGGGGAGCTGATTGGCATGACCTACAACCCGCTGACGCAGGTCTACAAGCTCGGATCTGATGTCGATGTGAATTACCTGGTGCACCTGCAAGCACCGGCGAAAGACTGAACCCTGCCCATGCTGCAAGCCGTCATTTTCGATCTCGATGGAACCCTGCTTGATACCGCGCCGGATTTCACTCTCGTACTCAATGCCCAATTGCAAACCCATGGCAAAGCAGCACTGGATGCAGCAACTGTGCGTCAATACGTATCAGCCGGCGCTGGTGCGATGGTGCGACAGGGGTTCGGTCTCGACGAAAAGGATGAACGTGCACCGGCACTGCTGCAGGAATTCCTCGACCTCTACAGCACACAGATTCCGCAAACCACGGCCGCACTGTTCGACGATATAGATCTGTTGATTGCCACGCTGGTCGAGCACGGCATCGCTTGGGGCATCATGACAAACAAGCACCGTCGCTTCAGTGAACCACTGTTGGCCAAATTCGAAAATTTCGCCACTTCCGGCACGCTGGTATGCCCGGATGATGTTGGCGCCGGCAAGCCCGATCCTGCCGGCATCCTGCATGCCTGCCAACAGCTTGGTGTCGAGCCCGCCTGCGCGCTGTATATCGGCGATCACCCGCGTGACATCGAGGCTGCCCATAATGCCGGCATGTCCGGTATTGCCGTGCGCTGGGGTTATTTACCGGAATCACCACCGATCACAGCCTGGAATGCCGATGCCGTGGTGGACACACCAATGCAGTTGCTCGATCTGTGTTTGCACCGGCTTGCCGGTTAACAGGAAATCATGATGTCTGCCTACCAATGCGCTGCCAACCTGCTGCAAGACAAGATCATCTTGGTAACCGGGGCCGGCTCCGGGCTCGGACGCGCTGCTGCGCTGAGTTATGCCCGACACGGTGCCAGCGTAATCCTGCTGGGCCGCAACGAAACCAGACTGAACGCCGTCTACGATGAGATTGAAGCGCTAGGTGGCGTGCAACCGGCCGTGATGGTGCTTGATCTGTTGAAAGCCGACGACAACAACTACCAGGAAGTAGCCGAAACAATTGCTGCCGAATTCGGCCGACTCGATGGCCTGGTGCATAACGCTGGTGTCATCTCGCCGCCGCTGCCGCTTGAGCATACAACGCTAGAAAGCTGGGACCAGTTGCTGCGCGTCAACCTGACTGCACCCTATGCACTGACGCGGAACTGCTTGCCACTGCTGCGACAAGCGCAGCAGGCGTCGGTGATCTTTACCTCATCGACTGCCGGCCGCGAACTGCGCGCCTATTGGGGCCCCTATGCGATCGCCAAACA
Source organism: uncultured Gammaproteobacteria bacterium (assembly GCA_903887045.1). Lineage (GTDB taxonomy): Bacteria > Pseudomonadota > Gammaproteobacteria > Pseudomonadales > Pseudohongiellaceae > CAILUG01. Next base: position 6,248 of record CAISOD010000137.1, on the reverse strand, counting down.
TGGCGTTGAAAACGTGATGCAGCTGTTTTTCGATGAACTACGCAACACCAGCCATATCCGTTTCAACAGCCTGAATCCCGGCCCCTGCTCGACCGCGCTGCGGCGAGTGGCATTTCCTTCGGAGAATCCGGCCAGCAAGCCAACACCCGATCAACTGATGCCGCTGTACCTGTACCTGATGGGAGCCGACAGCCTGCACGAGAATGGCAAACAGTTTTCGGCTCAGCCGGATCAGGCGTAAGGCCCACTACTTTTTCTTATAGGGCTTTCTGGCAGGTTTTTTGTCGATTGCCCTGTCCGACGTTCTTTCCGGTTTTCTGGCAGGTCTTGCCGTCGACGCTCTGCCTGGTTCTCTGGCGGGCTTCCCCTCAGGGGTTCTGGCTGATCGTCTTGCCGGACTCCGGTCGGTATCTCTTGCAGGCTTTCTGTCAGGTCTTTTCTCCGAGCTTCTCTCAGAACTTCTCTCGAAACTTCTTTCGGGTTTTCTGTCTGAACTTCTTTCAGGTTTCCTGTCTGAACTTCTTTCGGGTTTCCTGTCTGAACTTCTCTCGGGCTTTCGATCAGCGCTTCTGACAGGCCTGCTGTCAGGCTTGCTGGCACCCGGGACGTTTCCCCACGGTTTGTCGCTGGATTTGATCGTAGCCGGACCGGCTCTGCGACGACGGTCCTTCGGTGGCGGTACTGCTTTGTCACCGCGCTTCTTGGCCATGTAACGACCCACGAAGTCGTTACCGGTTTGCGGCGTCTGCCAGCGCAACCCGGCCAGCTGATACAAGGCCTTGGTCTCTGAAGCCGGCAGCTCGACGTACTTGCCCATCTTTACATAAGGAGGAATCACGATATTGCCGTAGCGCACACGCTTGAGACGGCTGACCTTGAGATCCTGTGATTCCCACAAGCGGCGCACTTCGCGATTGCGGCCTTCCCTCAGCATTACGTAATACCACTGGTTGATGCCTTCACCGCCGCCAAAGCGGATGCCATCGAACTTCGCCATGCCGTCTTCCAGCTCGACCCCGCTTGTAAGTCGCTCCAAGGCCTCCCTGGTGACTTCACCCATTACACGCACCATGTACTCGCGCTGGATTTCTGTGGAAGGATGCATCAGCTTGTTGGCCAGTTCGCCGTCAGTGGTGAACAGCAACAGACCGGTGGTGTTGATGTCGAGCCTGCCCACGGCAACCCAGCGTGCATGAGTCAGGCGTGGCAGGTGGTCGAATACGGTGGGACGTCCCTCAGGGTCATTGCTGGTGCAGATTTCGCCGAGCGCCTTGTTGTACAGCAGCACCGGATGCACCTGCGCCGTCTGTTCACGCGGCGCCAGCTTCTTGCCGTCGACAACTACCTTGTCCTCGCTGCCAACGCGGTCACCCAGTTTGGCAACAACGCCGTTGACCTTGACGCGGCCCTGACTGATCCAGTCTTCCAGTTCGCGGCGCGAACCGAAGCCGGCACGGGCCAGCACTTTCTGTATTTTCTCGTCCATTCTGATTTCTCACGAAATTAGGTGTGTTGGGGATCCCGGGTTACTCGGGGGGTTGGGTTTCTTCAGCTGGTGGAGTCAGCCCCAGCTTGCTGTCGACCTCGCTGAGGATCTCACTGATGGGACGCGTACCAATCGCGGCAGCAGCGATTTCTTCTGCATCAACCACTGACTCTTGGGCGTTGGCTTCCGGATCGGCAAACTCGATGATCCGACCCAGCGGCTTGTCGTCATCGAGCGACAGTTCGCGGTTGATCGATTCGAGGTCGCGGATTTCGGCCAGTGCCGGCAACTCTTCCAGACTGGCGAGGTTGAAGTAGTCGAGGAATTGTTTGGTGGTGGCGTACATCGCCGGGCGGCCTGGCACATCGCGGTACCCGACTACGCGCACCCATTCATGCTCGAGCAGGGTCTGTACGATTTGCGTACTGACCGCAACCCCACGGATTTTTTCGATGTCGCCCCGAGTGATTGGCTGGCGATACGCAATAATCGACAAGGTCTCCAGTACTGCACGCGAATATTTCTGCGGCTTTTCTTCCCACAAACGGCTGACCCATTCGCTGAGCTCCTGCCGTACCTGGAAACGGTAGCCCGATGAGACTTTTTTCAGCTCAAAGCCACGGTCGGCACAGGAGTCGCCGACACCTTTCAATGCCTCTTCCATCTGCTCACGCTCGGGCTTGTCACCTTCGGCAAAGAGCTCTTCCAGTTTTTCCAGCGGCACCGGTTTACCTGCCGCAAGGAGTGCGCCTTCAATGATGCGCTGTAATTTGGCTGTTTCTATCATGCTGCCCTTGCCTTGATGTGTATTGGTCCAAAGGGTTCGTTCTGCGCCAGTTCCACCAGCGACTCCTTGATGAGTTCCATGATGGCGAGAAAGGTCACGACGACGCCGAGGCGGCCTTCGTCCTTCATCAGCAACGACAACATGGGCGTGAAGTGTTCGGCCGATACCCGCAGAAGTATCTGGGACATGCGCTCACGCGTGGACAGGCTCTGGCGCTGGATATGGTGGCTTTCATTGAGGTCAGCCCGTCGCAGCACTTCGGCAAAGGCAAGCAGCACCTCTTGCAGGTCCATTTCCGGGCGTGGCATCGTGCGTTCGAGTTCAGGGCTTTGCGCGTGCGCCTGGTATAGATCGCGATACAGGCGCGGCAATGCATCAACCCGCTCGGCAACTTCGCGGTAGCGCTCGTATTCCTGCAACCGGCGGATCAACTGTGCCCGCGGATCTTCTTCGTCTTCTTCGTCTTCCTGCGAACGCGGCAACAACATGCGCGACTTGATCTCCGCCAGCATTGCGGCCATCACCAGGTATTCGGCCGCCAGCTCGAATTGCGACGCTTCCATCAGCTCGACATAGGCAATGTATTGTTCGGTAATCGCGGCAACGTTGATCTCGAGGATGTCGACGTTCTGTCGCTTGATCAGGTACAGCAGCAAGTCGAGCGGCCCTTCAAAGGCTTCGAGGAATACTTCGAGCGCATCGGGCGGGATATAAAGGTCTTTCGGCAGATCGGTGACCGCCTTGCCTGCCACGAATGCAAACGGTAGCTCACCTTGCTGCTGCCCAGGCTGGCCCTGCTCCAGCCGCGCACGTGCCAACAGGCTGTCGGGAGCCTTGTCAGCTGCTGCTTCTGGCGTTGCTTCTGTGGTGCTTGCGTCTTCGCTCATCCGGTATCGCCTAGCGGTAATCGAGGCCCATGGCCTGCCGCACATCCTGCAAGGTATCGCGCGCGGTGTCGCGGGCTTTTTCCGAACCTTCGATGATGATCGATTTCACCAGATCCGGATTGTCTTCATATTGACGGGCACGCTCACGGATCGGTGTCAGCTCAGCGACGATGGCATCAATTACCGGCTGCTTGCATTGCAGACAACCGATACTGGCACTCCGACAGCCGGTCTGGACGAAATCACGGATTTCCTGAGTGGAGAAAATTTCGTGCAACTGCCACACCGGGCACTTGTCGGGATTGCCCGGATCGGTCTTGCGCACCCGGGCCGGATCGGTCGGCATCGTGCGGATTTTCTTGCTGATGTCGTCGTCGAGATCGCGCAGCGTGATGACGTTGTCGTACGACTTCGACATCTTGCGGCCATCGAGGCCCGGCATCTTGGCGGCTTCGGTCAGTTTGGCGCCCGGCTCCGGCAATATGATCTTGCCGCCGCCTTCGAGGTAGCCGAACAGCCGCTCGCGATCGCCAAGCGTAATGTTCTGTTGCTCTCTCAACAGCGCCTGCGCCTTCTCCAGTGCCTGCTGGTCGCCCTGCTCCTGGTACTGCTTGCGCAGATCGTCGTACAGCTTGCCGACTTTCCGGCCCATCTTGCCAATGGCGGCCTTAACGCTTGCCTCGAAGTCCGGTTCTTTGCCGTACAAGTGATTGAATCGACGGGCGACTTCGCGCGTCAGCTCGACGTGCGCGACCTGATCGGCACCCACCGGCACCAGACCAGCGCGGTAGATCAGGATGTCGGCACTCTGCAGCAAGGGGTAACCGAGGAAGCCGTAAGTGTTGAGGTCCTTGTCCTGCAGGTTGTCCTGGATGTCCTTGTAGCTTGGCACGCGTTCGAGCCAACCCAATGGGGTCATCATTGACAGCAGCAGGTGCAGTTCAGCGTGTTCGGGCACTTTTGATTGCACAAAGAGGGTGGCGGCGCTCGGCGACACCCCGGCAGCCAGCCAGTCAATCACCATCTCCCAGACGTTGTTTTCGATGATGTGCGGGGTTTCATAGTGGGTTGTGAGCGCATGCCAATCGGCCACAAAGAAGTAGCACTCGTACTCGTGTTGCAGCTTGACCCAGTTGTGGATGACGCCGTACAGGTGGCCCAGATGCAAACGGCCGGTCGGGCGCATGCCGGACAACACGCGCCGCTGTGAATCAATCGAACTCAAGCTCAACTCCCAGTGTTACTGCTTCTTGTTGTTCGCCAGGCGGTTTGTGGCGGGAAGGACTGGCAACTCGGAAATGCTGCTGCCGGCCCGGATTTGCCGGCGATTATAGCCATATTGACCAGGCTGTTGGGGACACAAATACCAGGTAGCCACCCTTGCTCAAGCCAGGAAAGGAGCAGGGTCGCCCTTACCGGCGCGAATCACCTTGGGCACACCCTCCTCCAAGTCGATTACTGTGGTTGTTTCGAGACCACAAAATCCAGAATCTATAATTAAATCAACTTGATGCTGCAATCTTCTCGAAATTTCATCAATATCGAACAGAGGCTCGGCCTCGCCAGGCATAAGCAAACTACTGCTCAGTAGCGGGGCGTCCAGTTCAGCCAGCAAGGCCGCCACCACTGGATGCTCGGGCACCCGGATACCTATGGTCTTGCGCTTGGGGTGCTGCAGCAGGCGCGGGACCTCGGAAGTGGCCTTCAGAATGAAGGTATAAGCTGCCGGGGTATAGACCTTCAGCAAGCGATAACTGCTGTTGTCGACCCTGGCATAAGTGGCAATCTCGGACAGGTCGCGACACACCAAAGTGAAATTGTGCTTGTTGTCGATCTGCCGTATGCGGGCAATACGTTCCATGCCGGCCTTGTTGCCACGGCACACCCCAGCGCATAGGCCGAATCAGTGGGATATACCACCACCCCGCCATCGCGTATGCATTCAACTGCTTGCCGGATCAACCGCGGCTGCGGATCGACCGGATGAATGGATAACACGCGCGCCATGCACACTCCTGCTGAAAAAAATGCCACGCTAACACAATCACCCGGGCTTGCAGACCGCAGCATTGAAATTGGCTACCATCGGATCATCCTGCAATGTTGATCTGTCATGAAAGCCTTCCTCGAATACATCCCGCTGCTTTTCTTCCTGGTGTTCTACAAATTGGATCCCCGCCCGCTATCGCTGGGTGGTTTTGATTTCTCTGTTGGCGGCATTTACAGCGCCACCGCTGTGCTGATGCTCAGCACCGTGGTGCTTTACGGGGCGCTGTGGTTGAAGGAAGGCAAGTTGACCCGCATGCAGTGGCTGGTGGTGGGCGCGGTGCTGGTGTTCGGCAGCTCAACGTTGCTGTTGCGCTCCGAAGATATCCTCAAGTGGAAAGCGCCAGTGGTGAACTGGATCATGGCCATCGTGTTCATCGCCAGTCAATACTTCAGCCCGACCAACATGGCCAAAACCATGTTCGGCCAAATGGTGACCATGCCGGACCAGCGCTGGAAACTGTTGAACCTCGCCTGGGCCGGCGTGTTCTTGTTGGTTGGCAGTGCCAACTTGTTTGTGGCGTTCACGTTCCCGGACTATTGGGTTGACTTCAAGGTATTCGGCAGCATGGGCATCCTGCTGCTGGCCAGCGTGCTGCAGATCTTCTACCTGTATCCTTACATGGAAGCGGACAAGGTTGAAGGGGACGACAAGCCCGATCTCAAGGTACAGAAATAGAAGGTCCGGAAATTGAAGGTCTAGAAATTGAAGGTCCAGAAGTAGAAGGCGCCGAATTGGCAGACGCCGAAGCAAGCATCGACGGCCGCAGTGCCGGGAACTCACCGTCGAGAATACGGTTCCACTCCTCCACCTGCATACGCTGGGCCGCCAGCACCCCCACCACATCACCTTTGATCACGATACGCTGGATGACATCCCGGCGGCGGATCTGGCGTATTACTTCCTTGCCTGTGCTGATCAGCCCGAACACGGTGTGGGCGCCGTTAAGGTGGGGCACTGCCTGATGGGTGATGAAGAACTGGCTGCCATTGGTGGCGGGGCCGGAATTGGCCATAGCCAATATGCCTTCCTGATTCAGTC
>CAISOD010000136.1 GCA_903887045.1 uncultured Gammaproteobacteria bacterium | reverse complement strand
TTGTACCGCCCCAGGTTTCTGCACACACACGCGTCAGAGCCGCTGTCAACGTCGTCTTGCCATGGTCTACGTGACCAATCGTACCTACGTTAACGTGGAGCTTCTTACGCTCAAATTTTTCCTTCGCCATTGGATGCCTCCGACTGAATACTTATGGGATTGCCGTTACGAAACTGCTATCTGCCTTTGCCTTTGATAATCGTGTCTGCAATATTGCCAGGCACTTCGGCGTATTTGGTGAACTCCATCGTGTATGTCGCACGTCCCTGGGAGGCTGACCGCAAGTCAGTGGAATAGCCGAACATTTCGGCAAGCGGAACTTCCGCAGTGACTATTTTCGCTCCCAACTGATCTTCCATTCCGAGCACGATGCCCCGGCGACGATTCAGGTCGCCCATGATGTCACCCATGTAGTCTTCGGGAGTAACAACCTCTACCTTCATGATAGGCTCAAGGAGGGCAGGATCAGCTAGGAGCACACCTTTTTTCAGTGCCATTGAACCAGCGATCTTGAATGCCATCTCATTGGAGTCCACATCATGGAAGGAACCATCAAAGATGGTAACTTTCATTGCAAGCAACGGGTAACCGGCAAGACAGCCATTTTTCAACTGTTCCTGCACACCTTTGTCTACCGCCGGCACATATTCCCTTGGCACTGTGCCACCGACGACTTCATTGACAAACTCATATTCCGCGTCGGCAGGCAAAGGCTCGATGCGCAACCACACATGACCATACTGTCCGCGCCCCCCTGACTGCTTAACGTGCTTACCTTCGACTTCCACCTTTTTACGAATTGTTTCGCGGTAGGCAACTTGCGGCTTGCCGATATTGGCTTCGACGCCGAACTCGCGACGCATACGGTCGACGATGATTTCCAGATGCAGCTCACCCATTCCCGCGATAATGGTCTGACCGGATTCCTCATCGGTATTTACCCTGAACGAAGGATCTTCCTGTGCCAGCTTGCCAAGGGCAACGCCCATCTTTTCTTGATCGACCTTGGTTTTCGGCTCAACCGCTAACGATATGACGGGATCCGGAAAATCCATTCTTTCGAGCGTAATTATATTGTCGATGGCACACAGCGTATCGCCTGTGGTGATGTCCTTTAGGCCAACGGCAGCGGCGATGTCACCCGCCAACACCTCTTTGATTTCCTCACGGGCATTGGCGTGCATCTGTACCATGCGACCGACGCGTTCTTTTCGATCTTTTACCGGGTTGTAAACGGAATCGCCTGAACTCAGTTTACCGGAGTACACACGGAAGAATGTCAGTGTGCCTACGAAAGGATCAGTAGCAATCTTGAAGGCTAGCGCTGCGAACGGTTCATTGTCATCGGACTTGCGAATGGCTTGAGTTTTACCATCCTCCAGCACTCCTTCAATTGCCTTAACTTCGGTCGGAGACGGCAGGTACTCCACTACAGCGTCAAGCATGGCTTGCACGCCTTTGTTCTTGAATGCAGAGCCGCAAAGCACCGGTACAATTTCACTGCTCAACGTGCGTTTGCGCAAACCAACCTTAATTTCTTCCTCTGTTAGTGCGCGGCCTTCAAGGTATTTGTTCATGAATTCGTCATTGGCTTCGGCAGCAGCCTCAACCAGATTCTCGTGCCATACCCGACATTCATCGATCATTTCTTGGGGAATATCGGCATATATGAAGCTTGTACCTTGATCTTCCTCACTCCACCTGATCATTTTCATTTTGACCAAGTCGACTACGCCCTCGAACTCATCCTCCGCCCCAATAGGCACTTGTACCGGCACCGGATTGGCCTTAAGACGCTCTTTCATCTGCTTCACAACGCGCAGGAAATTTGCGCCAGCCCTGTCCATCTTATTGACGAACACCAATCGAGGCACTTCGTATCGATTGGCTTGACGCCATACTGTTTCAGTCTGTGGCTGTACGCCGGAACTGGCACACAGTACAACAACAGCGGCATCAAGTACGCGCAGTGAGCGCTCCACTTCAATCGTAAAGTCTACGTGCCCCGGGGTATCAATAATATTGATGCGATGCTCATCAAACTGCTTGTTCATTCCTTGCCAGAAGCAAGTGGTAGCAGCAGAAGTAATCGTAATGCCACGCTCCTGCTCCTGCTCCATCCAGTCCATAGTGGCAGCACCATCGTGCACTTCACCAATCTTGTGATTTACGCCCGTATAGAACAAAACTCTCTCTGTAGTCGTGGTTTTACCCGCATCCACGTGCGCGCAAATCCCGATGTTGCGATAACGCGCAATAGGAGTCTTTCTTGCCACTGTAAGGCTCTCAATTACCCAGATGTATTACTAGAATCGGTAATGAGAGAATGCGCGGTTGGCCTCAGCCATGCGATGAACGTCTTCGCGCTTCTTCACTGCACTGCCTCGACCTTGTGATGCATCAAGGATTTCTCCGGCCAAGCGCAGAGCCATGGATTTTTCGCCACGCCCACGCGCATATTCAACCAACCACCGCATGGAAAGGGCATTTCGACGCTCGGGACGCACTTCCACCGGAACCTGATAGGTGGCACCACCCACACGACGGGACTTCACTTCAACCATCGGGGCGATATTGTCTAGCGCAGACTCAAACACTTTGAGCGGATCGGCATTGCCTTTCTCGGCGATGGTATTTAGCGCGCCGTAGACAATTTTCTCAGCTACAGACTTTTTGCCGTCTTTCATGACATGACTCATGAACTTGGCAAGGATGATGCTGCCGAATTTCGGATCTGGAAGTACTTCGCGTCGAGCAGGGACTCGTCTTCTTGGCATAACTCACTCTCTTCAGGGTAATCCGGGATGACCTTCAGGCACCCGGCCTTACTGGGCTGGCGGGATTAGGAACTCAGGATTTCGGTCGCTTTGCACCGTATTTGGAACGACCTTGGCGACGCGCGGACACACCTGAGGTATCAAGTGAGCCGCGAACAGTATGGTAACGCACGCCTGGCAAGTCTTTGACACGACCGCCGCGGATCAGGATCACTGAGTGCTCCTGCAAGTTATGACCTTCACCACCAATATAAGAAGTAACTTCATAACCGCTGGTCAACCGTACGCGGCACACTTTACGCAATGCCGAATTTGGCTTTTTCGGCGTAGTGGTATACACACGGGTGCACACACCGCGTCGTTGCGGGCTGCCTTGCAGGGCAGGCACGTCACTCTTTTCCGATCTGCTTCTTCTTGGTTTACGAACCAGCTGATTCACAGTGGCCATTCAATTCTCCAATGCAACAATTCAGGAAGCCGTGCTTCCCGCCATACAAATCAAAGCGCGCCCTTAGGACTAAGGGACGCGCATTTTAGGGAGCTAACCAGTTACCGTCAACGACTTAGACGCTGATGCACTGCCGGGCTCCATGTTTTCACGCAATCTTCCATGACGACTCCGACTACTCGCCGGAGGGACTCCCGGATTCAAAGTCAATTTCTGCACTAAGGGCCTCACTAAGCGCCGCTTCTACTTCACGAGCAGAAGCCATTTCCTGATGACGCCGAGTCTCGGATTGCTTGCGGCGGTTCTCGTGATACGACAGACCTGTGCCTGCGGGAATCAGACGACCAACCACCACGTTTTCTTTCAGGCCCATCAAGTAATCACGTTTGCCGGTGACTGCAGCCTCGGTAAGAACCCTGGTGGTTTCCTGGAAGGAAGCCGCCGAGATGAAAGACTCCGTTGCCAACGACGCCTTTGTGATACCCAATAAAACTCGATCAAAGCTGGCCTCTTGTTTGGATGCCTGACGCAACCGGTTATTTTCCTGCATGACGCGGTTGTATTCGACCTGCTCTCCCTTGATGAAGCTGGAATCTCCCATGTCGGCAATTTCGGTTTTGCGGAGCATCTGACGCACAATTACCTCGATGTGCTTGTCATTAATGCGTACACCCTGCAATCGATAGACATCCTGCACTTCGTTGACGATGTATCGCGCCAACGCCTCAACACCTTTCAATCGAAGGATATCGTGTGGGCTGGGGGGGCCATCAGAAACCACCTCGCCCTTCTCGATAAATTCACCTTCAAAAACAGTCATCTGGCGCCATTTCGGAATCAGCACTTCATAATGGGCGCTACCATCAAGCGGGTTAACGCCATTGGCTGGAGTAATGATCAGGCGACGCTTGCCTTTGGTTTCCTTACCGAAACTGACCGTGCCAGAAATTTCTGCGAGGATTGCGGGCTCTTTGGGCTTGCGTGCTTCAAAGAGATCGGCCACACGCGGCAAGCCACCGGTGATGTCACGCACCTTGGACCCTTCTTGCGGAATACGGGCAATTACGTCACCTATTTCCACTTTGCGGCCATCTGTGACAGCGATAATAGCTTTGGCTGGCAGAAAGTAGTGCGCGGGTGCGTTCGAACCAGGGAGAGTCACATACTTGCCCTTGGAGTCGAGAAGTGTCACTGCCGGGCGTAATTCCTTGCCAGCTGATGGTCGTTCAGAAACGTCCAACACCATGATGCTAGACAAACCAGTGACATCATCTGTCTGCTGCTTAACGCTAAGCCCTTCATCCATAGCCTCGAACGAAGCAGTACCGGCAACTTCAGCAACAATCGGATGTGTATGCGGATCCCAGTTCGCAACCACTTGGCCAACCTTGACTTTGGCTTTGTCTGTGCCATTAATCACTGCACCATAAGGCAGTTTATAGCGCTCTTTTTCCCGGCCATGTACATCATTGACGACCAACTCTCCCGAGCGTGACACAACAACCAATTGGCCATTGGTGCGCTGCACGGTTTTCATGTTGCGCAAATGGATAGTGCCCTCTGTCTTAACTTGAACGCTGTCGTTCGCAGTTGCACGCGAGGCCGCACCACCAATGTGGAACGTACGCATGGTCAACTGGGTGCCGGGCTCACCGATGGACTGGGCGGCAACTACACCCACCGCCTCACCGATGTTGGCAAGGTGACCACGGGCAAGATCGCGACCATAGCAAAGACGACAGATACCGGCCTCTGCGGCGCAAGTAATTGGCGAACGCACAAGCACTTCGTCGACGCCGTTTGTTTCCAGTGTTTCTACCAATTTCTCATCAATCAGGGTACCGGCTTCAATCAGTGTTTCATTGTCAGCATTGACAACATCACGAGCTATAACCCTTCCAAGCACTCGCTCGCCGAGTGCGGCAATAATGTCGCCGCCCTGGATAATCGGGGTCATCGTCAAACCATTGCCGGTACCGCAGTCATGTTCCTTTATAACAAGGTCCTGCGATATATCGACAAGACGTCGGGTCAAGTAACCGGAGTTTGCCGTCTTCAATGCAGTATCAGCCAAGCCTTTACGGGCACCGTGTGTAGAGATGAAGTACTGCAATACGTTGAGGCCTTCCCTAAAGTTTGCCGTGATTGGGGTTTCAATAATGGAGCCATCTGGCTTGGCCATCAGCCCACGCATACCGGCAAGCTGGCGGATCTGCGCAGCAGAACCCCTAGCTCCGGAGTCGGAATAGATATACACGGAGTTAAACGACTCCTGCTGTACGGCATTGCCGTCCTTATCGATGACCATCTCTTTCGCCAAGCCATCCATCATCGACTTGGCAACGAGGTTATTGGCACGCGACCAGATGTCGATCACTTTGTTGTACTTTTCACCTTGGGTAACCTGGCCAGCAGCATATTGGGCTTCAATCTCGGCCACCTCAGCTTCGGCCTGCGCAATAAGTTTCACTTTTTCGTCTGGAATGACGAAGTCATTGACGCCAATCGATGCTCCCGAGTACGTGGAGTAGCGGTACCCCATGTACATCAACTGGTCAGCAAAGATTACCGTCTCTTTCAGACCCACATTGCGGTAGCAGACGTTGATAATGTTGGATATCTGCTTCTTGGTCATCTTGTGGTCCACCAGCGAAAACGGCAGACCTTCGGGCACTATGGTGTAAAGAATAACGCGTCCAACAGTGGTGCTCAGGATGCCAGTGCGTGAAGTCATTGACCCGTCTTCGTTCTTCAGAACTTCAGTCAACCGCACCCTAATCTTCGCCTGCAGATGCACATTCTTGGTAGAGAATGCCCGTATAACTTCATTGATATTGGCGAAGACCATGCCTTCGCCTTTGGCATTAACGCGCTCACGGGTCATGTAATACAGACCGAGCACCACGTCCTGCGAAGGCACAATGATTGGCTCACCTGATGCTGGCGACAGGATATTGTTGGTCGACATCATCAGCGTACGCGCTTCAAGCTGGGCTTCCAGCGTCAGCGGTACGTGGACAGCCATCTGGTCACCGTCAAAGTCGGCGTTGTAGGCAGCACACACCAGCGGATGCAACTGGATAGCCTTGCCTTCAATCAATACAGGCTCGAACGCCTGGATGCCAAGACGGTGTAGGGTAGGTGCGCGGTTCAACAGTATAGGGTGCTCGCGGATAACATCAGCGAGGATGTCCCATACCTCTGCTGTTTCTTTTTCCACCATTTTCTTGGCGGCTTTGATTGTTGTAGCAATACCACGCAAGATCAGACGTCCGAGAATAAATGGCTTGAACAATTCAAGCGCCATTTTCTTTGGCAGACCAGCCTGGTGCAGTCGCAAGGTCGGGCCCACTACGATCACGGAACGACCAGAGTAATCGACGCGCTTGCCAAGCAGGTTCTGACGGAAGCGGCCTTGCTTGCCTTTGATCATGTCGGCCAAAGATTTCAGCGGACGCTTGTTGGAACCAGTGATTGCACGACCACGACGACCGTTGTCCAACAGGGCATCAACCGCTTCCTGCAACATGCGCTTTTCATTGCGCACGATAATGTCTGGCGCACTCAGGTCGAGCAGTCGCTTCAGGCGATTGTTGCGATTGATAACACGACGATAAAGGTCATTCAGGTCAGACGTCGCGAAGCGACCACCATCAAGTGGCACCAACGGACGCAAATCCGGTGGCAGTACCGGCAGCACATTCAGGATCATCCACTCAGGCTTGTTGCCTGAACTGATGAAACCATCAAGCAACTTCAACCGTTTCGAGAGCTTTTTCAGCTTGGTTTCGGAGTTGGTATTCGGGATCTCTTCACGGATGGCGGCAGCCTCTGCATCAATATCCATGTCGTGCATCAGATCCTGCACGGCTTCGGCTCCCATCTTGGCCTGGAACTCGTCACCGAACTGTTCAAGCGCGGTGTAGTACTCTTCGTCGTTCAGAAGCTGGCCTTTTTCGAGCGTGGTCATGCCCGGGTCGGTCACAACGAACGATTCGAAATAAAGGATACGCTCGATGTCTCGCAGCGTCATGTCAAGGATCAGACCAATGCGGGACGGCAGCGATTTAAGGAACCAAATGTGCGCTACCGGGCTGGCTAGTTCAATGTGCCCCATGCGGACGCGACGTTCCTTCGTCAACGCCACTTCAACGCCGCACTTTTCACAGATTACACCGCGATGCTTCAGCCGCTTGTATTTCCCGCACAAGCATTCATAGTCTTTTACAGGCCCGAAAATCTTGGCACAAAACAGGCCGTCCCGCTCTGGCTTGAAAGTACGGTAATTGATTGTCTCCGGTTTTTTTACCTCTCCGAACGACCAGGAACGAATCAACTGAGGCGACGCAAGCCCAATACGAATGGAGTCGAAATCGTCAGACTGCTTTTGCGCTTTGTGGAAAGCTATCAAATCTTTCATTGTCAGTTTCGCCTTTGCAAATCTCTAATTTTCAAATGTTGATGGATGCGTTGAGTGTTGGAGCTCACCGCGATCAATTATCAACATCAAGCTCCATATCAATAGCGAGCGAACGGATTTCCTTCAGCAATACATTGAAGGACTCCGGCATGTAAGCTTCCATCCGGTCATCTCCATCCACGATGTTTTTGTACATCTTGGTACGCCCGTTGACGTCGTCAGATTTGACAGTGAGCATTTCCTGCAATGTGTACGCGGCGCCATAAGCCTCCAGAGCCCACACTTCCATCTCGCCGAAACGCTGACCGCCAAACTGCGCCTTGCCACCCAATGGCTGCTGGGTAACCAGCGAGTAGGAGCCAGTAGAGCGCGCATGCATCTTGTCATCCACCAGATGGTTCAGCTTGAGCATATACATGACGCCAACAGTTACCTTGCGATCAAACGTGTCACCGGTACGCCCATCATAGAGTGTCATCTGGCCGTCTTCACTTAGACCTGCCAGTTTGAGCATTTCCTTGATTTCAGATTCACTGGCGCCATCAAAAACATTGGTCGCCATCGGCACGCCACTCTTGAGATTTTGGGCAAGCTCAAGTATTTCCTGATCAGTAAGCTTGTCGAGGCTCTCCTTGCGCTTGGCACTGCCGATGCCGTTGTAGACCCGCTCAAGGAACTTTCGAAGGTCGGAGACTTTGGCCTTCTCGTGGTGGTAATCCCAGAGCATTCCGTTGATTTTCTCACCGAGGCCTTTTGCTGCTGCACCCAAGTGGGTTTCCAGAATCTGACCTACGTTCATGCGCGATGGAACGCCAAGTGGGTTGAGCACAATATCTACAGGGTTACCCTTGTCGTCATATGGCATGTCTTCCACCGGCATAATCACTGAGATCACACCTTTATTACCGTGACGTCCGGCCATCTTGTCGCCAGGCTGGATTCGACGCTTGATTGCAAGGTAGACCTTGACGATTTTCAGCACCCCGGGCGCAAGGTTGTCACCTTGGGTGATCTTGCGCTTCTTGTCCGCAAAATATTCATCAAGAGCGGCTTTGCGCTCGACCAGCTGTACGCCGGCCTTTTCCAGCTGCTCGCTCAACTTGTCATCGATGAGGCGGAGCTTGAACCAGTCATCGTGCTTTAAACCGTCAAGATACTCGTCATTGAGCACATCACCTTTCTTGAGCTTAGGACCACCAGACACTGGCTGGCCCAGCAAGGCCTTGCGCAAACGGGCAAAGGTTGCGGTCTCAACGATTCGATATTCATCATCAATATCTTTTCGCACTTTGGCCAACTGCATGCCTTCGATCTCAAGAGCGCGCTGGTCCTTTTCCAGACCATCCCGGGTGAACACCTGAACGTCAATTACGGTGCCTTTCACGCTACTAGGCACTCGTAAAGATGTGTCTTTTACGTCCGAGGCTTTCTCTCCAAATATGGCACGCAGCAGCTTTTCTTCTGGTGTCAGTTGCGTCTCACCTTTTGGTGTTACCTTGCCAACAAGAATGTCGCCAGCGTCCACTTCAGCGCCGATGTGCACAATGCCTGACTCGTCCAGACGAGCCAGTGCGCTTTCACCCACGTTTGGAATATCTGCCGTGATTTCTTCGGCGCCCAGCTTGGTATCACGAGCAATGCAGGTCAGCTCCTGAATATGGATCGACGTAAATCGGTCTTCCTTTACAACGCGTTCGGAGATCAGGATCGAGTCTTCAAAGTTGTAGCCGTTCCACGGCATGAATGCGATTCGCATGTTCTGGCCCAGCGCCAACTCACCAAGATCGATTGACGGGCCGTCGGCAAGAATATCCTTCTTCGACACTACATCGCCCGTTTTAACCAGTTTGCGCTGGTTGATGCAGGTGTTCTGGTTCGAGCGGGTGTACTTGATCAAGTTATAGATATCAACACCGGCTTCACCTGTTTCAGTTTCATCGTCGTTTACACGTACAATGATGCGGCTCGCATCAACATAATCGATGACTCCACCACGACGGGCTACCACACATACACCAGAATCCTGAGCAACATTACGTTCCATTCCTGTGCCTACCAAAGGCTTCTCGGAGATGAGCGTCGGCACAGCTTGGCGTTGCATGTTCGACCCCATAAGAGCGCGGTTCGCGTCATCATGCTCAAGGAAAGGGATCAAAGATGCAGCGACCGACACCACCTGCTGCGGCGACACATCCATGTACTGCACCTGTTCGCGCAGCATCAGCGTGAATTCATTCATGTAGCGAACGGAAATGAGATCCTGAGTGAGACGACCTTTCGAATCGACTGGAGCTGAAGCCTGGGCAATTACGTAGCCACTTTCCTCAATAGCGGACAGGTACTGAACGTCGTCCGTAACAATTCCATCAGTGACTTTGCGGACCGGACTTTCAATGAATCCGTACTCATTGGTCCTGGCATAGGTTGCAAGCGAATTGATCAGTCCGATATTCGGACCTTCCGGAGTCTCAATAGGACACACACGACCATAATGTGTCGGGTGAACGTCGCGCACTTCGAAACCAGCACGCTCACGCGTCAAGCCACCAGGCCCCAAGGCCGATATGCGGCGCTTGTGAGTAACTTCGGACAAAGGGTTGTTCTGATCCATGAACTGTGACAACTGCGACGAACCGAAGAATTCCTTGATGGCTGCCGCGACAGGCTTGGCATTGATCATATCTTGAGGCATCAAACCTTCGCTGTCGGCCATGGACAACCTTTCTTTGACGGCCCGCTCGACGCGAACAAGGCCAACTCGAAATTGGTTCTCTGCCATCTCTCCAACGCTACGGATGCGACGGTTACCCAAATGGTCTATATCGTCAACCACTCCAAAACCATTGCGGATATCTACCAAGGTCTTGATGACGTCAACAATGTCTTCGCGACTCAATACACCGGCACCAGTGGAACTTTCGCGACCGAGGCGGCGATTGAATTTCATGCGGCCAACTGCCGACAGATCGTAGCGTTCGAGCGAGAAGAACAGATTGCCAAAGAGATTTTCAGCAGACTCTTTTGTCGGCGGCTCGCCCGGCCGCATCATGCGATAGATCTCGACAAGTGACTCCATGCGGCTTTGTGTCGGATCGATACGAAGGGTATCGGAAATGAACGGACCACAATCAAGATCATTTGTATAGATGGTGGAAAACTCCTTCAATCCCATCTTCACAAAGGTGTTTATCATTTCCTGCGTGACTTCAGCGTTGCAGGCATATTTGATTTCGCCGGTTCCCTTGTCGACGATATCGCTCGCAAGTGCATTGCCAATTACGAATTCCGCCGGAACCTCCAAACGGGTCAGCTTTGCCTTTTCCATTTCACGAATATGTCGGTTGGTAATACGTACACCAGATTTGACGATTTCGGTCTCGCCGCTCTTGATGTTGAAATTCAGCACTTGGCCACGCAATCGAGCAGGAACAAGCTCAAGGGCGATGGCACCATTCTTGTCCATGAAATAGTTGTTGTTATCGTAGAACATCTCCAAGATGTCCTTGGTACTGTAGTCAAGCGCGCGCAGCAGTATTGTTGCCGGCAGCTTCCTACGCCGATCAATACGAACATAAACCATATCCTTTGGATCAAACTCTACGTCCAACCACGAACCACGGTAAGGAATGATACGCGCGGAGTATAGCAATTTGCCGGAGCTGTGCGTTTTGCCCTTGTCGTGGTCAAAAAATACACCTGGCGACCGGTGCAACTGCGACACAACGACACGCTCGGTGCCGTTGATTACGAACGTGCCGCTTTCTGTCATGAGCGGAATTTCACCCATGTAAACTTCCTGCTCCTTAATGTCCTTGATGACTTTGGCAGTGGACTCCTTTTCGTAGATGATCAGCCGCACCTTCACGCGCAGCGATACTGCATAGGTTGCACCTCGCAGAATACATTCACTTACATCAAATTCAGGCTTGCCGAGGCGATAGGAAACATACTCCAGGAGCGCTTTGCCCGAATAACTGACAATTGGAAAAATGGATTTGAAAGCGGCATGCAGCCCTTTGTCGAGCCTGTCTTCAGGCTTGACTTCTACTTGAGTGAACTCTTTGTAGGAATTGATCTGGATTTCAAGCAGGTAAGGGATATTCATGGCGCTTTTTAGCTTGCCAAAGTCTTTACGGATACGTTTTTTCTCAGTGTATGTATATGCCATCTGCTATTCCTGATAACCGTGTTTCCGATTAGCCACCATGCCGCCTCAACTTGAAAACGGGGTAGCACCAAATATCTCTTACTCAGAAGGTGGGATGAGCCCAACCTGGCTGAATATCCATCAACTTACAAATGAAACAGGCTAACAATAAGAGAAGGTGGGACTCCGCAGAGCCCCACCTTTAATTGCCTTGCCTAAAGATTACTTATTTCAGTTCTACTTTGGCACCAGCTTCTTCCAGTTTCGCTTTCATCGCGGCTGCGTCGGCTTTGTTTACGCCATCTTTGACCGTGGACGGCGCGCCGTCGACGAGGTCTTTTGCTTCTTTAAGGCCCAAGCCAGTCAGCTCGCGTACTACTTTGATAACATTTACTTTCTTCTCGCCTGCGCTTGCCAGTACAACAGCAAACTCATCTTTCTCTTCTGCAGCGGGAGCTGCTGCAGCGGGAGCTGCTGCTACAGCAACTGCTGCCGCTGCAGATACGCCGAACTTGGTTTCCATCGCCGACACTAGTTCAACGACTTCCATTACGGTCAGATTAGCAATACCTTCAAGGATATCTTCTTTGGAAAGAGCCATGACTCTTATCTCCTAATTTCAAAATGTTGATAATTGATAAAACAGAACTTCAAACAGTAATCACGCTGCTTGCTGCTTCTGGTCACGTACGGCCGCCACACCACGAGTCACCTTGGTAGGCACCTCGTTCAACGTGCGAGTAAGCTTGGTAACCGGAGCGAGCATCAAGCTCATGAGTGTTGCGATTGCCTGGTCGTACGTCGGCAAGCTAGCCAACACATCAATCTGGTCGGCCGCCAACAATTTGCCACTCACTGCCAATGCTTTAACTGCGAACTTGTCATTCTTCTTGGCGAATTCCTTAAGTACACGCGCAGCGGCACCCGGATCAACGTGGGAAAATGCAAGCAAGGTCGGACCTTTCAATGCGGGACCGAGGCACTCAAACTCAGTACCAGCCACCGCCTTCTTCAACAGGGTATTTCTGACTACACGCAGATATACCCCGCTTTCTCTGGCGGTTTTTCGCAAAGAAGTAAGATCCGTCACAGCGATACCACGGAAATCCGCGACCACTGCAGACAAAGCACTTTTAGCAGCTTCACTGACTTCAGAGACGATCTGCTGTTTGTCTTCAAGTCTAATAGCCACTAACTTAACTCCTGATTTGAATACAGTCGCTTGCGACTGCTTCGGATATTACGATCCTAAAACATCTGGCAGCTGCTTCAGGCCCTTATTTGGTGAAGCATCGTCATGATTGCCGGATGTAGAGTCTGAAACTCAATCCAACATTCAACGGATGGGTACACCATCTGCGCAGGAAATTAAGGTTATCGGTTCGGCCGCGCGCGAGATCGCCGGTAAATGCCGACCACCTCAATCGCACCCCACCATCACCACCTGCGGTCTTTGACAGTTCCGCCGCCACATAGACAGCGGTACCCCAAAGTCTTTTTTGGGCAAACTCAATCTCGCCCGAATTCGGTTAATTATGCGCTGAGGGTGGACTGATCCAGCATCAGGCCCGGACCCATCGTGGATGACAACACCACTTTTTGGATGTATATACCTTTCGATGTGGATGGTTTGGCGCGCTTCAAGTCTGACAGCAGCGCTTCCAAGTTGCCTTTGACCGCATCGGCATTGAAGCCGATTTTGCCAATTCCGCCATGGATGATGCCGTTCTTGTCTGTACGAAACCGAACTTGGCCCGCCTTCGCGTTTTTTACTGCGCCGGCCACATCCGGAGTAACCGTGCCTACTTTCGGGTTTGGCATCAGACCTTTCGGGCCCAAGATGGTACCAAGTTGGCCGACTACACGCATAGCGTCAGGACTTGCGATTACAACGTCAAAGTCGAGGTTGCCATCTTTGATGCTTTGGGCCAGATCGTCAAAACCAACGATATCAGCACCAGCATCTTTCGCCTTCTGTGCATTGGCGCCCTGTGCAAACACGGCAACACGCACCGTCTTCCCGGTGCCGTGAGGCAGCGTTGTAGCACCCCTCACATTCTGATCTGACTTCCGCGGATCAACACCGAGGTTGATCGAGACGTCTATCGATTCTTTAAATTTCTTTGATGAAAATTCGTTCAACAGCGCAACAGCCTCTTCAACAGAGTACATTTTTCCATTCTGTACCTTATCGGCAATCAGCTTGGCTTTTTTGGTCAACTTGGCCATTACACAACACCCTCTGTTTCGATGCCGGCGCTACGAGCGGTACCTGCCAGCGTGCGTACGGCAGCATTCAGATCAGCCGCCGTCAGATCCGGCATTTTCACTTTTGCGATTTCTTCAAGCTGAGCACGGCTCAGCTTGCCGACTTTTTCACTGTTAGGACGACTACTACCGCTCTGGATACCGGCTGCCTTCTTAAGCAGCACACTCGCAGGTGGCGTTTTCATGATAAAAGTGAAGCTGCGATCAGCGTAAACGGTGATCACAACAGGAATTGGCAATCCTTGCTCGAGACCTTGTGTCTGAGCATTGAAGGCTTTACAGAATTCCATGATATTGACGCCATGCTGACCGAGAGCCGGACCAACAGGCGGACTGGGGTTGGCCTTACCAGCTGCAACCTGCAGCTTGATATAGGCATTTATCTTCTTTGCCATTTTCTCTCCTTTGGGTTCAAGCGTCCAAACCGATGGACTCCCCTGGCACGGGTTCGCAAGCGTTCCCGCGACTTTGTCAGAGCTCCCACCGTCGGGCAGGAGCAGTTTTTCTTACTGCTTAAACTTCATGTCATATCGCTACGAGACTGCACTCCTCAAAAACCATTACGCCAGTCTTCTCAGCCCTTCTCTACCTGGGAGAACTCGAGTTCTACCGGCGTAGAGCGACCGAAAATCAAAACCGCTACTCGCACCCTGCTCTTTTCGTAATTGACTTCTTCAACAGTGCCCGTGAAATCATTGAAAGGACCATCAACGACACGAACCATCTCACCAGGCTCATACACCGTTTTATGGGATGGCTTGTCGACTGTTTCTTCAAGTCGATTGAGAATTTCATTCACTTCTCGCTGTGTTATAGGTGCCGGCTTATCTGCAGTACCACCAATGAACCCCATAACCCGAGGCGTTTCCTTGACCAGATGCCACGTTTCATCGTTAAGCACCATCTGGATCAGAACATAACCTGGGAAAAACTTACGCTCGCTTCGACGCTTTTGACCTCCACGCATTTCAAGAACTTCTTCAGTCGGCACTAATACGTCTCCGAAGAATTGGGACAAGTTTGACAAGACTATACGTTCTTGCAGCGATTGCTTCACCTTCCGCTCGAAACCGGAATAAGCGTGAACAACATACCAGCGCTTATTGTCAGTACCAGTCGTCATATCCTGTTTCTTCCTTCGCGAAATTGGCCATCATGGTCGAACTTACGAAACATATCTTATCTGCGCACAAGGCAGGTCAAACGCCCAACATGGCCTTAAGGAGCCAGCTCAACGCCGAATCTAATGCATACAGGATCAAGCCCAGCACCACGACTGCCGCAACAACAATAAGTGTCGTATGAGTGGTTTCTTCCCTAGTTGGCCACACAACTTTACGGATTTCCGTCTTGGCCTCTACACCAAGCTCGATAAAGGCGCGCCCTTTTGCTGTCTGCGCAGCCACCACACACGCAACGCCCGCCAATGCAACGAGCGCTATGGTGCGATATATCCAGGAATATTCAGCGTAATAGCTATTACCATAGACGCCCAACACCACCAGAACCAGAACAACCACCCACTTAAGGAGATCGCTACTGGTTTCTATCGATTTTACTTTGTCGCTCATACGCTGCCTGAAATGGCAGGCCAGGAGGGAATCGAACCCCCAACCTGCGGTTTTGGAGACCGCCGCTCTGCCAATTGAGCTACTGGCCTATCAACAAACTGTTTTAACCTTAACGCTACCAACAATGTCGCCAGTAACTTTTCGATAACAAGGCCAGAGCCCCTCTCAGAGCCCCGGCCATTAGTTATCAAATACTGTTACTTGAAGATTTTTGCTACAACGCCTGCACCTACCGTACGACCACCCTCACGAATCGCGAAGCGCAAGCCTTCATCCATCGCCACTGGAGCTATCAACTCCACTACCATCTTGATGTTG
>CAISOD010000135.1 GCA_903887045.1 uncultured Gammaproteobacteria bacterium | reverse complement strand
GAAAATCCGACAAATTGCCGAAGTTTTGTGAAAGTGCACACTTTTGTGCATAAAAAAAAGGGGTTTGGAAAAACCATGCAGGTTTCGCGCTGATTTTTCCGACACTTTTTTCAATTGGATGCGTATTTGCCGGAAGCTACGGCTTCTCAGGAAACATTCCCGAAAAAGCACGGGAAAACCGCTGGTTTTTCCACAACGATTTGCTACTCCGAAATGATGCGCAACAGCTGGGCGTAGTCTGAGAAGCCCTTGAGGATTTTCATGATGCCGTCCTGCTTCAGCGTGGTCATGCCGTCCTTGATGGCTTGCCCGCGTATATCCGACAACTCACGCTTGTCGTAGATCAATTGCTGCCCTTCACGCGTGCCCACCAGCAGCTCGTGCACGCCGGTACGGCCCTTGTAGCCGGAGCCACCGCAGATTACGCATTACAGCGCCTTAGCCCTGCACGGTGGGCACAGTGGCAACACGCAATTCCACCGCACGGCCGCGAATCTTCAGCTTGCACTTGCCGTCCTGCGGCAAACGGCGTTCGGCGATGTCGGGACGCGACATAACCTTGATACGGGCGAAAGGCTGGAACTCTGCGCCACCATGTTGGCGTGCTTGAGATCTTCCTTGGTGAAGACCGCGTCATCGCGCAGATTGATGACCTGGATGACACCAAGCAGAATCTCGTCCTTGATTGGCACCACCATCATCGAGTTGAAGAAGAGGCCTTTGGATTCGCTGCACTTCTTGTCACACTGCAAACGAGGATGGATGTTGGTCAGTTCTTCGGCGTTATAGACGTTTTCGACGCAGCAGCGCCAGCATGTCGCCCTCGACATCCTTCATCGCCTTCTTGAGATTCTTGGCGAACTTAAGCTTCTTGTAGATCAGCGACAACTGACGGACAAAATCCTCGTCATGGCTTTTGACGGGGCTTCGATCGCGGGTGAATTGTCGAGGGTTTCTACCAAGTTCATGACCTGAGGACTGCCGTATCAGGTTGCGGAATGACAGGACTGATGCAGCGTGAAGAGAAGCATCATGCCCGGGCAGCCGGGCAACTGACGGCGCGTGTTAGAATCAGATGTCAAAGTGCCTGTTGGGTAACACACCTCAGGAACCCCTGAATAATGCCTGATTCAAACCCGCCGGAGCCTGTTTACCCGTGTCCAAAGCCTGTTTTCCAGCCTTGAGCGCAGGGGTTTTGTCGCTGTTTTGTGCAGTCGGGGCCGGAGCTGCCAGTGCGCCCTTCCCGGCGCTGAATGACAGCCAGCTTAACTGGCTCGGCGAGCAAATCTATCGCAACGAGTGCAACTCCCGGCCAGCCTGTCTGGTGGCCTGGAATGATGGGGAGGATTTTCCCTCGCTCGGCATCGGCCATTTCATCTGGTACCGCAGCGGGCAGTCCGAACGTTTTGTTGAAACCTTCCCGGGGCTGTTGGTGCACCTGCAACTTGGCGGAGTATCACTGCCCGCATGGCTCCACCCGGACGACGACCAGCCGTGGCCCGACCGCCAGAGCTTTCTGGCAGACCAGAACAGTGAGCGTCAGCTGCAATTGCGCTCACTGCTGGAGCAGACCCGCAAGCAACAAACAGCCTTTATAGTTGAGCGTTTTGAGCGTCTGCAAACCGACCGTGATGGCGTATTCGCCACCCGCCCCGAACTTGCGGCCAACCTGCAGGCAGTGGCTGCTTCGCAAATTCCGTACGGCCTCTACGCGCTGATAGACTACGTACACTTCAAGGGAGAAGGCACCAACGCTGTCGAGCGTTACGCCGACACCGGCTGGGGGCTGTTGCAAGTGCTGGAGACGATGCCGGTTGCCAGTAAACAGCCATTGCAGGATTTTGTCGTCGCCGCCAAAGCAGTATTGAACCGGCGGGTTGCCAATGCACCTGCCGCACGTAACGAACAGCGCTGGCTGGCGGGCTGGCACCACCGGGTGGAAACCTACCTGCCGCCTGCCACACCGTAACAACAGTCTGTCGTTTCCCGTTTCCGCAAGACACAGGAGTCCGTTTTGAATTTCGAGCGCCCCAACATCCAGGCGATGCGCGGCTACAGTTCGGGTGAGCAACCCGACAGCGCTGACGTCATCAAGATGAATACCAACGAGAACCCGTATCCGCCGGGTCCTGCAGTTGCGCAGGCGTTAGCCGGCTTGAGGGTGGAAAGTCTGCGCCGTTATCCGCAGCCCACTGCATTGCCACTGCGCAAGGCGCTGGGAGCGCTGCATGGCGTCAGTGTCGACAATCTGCTGGTCACCAACGGCGGCGATGAACTGCTGCGGCTGCTGCTGGCGACCTTCGTTGAAACCCATGAATGTATTGCCACTGCCGCACCGAGTTATTCCCTGTACGAAGTGCTGGCCGCCGCCCACGGCTGCCGCATGCGCGACTATCCACTCAATGCCGACTGGAGCCTGCCAGCGGATCTCGCTGCCCGCATGAATGCCGATGGCATCAAGCTGTGCTTCATTGTCAATCCGCACGCCCCTTCCGGCACACTGACCAACGTGGCCCAACTGGAAGCACTGGCACGCGATTTTCGCGGCGTGCTGGTGATCGATGAAGCCTATGTTGATTTCGTTGAACCCGAACTCAACTACAGCACACTGCCGCTGCTCAACCGCTTCGACAACGTGTTGATACTGCGCACTTTCAGCAAAGGCTACTCGTTGGCCGGTTTGCGCATGGCTTACGGCATTGGTCCACAGACATTGATCGATCCAATGCAGTACAAAACCAAAGACAGCTACAACACCGACTTTATCGCGCAGACACTGGCGCAGGCCGCCATCAGCGATCAGAACTATGCCGCCGACACCTGGCACAAAGTGCGCGAACAACGCAGCTCGCTGCGTTCAGCGCTGGCTGCGTTGCAACTGGTGGCACCGCCGAGCCAGAGCAACTTCCTGCTGGCTACCGTACCGGCGCCGTGGAATGCCTATGCGCTGTATGCAGGACTGAAGGCGGCCGGCATCCTGGTGCGTTATTTCAAGCTGCCGGGGCTTGATGACAAACTGCGCATCACCGTGGGCACCGCTGAGGAAAACCAGCGGCTGTTGCGCGAGCTGAGCCGGCTGTTGCAAGGAGCTTGATGATGAAATGGAAATCCACCCGCATTCTGCTGACCTGCGTGGCGCTGTTGCTCTTCGGGTTTTATGCGGGCGTTGCCTTCCTCGGCCAGAATTGGAGTGACCAGGGACGCTATCTGATCACCCTGCTCGGTTTACTGCTGACGATAGTGCTGTGCGCAGCAACGCTATTGTTGTTGTTCAAACTGATTGGCAAGCTGTGGGATTTACTGGTGGCCAGACAAAACGCGGAGTTCAAAGCGGACTCCACTCAGGATGCCGGCGACGAACCATCATCGAACAAACAGGAATAGAGCACTGCTGCTTCGCGCTCACTGATTGGCGGCAATCCTGGCAACGGGGGGTAATACGCCTTGCGCTTGCCGCTTTCGACGAATCCCAACGCCTGATACAACGCACGCGCTGCAGCATTGGATTCACGCACTTCCAGCACACAACCAATCACGCCAGCGGCTTTCACTTCATCCAGCAAGGCCTGCAACAAGCGGCGACCGCAGCCACATCGCTGCCAACGCGGCAGGACAGCAATGTTGTAGAGCTGACATTCATCCACCACAGTGAGAAATTCGGCGAAGCCGACTATCAATTTATCCGGGCTGTCCCCGCTATCTGCTTCATCACCATCAGCGGCTTGCAAGACGCGCAGTTGGTGTGAGCTGTTGAGCAGCGAGCGCAGCCCTGCTTCACTCCAGTCACCCGACAACAACGCCGGCAACTCGCGGCTCAACAGCGCAATGTCGTTGTCGAGCAG
>CAISOD010000134.1 GCA_903887045.1 uncultured Gammaproteobacteria bacterium | reverse complement strand
TGAAACAGTAGCCGAACCTGCAGTTGAAACAGCAAGGCGAAAAATAGTTCCGGAAGACTTGAGGTAAAACGTTTGCGTGTTCTATCGGCATCATTGATGTCGGGTTCGCGCATGCCGAAGAGCTGACATCCTTCCGTCTCAGTGCGCCCCCATACGGCCAATGACAGGGCAGCGCAATCCTCTTACACTGCGCCGCCCTTTTTGCTGTTGGCCGGTCCATCCCCATGCGTGCAAACGATCCCCAACGTCAGCTGGTGCTTTGGCTGATGTATCTCATCTTCTTTGCCATTCTCAACGAGACGGTGTTCAACGTCTCGACGCCTGAGATTGCCAAACAGTTTTCGCTGAGCGCTGCCAGTGTCAGCTGGGTGATGACCATCTTCATGGTGTTCTTCGGCATTGGCTCGGTGATCTACGGCAAGCTGGCTGATCTGTATTCGCTGCGGCGGCTGATCGAAATCGGTACCTGGATCTACTGTACGGCGTCAGTGCTTGGCTTTGTGGGGCAGGACTCCTATCCGGTGGTGGTGTTGGCGCGTGGCCTGCAGGCCATGGGCGCGGCGGCGATCCCGGCGCTTACCTTCGTGGTTATTGCGCGCTTCGTACCCGAAGCCGGTCGTGGCAAGGTATTCGGCATGATCACGTCGATCGTGTCAGTCAGCATTGGCATCGGCCCGGTGATTGGCGGATTCGTGTCGGCCAACCTGCACTGGGCGATGTTGTTCGTGATCCCGCTGCCAACATTGATCGCGCTGCCGTTCCTGCGTCGCCACATTCCGCTGGAAGCAAAGCGTAGCGGTACCGTTGATGTTGTGGGCGCTGTGCTGGTTTCTGCAGTGGTGGGGTTGTTGGTGCTTTACCTGAACTTCATGCACAACAGCTATCTGGCCGGGCTGTTGGTAACGGCAGCGGCGATGGTGCTGTGGTTGCGCCACGTGGACGAGCCTTTCATTGATCCCGCGCTGTTCCGCAATATTCCTTTCCGCAACGGTGTGTTTGTTGGCATGACGCTGTTCTCGGTAGTGCTTGGGGTTTTCTTCCTTATCCCGCTGATGCTGACTCACGTTCATTCGCTCGGCACGCAGGCGATTGGCATGTTGTTGTTTCCCGGTGCGATCAGCGCAGTGTTCTTCGGGCCGTTCGCCGGCTCGCTCGCAGACAAACGCGGCAATGCATTCGTGGCTGCCATTGGAGTGGTGCTGCTCGCCGGCAGCATGCTGCTGATGTCGTTGCTGCTAGGGTTCACTTACTGGGTGATGCTGGTGGCGATGCTGGCCAACTATGTTGGTTTCACGATGTTCCAGACGGCGATGATCAACTCGGTATCGCAGACCTTGCCGGCCGAGCAGTCGGGTATCGGCATGGGTATTTTCAACCTGATAAGCATTGTCGCGGGTGCGCTGGGTACCACGCTGGTTGGTCGCATACTCGATGGTCAGTGGCTCAACAGCGGTTTGTTGTCCGTTTCAACCAATGAGGTCGGCTATCCCTACAGTGACATTCTCGCCGTCATGATGTTGGTCGTAATTGCCAGCGGCCTGGTGTTTCAGCTGACATTTTCAAAACAGCTACCAGCTGCCCATTCAGGTGCGAAGCCGGCAGCACATTGATGCAAAATGCCGGCAATTACCTGCTGAAATCGCCGTGACATCAACAACTCCGGATGTATTTACCGTAGGCTCGACCGCGCTTTTTGATTAAGCTCCATCCAAAGCGGACCTGAAGGTCCCATCCGCCCGCATTCAAGGCAGCAAGCTCCCCGACCGGGTGCCAGCCCCGGAGACGTGTTGTGATCGACAAAGATCTGGAAATATCCAAAGAGCCGTTGTGGGCCATTCCCGGCCCGATCCAGGAGCGGCTGCGAGCCAGCCTCAAAGACCGGGACTACACGCATTTCCTGCTGTGTGGTCTCTACAGTGCGGTTTCCATAGTGTTCCTCGTGCTGTTTGGTCTCGCTGCGCTGTACCGCGGTGAAGCCGCATATGCCAGTGTGATCTTTGGTTTTGCATTGGCGACTTTCGGCGTCTACACCATTGCCCGGTATACCCGTCGCTACGAATTCACCCGGCATTTCCTTACTTTGTTGATGGCAGTGCTGTGCTTGTACCTGTTCTACACCGGTGGCACCGACAACAGCGGCCCGCTCTACTACTTCGTGTTTCCGCTGGTGGCGGTATTTCTGCAAGGGTTCAACTTCGGCCTCGGGTCGGTAATCGCGTTGTTGCTGGGCACCTGGATTCTCGAAAGTGGAACCTTTGGTTTCGACGTTGAGCGTTACACCAATACGTTTGTCATCCGTGTGACGGCTGTATATCTGATCGTGGCAGTGCTGGCCATTTTGTTCGAGTATTTCAGGGTAAAGGCAGAGCGTGAACTGCTACTGAGCATTGATGACCTCAACCAGCTTACCTATGGCGACATCAACACCAATCTTGCCAACCGCCGCTTGATGGAAAAGCTGCTGGTGAGCGAAGTCAATCGCGCCCGGCGCTATCCGATGGACGTCTGCGTGATGTTCATCGAGCCTGACTATCTGAAAGTACAGACTGCACGTTACGGCTCGCTGTATGCACATGAAGTAAGAACCACGCTGGCAGAACTGTTGCGCAAAAACCTGAGGTTGCAGGACGTGCCTGGCATTTGGGACGATTCCCGCTTCATCGTGATGCTGCCGCATACCTTACCTGACGGAGCAACGGCACTTGCCAGCCGGCTGTTGGCGGAATGCGAACAACAGCAGTTCATGCTGCAAGGACAGTCAATGAAGTTCACCATCAGCGTGGGATTGGCATCACTGGAAGCCCAGGGAGTCGATGAGCTGATCGAACAGGCCACCCGCAATCTGCTGCAGGCACGCAAGGATGGTGGCAACCGGCTGGCGGTTGGCTGACTTTCAGCTTTTCCTGCGCGTCCCTCTGCCCACCAGCATGCCGGCCAATGATGCCAACATGCCAATGAATATTGCCGGCACAGTCACACTGATGATGAATTCAGTCAGCCCATAGGCGCCCAATCCCAGCATCATTGCCAGCAAGGCGCCGCGCGCGGAAGGTTGTTTGTCGAACAGCGCGAACAACATCGGCACAAGAATTGATACCGCGCCCAATGACGACGATTGTCCCACCAGTTCATAGATGCTGTCGGATGCGCTGGCGACAGCTACCGCAATCAGCGCCATTGCTACGACGCACCAGCGCGAAGCCAGCAGCAGGGTTTTGTCGTTGCTGTCACGCAACAGCAAGGGTTTGACGACGTTCTCTGCCAGGATTGAAGCGGGAGCCAGCAAGGCTCCGCTGCACGTGCTGAATACTGCTGAAATCAGCGCGCCAAAGAATACACCCTGCAACCAAACCGGTGTATGGCGAGCCACCAACAGGATCAATGTGTCCTGCTGGTCACCTTCCAGCAACTGCGGTTCCAGCTGGAATGTCATCAGCGCCAACAACAGCGGCAGCATCGCAAACATCAGGTAGAGCAGGGCACCGAGCAGTGTAGAGCGTACCGCTACGTGTTCGGAGCGGGCTGCGTTGGCGCGCTGGAAGATATCCTGCGATGCCAGTGAGCCAAGCCCCAGTGTCATCCACGCCGCAAGATAGTCGAGCCACGCCATGCCGTTATCCTCGTTGGGTACAAAGTCGAAGAATCCGGGAGTCGGCGGCGTCAGCAGTTGCTGCAGGTTCACTTGCATGCCGAGGTACACGGCGATCAACAACAGACCACCCATGATGACAATACTCTGGACGAAGTCGGTGAGTGATACCGCCCACATGCCACCGGCAGCAGTATAGATTGTGACGATCAGCGCGCTCAGCAGCAGACCGTAGGCCGTAGCGAGGCCGAACACCGCTTCGAACAGAATAGACAGTGCAATCAATTGACCGGCTATGTAGCCGACAAAAGTGAGGATCATGAAAAAGGCAGAGAGATATTCCGTGCGTGGGCCGTAGGCACGGCGGAAAAGGTCACCGAGTGTAAGCAGGTTCTGGCGGTAAAGTGGACGTACGAGGAACAGTCCGAACAGCACGAGGCATAGCGTGCCACCGAACGGATCTTCAATGATGCCGAGCAATCCATGATCGATGAATTCGGCGCTGGCCCCGAATATGGTTTCGGAGCCGAACCACACTGCGAACAACGCGAACGAGCTCAACAGCATCGGCAGTTTGCGGCTGGCAGAGAAAAAATCACTGATGCCGCTGATCAAGGTGCTGGCGGCAATGCCAAGGCAAAGGGTGAACAGCAGGTAAAGCGAAACGATCCAGCCCAGTGTCATGTGAGGAAGAGTAAAGAAACAATTAGCAACACAGGCGAAACCTGCAGGCCTGCCCAAGGATGGGGCAGCGTAGACCAGCGGTCACGCTTGTGACAAGGGAGCTACTGCTGCAGCTCAGACGGCAGCGACAGGTCGCTGCACGAAGGCATCACAGAAGATATTGGCCGAGCGCACACCTTTCATGAATGCCTGTTTGCGCAAGCCCCTCACGAAGTCTGGATTGCCGCACAGGAATACCCGGGTCTCGGCAATGCGGGCCGGGTCGAGTGCTGCCATGGTAAGCGATGCTGCATCCCCGCTACGGCAGCTGACATCGTTGGTTGGATTTTCCAGCACTACCGGCACGTAACAGAAATTGACGTGTTGCTGCGCCAGTTGTTGCAGCTCTGCCCGGTAATACAGCAGTTCGGGTTGACCACTGCCGTGCACCAAGGTCACCGGTCCGCGATGCCCTTGTGCCAACGCATCGTTGAGGATGCCGAACAGCGGCGCCAGTCCGGTACCGACAGCCGACAACAAAAGGGGTTCGTTCTGCCCGGCATCAGGCAGGTAGAAGCAACTGCCGGCTGGGCCGCGCAGTGGTATTGCATCGCCCACGGTTGCGTTTTCGAACAACCAGCGGGATTCGTCAGGTTCATGTACTGGCCTGGTTTGCAATCCAGCGAAGCTGCGTCTGCAGGTTTCAGTGCCAGTTTCATTACGGCTGCGTTGAGCAGCGTGAGTTCGCACACAAGGCTGTCCACAGCTGCGGCAGCAGCTCCCGGCAATTTGACAGTGATATCGGCATCCGCACACCTCTGGCACAGGCCGGCTTTGCATGAATGCTGGATCGGCTGCCCGTTGCGCAGCAGACAGTCCAGCACACTCTCCCCGGCTGCCAGCGCAAAGCGCTGGCCTTCAAACGTCAGAACAGCCATGGCACCGCATCAGACATTGAGCACATCATCGTGTGTGCTGGCGGCAATCTTCATTACTTCACCAATCAAATTGGCCGGCACGTTCAGTTCCTGCAAGGTGGATTGCAGATGCCCAGCTACTGCACCGAAGTGGGCTTCAGTCAGCTTCATGTGCTTGTGCGCGTTACGCATGTCCTTGCCGGTGTAGTTGTTCGGGCCGCCGAAGGCCATGGTCAGAAAGGCTTTCTGCTTGCCGATCTGGCGATCCATATCAACGGAATCAAAGAAGTGGCTGATCAACGGATCGCTTAGCACTTTGCGGTAGAAAATGTCGACTGCGGCAAACGGCGGCGGCACCACCGATCTGTTCAAACACACTGCTCAGGGGACTCTCCTGCATCAGGTTGTGGAAGTAGGGTTTAAAAAATGTATTACAGGCACATTTTTAAGGCTGCAGTTTTGTCAATGAAAGCTTTGTGGAAAAAATGCGTCAGGCCGCTGCTTGTTTGACGAAAATGAGCAAGCGCGGATTATTGATCATGTCGCTCAGGTGGTATTGGCCAAGTACGTCAAGGAAGGCGGACTGGGCCTTTTGCAGTACATGTTTGAGTCCGCACATGCCTGTGATGGGACAGGTGTTGGTCGCCTTGTCGAAACATTCCACCAAAGCACCATTTTCCAAATTTTCGAAGACTTCGCGCAGGTTGATTGTTTCTGCCGGTTTGCCGAGGCGGATACCGCCATTGCGACCCTGTGTGGTATGCAGATACCCGGACTGTGCCAGTGCATGCACCACCTTGCGCAGATGTTCTTTCGAAATGCCGTAGGCGATGGAAATGGTATTGATGGTGACAGCTTCGTCAGTCGAGCCAACGAACAGCAATACGCGCAGGGCGTAGTCGGTGTAACTGGTCAAACGCATGCAACCTCCCGGACGTACGGACGCGTAAAGATCTCGGAGCTATTCCTTCACGTATTTCTGCACGCGTTTGTTGATGACGTCGGCGATGTAAGCGTTGTCATCACTGTCGAGTACGAGGTAGTGCGCCTCGCCGAACTGGCCGTTTTCCATACCAGGACTGCCAAGCGCGCCCAGCAGTTTTCCATCGGTATCGAGCTTGGCCCATTCGCCATCAAAGCCACTGGTGATGTAGAAGTGGCCGTCATCGTGCAGATACAGGCCACACACCATGGCGTTGTATTTCCATTCACCGAGATAATTCCCGTCGGCGTCGAAGCGTTCGATGCGCATGTTCTCGCGGTCGGCTACATAGAGTGTGTCGGTGGCGTCAATCTCAATCGCGTGTGCTGCGAAGAACTGGCCTTCACCATTGCCACGGCTACCCCATTGCTTGATGAATTTGCCGTTCGCATCGAACTTGAACACACGGGGATCGCCCACACCGTGGCCCTGCACGACATAAAGATTGCCCTTGCTGTCGAGCGCAGTTTCATTCGGCTGGTTGAACAGATGTTTGCCGGCGGCTTCATCCCATTCGCCGGCTTCACCGACGGTGCCGATTGTCATCAGAATATTGGCATCCTTGTCCATCTTGTAGACCACATGTTTGCCAACATCAGTCACCCACATGTTGCCGGCCTCATCCATTCGCAAGCCGTGCGAACGGCTGAAGAGGGTGGCATCACCGAAGCTACGCACAAGCGTGCCGTCGATGGTGAATTCAAGAAAGGGCTGGGGGCCGCGGTTCAGCACCAGCAAGTTTCCACCTGGCGTGGTTGTTACTGCTGCAATCTGGCCGAACTCGATGCCGGCCGGCAGCTTGAAGGCTTCTTTCGCATCAACCGCGTGGTAGCCGGGCAGGGACCAGGTATCGAGTGCAATCAAGGGGCGCTGTGGCGGCTGGGCGAGCAGGGCGGTAGAAGCAGAAAGCAGGAGCAGGCTGGCAAGTTGACGCATGATGGTTTTCCCCTTGGTGAACCGGACCTGCTCGTAATGGCACTCCCTGGCACCAGAAGTCTGCATCAGACCGGAAATTGTTCTGTGTCTATTTCTGTTTGTGTAGGTGGATTGTAACGTTCTCCGGCAACCGTAGAGCGATTGATCAGGTTGTCGAGCGCGATCATTTGCGCGGAACTGAGCTCCACGTCGATGGCACCGAAATTTTCCTGCGAGTACGCCAGATGACGCGTGCCCGGAATCGGAATGACGTGCGGCTGTTTTGCCAGCAACCATGCCAGCGCCAACTGGGCTGGAGTGCAGCCAACCTCTGCCGCGATCCTGTTGTAGGCCGGTAGCAGGTCGAGATTCTTCGGGTAGTTCTCCGGGTAGAAGCGCGGCATGCCGCGGCGGATGTCACCTGCTTCAAGCTGCGTTTTCGGGTCCTGTAGTTTGCCGGTGAGAAAGCCACGTGCCAGCGGGCTGAACGCCACGAAGGCAGTGCCAAGTTCAAGACAGGCATCAAGCACTGCAATCTCGGCGTTGCGGCTCCACAGTGAGTATTCGGTTTGCAATGCCGTGATCGGATGCACTTTGTGCGCCCGACGCAGCGTTTCAGCCGACACTTCCGACAGGCCTATGGTTTGCACTTTGCCTTCTTCCACCAGTCGGCCCAGTTCTCCCACACTGTCTTCAATCGGCACGTTGAAGTCGCGGCGATGCAGGTAGTAGAGATCAATGACGTCGGTTTTCAGACGCTGCAACGATCCTTCGCAAGTTTCACGGATACTGCGCGGCGTGCCACAGATGAGGCGCTTGCCTTCCGCACTTTTGATAATGCCGCACTTGCTGGCCAGTACGAACTCCTTGCGCCGTGGACCCAGCACCCGACCGAGCAGTTCCTCGTTCTTGCCGAAGCCATACAGGTAAGCGGTGTCGAGAAAGTTGTAGCCAAGGTCGAGAGATGCGGCCAGCGTGCGCTCGGCTTCCACCGGTTCCGGCGTGCCGTACGCATGCGACATGCTCATACAGCCAAGGCCGATGGCGTTGACGGTGAAGTGGCCTAGTTTTCGGGTCTTCAATGAGAACTCCTGCTTAGGTCTGATCCGGGGCGCTCACTGTTACCTGGTAGCAGTCAAACACTGTTCCAACCGATCCAATGTCTCCATCGCAGGCAAACACTGCGCGATGGACGCATTCGGCTCACGGCCTTCCCTGATGGCGGCGAAGAACTCGCGGTCCTGCAGCTCGATGCCGTTCATTGATACATCCACTTTTGATACGTCGATCTTGTTTTCCTTGCCGTCGAACAGGTCGTCGTAGCGCGCCAGATAGGTGCCGTTATCGCAGATGTAGCGGAAGTAGGTGCCGAGCGGTCCATCGTTGTTGAACGATAGCGACAGCGTGCATACTGCACCGGATCCGGTCTTCATCTGGATCGACATGTCCATCGCGATCTTCAGCTCGGGGTGATGGGGGCCTTCAAGTGCGAAGGCGTGCTTCACTGGTTCACCCGTCTGGTACGAGAACAGGTCCACCGTATGACAGGCATGATGCCAAAGTAGATGATCGGTCCAGCTGCGCACGCCGCCAGCGGCGTTGAGGTTGGTGCGGCGGAAGAAATAGGTCTGCACGTCCATCTGCAGCACTTTCAATTCGCCGGCCTTTATCTTGTTGTGGATCCACTGATGTGAGGGATTGAACCGGCGTGTATGGCCTGCCATCGCCACCAGCCTTTTGCCGTTCTTGTTGGCTTCTTGCTGGGCCGCGAGAATTGCACGGGAGTCGGCCACGGTGTCCGCCATCGGAATTTCCACCTGTACGTGCTTGCCAGCCTGCAGACATTGGATCGTTTGCGCGGCGTGTACCTGAGTTGCAGAAGTGATGATGACAGCATCAACGTCCTGCTTCAGACATTCCCCGAGATCGGTACCCCAGTGCTTGATGCCACGCTTCTCAGCGGCGGCTTTGGTGGCGTCTTCGCGACGACCGCAGATCGATACTACCTCCACACCAGGGATGTTCTTGATCCCGTCCATGTGTTTGTCGGCGAAGGCACCGTGGCCCACCATCAATACTTTGATTGTCATGTATTACCCCTCAGGATTGCTTACTTCTTTTTGGCTGCTTTCTTGCCGACCGGCTTTTTCACGGCCTTTTTGGCGACTTTTTTGGCGACTTTTTTGGCCACTTTCTTGACTGCTTTCTTTGCAGCTTTCGGAGCGCTTTTCTTCACCGGCTTTTTGGCAGCAGGCCTTTTGGCTGCGGCTTTCTTGCCGGCAGGCTTCTTGACTGCGGCTTTTTTCGTTGCCGCCTTTTTGCCAGCCGGTTTTTTTACGGCCGGGGTTTTCTTGCCGGCCGCTTTTTTCACTGCTTTTTTGGCCGACTTCTTCTGCGGTTTTTTGAGATCATCGTTTTCGAGAATGATGAGACCGGCCGCCGTGTTGGAGGCAGGTACGTGGTAGTGGCGATAGACCTCGTGCACATTGTTGTCGCCAAGTGCAGCGCGCATCACCATCCACATCACCATTTCTATGCCTTCGGCGCCGGCAAATGTGGTGTATTCCTCGTGCTTGATGTAGCGCAGACGTTGTGGATTCTTCGACAGGTCATCGAGAAATGCGGTATCGAATTTACGATTGATCATGCCTGAGCGTTCACCGTGGATCTGGTGCGACATGCCGCCGGTGCCGAAGATCACTACGTTCAAGTCTTCCGGGAACGATTCGACTGCTCTGCGGATCACTTCGCCCATGCGCCAGCAGCGGTCGCCGGTCGGGATCGGGAACATGACCACGTTGATCGGAACCGGAATTACCGCAAACGGCCAGTCATCGACTTTGCCGCACATGATGTTGAGCGGAACCGTCAGGCCGTGGTCGACATCGAGCTTGTTCATCACACACATGTCGAACTCGTTGGTGATAAGACTTTCGGTAATGTGCCAAGCCAGGGCGGAGTGTCCTTTGACGACGGGTACCTGGCGCGGACCCCAACCTTCGTCAGCCGGCTGGAATTCGTCGGCGACGCCGATACCCAGCGTCGGGATAAGGTCGAGCGTCAGCGCGCTGCCGTGATCGTTGTAGACGAGGATGGCGACATCTGGTTTGTGTTTCTTGATCCATTCACGCGCCGGTTCATAACCATCGAACAACGGTTTCCAATAGGCGTCCTGGGTAAGACCCTGGTCAAAAGCGGCGCCGATGGCGGGAACGTGGGAACAACCAATACCTGCGGTAATTTTAGCCATCTGGATTTACGCCTTTTTGCTGAAGTCTTTGCCGGACTTGTTGGAAATGCAGCTGACTTTGCCGCCATTTTGTTTCTTGTGGAGGTTGCCCTTCGTCGTGCGTCCACCATCCATCATCATCGCGCGATAGTTGTCCTGGCCCTGACCGGTCATTTCGCCGGCCATGTACTGGAATGAACGGCCAAGCGTCGCGCCATACTTGCTCATGTAGTAGATGTTGGCGCCGTTCTTGATCATGCCCAGCCAGTCGCGGTCGAGCACGCAGCGACGCTGTTCATTGGTGAGTTTCGGAAAGCGGCTATCAAGATAGCCGGCTTCATCGGCGAGGAAAGCCTTGCGGTTCTCGTCTTTCGACATCGATGAGCAGAACGTATTCAGCCAGTAACCCTGGCGGCAACGGTCGGCGTTGAAGAGGTAGGTTCCAGGCACTTCTTCGAACTTGGCTTTCAGGGCTTTTATTTCTTTGTAGTCCATTGTGATGGCCTTTGCGGTAAATGAAACAGCGGGGGTTATTTGAGGTCGTCGAGCGAGTCGACGTAAATGAATCCTTCTTTGGCTAGTCGTTCGCGCATATTGTAGATGTCGAGCCCGAATTCGCCTCTCGCCAGTTTTTCGCGCTTGGCAATTTCGGCGGCTTCTCTCTTCTTCGCCAGGTCACGCACGGCAGCTGCATCGGCACGCGGTACTACGCAGACGCCGTCTTCATCAGCTATGACGACATCTCCCGGCATGATGTAGGCGCCGGCACACACAATCGGTACGTTGACGGCGCCAAGGGTTTCCTTGACGGTGCCCTTGGCGTGGATTGCTTTTGACCACACCGGGAAGTTGAGCTCGCGCAGGTCTTTCACGTCACGCACACCACCGTCGATGATGAGTCCGCGCACACCGCGCGCGAGGCAGGAGGTGGCGAGCAGGTCGCCGAAGAATCCGTCGGTGCTGTCGGCGGTGACAGCGCAGACCAGAATGTCACCCGGATGGCACAGCTCAATCGCGACGTGAACCATCCAGTTGTCGCCCGGATGCGCAAGGATGGTCACTGCACTGCCGGCGATGCGGTTTTGGCCCCAGGCTGGACGCATGTAGGGCGCCATCAGGCCAACACGAGCCTGCGCTTCGTGGGCGGTGGCAACGCCGATCTGGGCGAGATCATCGATCACACCCTGGTCGGCACGAGGGATGTTGCGAACTGCGACTGGCTTGAACATGAGAAGTGTGAATCCCGGTATGAATTGACTGTGGCTGGCTGAAAAGTGGCCGCATTATAGGCACCGCTGCAATGCTGGCTCAATTGCATTTTTGCTTGCACAATTGCGGTAAATCATGCGGTGACCTTTCCTGCGCTGGCACAGGAACCCAATTGGATATCCATCAAAACAACCAACCAATCACGAGGCTTTCGATGCAAGTTGCAGTTCCCTGTATGTTGATGCGCGGTGGCACTTCCAAAGGCACCTATTTCCTTGCCAGCGACCTGCCAGCCGATCCTGCCAAGCGCGACAAGGCATTGCTCGGCATCATGGGTTCGCCTGACAAGCGCCAGATCGACGGAGTGGGAGGAGCGCATCCGTTGACCAGCAAGGTGGCCATAGTCAAAAAGTCAGAACGGGCGGGTGTGGATGTTGACTACTTGTTCGTGCAGGTGATGGTGGAAGAGGCCAAGGCCTCTACCTCGCAGAACTGCGGCAACATTCTGGCTGGCGTAGGGCCGTTCGCGCTTGAAAAAGGACTGGTGCAGGCAGAGGACGGCGAAACCGTTGTTACCGTGTACATGGAAAATACCGATAGCGTTGCCAAGCAGCGCATCCAGACCCCGGGCCGCAAGGTGCAGTACGAAGGCGATGCCCGCATTGACGGCGTGCCCGGCTCGCATGCGCCAATCATGATTGAGTTTCTCGACGTCGCCGGCTCCAGCTGTGGCGCCTTGTTCCCCACCGGCAATTTCGTTGACAACGTCAATGGGCTCAATGTGACGATGGTCGACAACGGTATGCCGGTAGTGATGATTGATGCGAGAGAGCTCGGGCTGGTGGGTGATGAAACCATCGAAGCGCTCGAAGCCAATGCACCACTGAAGAATATCCTGGAAGACCTGCGGTTGCAGGTTGGCCCGCTGATGAATCTCGGCGATGTGAAGGACAAGACTGTACCGAAGATGACGATCGTGTCGGCGCCAAAGGCCGGCGGCATCCTCAACACCCGCAGCTTCATACCGCATCGTGTGCACGATGCTGTAGGTGTATTGGCTGCTGCCAGTGTGGCGACTGCAGCCAACATCCCCGGTGCTGTCGGTCATGACATCGCCAACATCCCCACCGGCCAGCGTCGGGTGTGCGAAGTGGAGCATCCGACTGGCAGCATGGGTGTTGAAGTCGTGCTCGACGACGACCCGCAAGTACGGGTGCCAAAAAGCACATCGATCATGCGTACCGCACGTTTGTTGTTTGCCGGAACTGTTTATTACATTGAACGCTGAATTAAGCCTTATATGGCGTATTTCCTTACCATCTTTTGGAGCTAAGGTGGCGAGCAAGGGCAATAGCTGCCCCGTTCCCTGGTTTCACAATGGAAAAATCAACAGAGTCTTGCATGAACAGATGGATAGTCCTGCTGCTGGTCGGTCGGTTTGCCGGCGCCATTGGCGTCGGCGCAACAAGAGCTTATCCAGCCGATTGAACTGCCCAAAATATCGATGCCGGCAAAGTAGAGCTCGGCAAAAAGCTGTTCTTCGATGCACGCCTGTCCAAATCGGGCTGGATCAGCAGCGGCTCGCCGATGCGGGTCATCGTCTGCAAGGCGGTGATCGCGGATGCCGGAGCTGTTGGTGCCGGGCTGGTAGTTGTCGAAGCAGTGGTAGGTGGCGGATTGATAGTCGAGCCGGAATTGCACCTTGGTTCCAGTGGCGTCGGTATCCCCCACGACCAGATCGCGGATTGCCAGCTCGATGCGGGCAGGGCGGTTGACGCTGTTGATACGGTCTGCACGCCAGACGCTGCGACTTGGGTGATACAGAGGGGCGAAATCAGTGTCGGCCTGCAAGGTTGCGAGATCAGGCTGGTTCAGCAGGGCGTTGAGGGACTTGTCCCCACATAGCAGCAGGCTGACTGCCAGGCTGCTGTTGCGTTCGCAAAGGGCATGGAGGGCAATCAACGTGGCTGGGGTGAACTGCTCGGCGTGGTCGAACACCAGGATCAAGCGCTGGGCATCGCGTGGCTTGCTGGCGAAATGGCGAATCAGGGATTTGCGAAAACTGATGATACGGACCGACATTCAAAAATGACAACGCGGTGGTGCTCATGCAGCAGGCTTTATCCGCTATTTAGGATAAAAAGACTTATATATCAGTAATTAATATTATTAAATTTAAGTAAACCCGCAATAGTTATTGATAAGGTGTTGTTTGATAAAGACTGTTTGGCCTCTGGGATGATTCTGCCAGTCAATAAAAAAGGCGGTGGGGCTTAGGCCCCACCGCCTTTTTGGTCGCTTGCTGTAACGGGATTAAGCGTTACAGAGCAGTTACTTATTCGCCGTCTTTGAAGCAGTAGGCGCAGATTTTGTTGCCATCTGGATCGCGCAGGTAGGCAGCGTAGGAGGTAGGGGTGAAAGTACGTGGACCAGGCTGGCCTTCGTCTTTGCCACCAGCAGCCAGGCCTTTGGCATGGAATTCACGCACTGCAGCGCGGGTAGGAGCGGCGAAGCCGATGGTGCCGCCGTTGGCGTAGGTCGATGGCAGGCCGTTGCCTGGCTTCAGCACGATGAATTCCGGACCTTGTGCACCGTACAGGGTAGCAGTCGGGCCGAAGGCGCCGAGGTTGTTGATGCCGATCGCGCCCAAGGCAGCGGTGTAGAACTTGTTGGCTTTGTCGAGGTCGTTGGTGCCAACGCAAACGTGGGTAAAGATAGCCATGATGGTTTCCTTTAAGGATCGTAGTTATGGATGTTGGTTATGGATTGTAGTTATGGATCTTGGTTATGGATCCTGGTTGTACATCTTGATTATTGAGGTCTGGATCCGTTGTTTTGAGTAACTTGCTGAATTTGCTCGTTGCTCGAGGGTCATTCCATCCCTCATCAGGCCAAGAAATTCCGCCGGTGCGCCCCGTGTAAAGTATCGACTTGCCGCCGGCAGCATCCCCCCTGATCGTCGGGATTATAGGTGCGTGTTTCCAAAAATGCATAGGAGAAGTTTTGTCGAAAAATGAGGAAAAACCATGACTGATTGTGGTCGCTTGGGGGCAGGCGTACTCTCGACTGCCATATCATTACCGGAACAATAACGGACTCTTCGAAGTCAGATTCGCTCTCCCGGGAAGAACAATGAGAACAGCAACTAGAAGGACAACAAGAAGGACAACAAGAAGAACAACAAGAACGACAACAAGAACGACAACAAGAACGACAACGAAGGGAGAGCAGCAACAAATCAATCAATGCGAGAAAAACAATGAAAAAACGTGAGTTCCTGCGGGGTGGTGCCGCGCTGGCACTGGCCGCAGCCGCGACCCCGGCACTGCCCGCCACTTCCAACCGCATTACGCGCGAGGAATATGACGACTACCTGACCCGCTTCAACGGTAACGACATGACATTCATCGACTTCTACCACCCCGATGTAGTACTGGAACTCGGTGTCAGCGAGATAGTCGGCAACCTTGGTATCCGTGACTTTTATGCCAACGTAAAGCGGTACATCAAGGAAACGGTGACGGTGAACCAGTTCATCTCCGACGAAGGTGGCGTGGCAGTGGAAATTCCCACCCGCTTTGAATGCATCGCCGATTGGCAGGATTCATTCTGGGGCGTGCCACTGAAGAAAGGTCAGGTGATGGAGGTCATCAGCTTCGGTTTTTATCAGGTGCAGGACCGCAAGTTCCGCCGCGTGAAGGCGGCGCGTTACAAAATGATCAAGGACTGGCATCTGGAAAACGTTTGAACGAAGCGCAGTGGTCTACGGAACTGCTGCCGGCAGCTCCACCTTTTTTTCTCAATCGCAATAAGCGAATTGAGCCTCGCATTCGCTAGAATGATTGCATAACAAAAAATGGCTGCGCCAGTAATCGTCGCTCAGCCTTGAGCGCTAATTATCAAAACACACTGCGTTGGGGATCTGCATGCAACAACTCCTTTTCCGTTCACGTCATCGTATGCAACAGCTGCACTCAAGGTGTTCGGCGCCTGCTTATGCCTCTCCCGTTCTGTTCGCCCTGTCTTTGCTCGCGTTGCCCGCGCTTGCACAGGATGCTGGCGCCGGTACGGAAATCTTCAACGCTACCTGTGCTCATTGCCACGGTGGCAACGCCCAGGGCGGTGTGCTCGGACCGTCCATCCTGCAGCGCGTTTCGGCGGATACTGATGCAGCACTTATCGAGTTCCTGAAAGCCGGCAATCCGCTGAAAGGCATGCCACCGGCGCCAGTACAGGAAAATCAGTACCCAGACCTCCTTGCGTATTTGCGCTTTCTTGCCAGCACCACCGCCGACGCCAGCTTTGCTACTGACACCACTCGCAACAAATACTCGTCGATGCCCAGCATCGAAAACTACCAGCCTGTCACGGAAGACATGTTGCTGAATCCGTCACCGAATGACTGGCTGTGGTTCAGCCGTACCGCTGATGCTCAACGCTACAGCCCGCTCGACCAGATCAATCGCGGCAACGTCAACCAACTTGCACTGGCATGGGCCAAGGGCTTGCCCGAAGGTATGACCGAAACCATTCCTACCGTCTACAACGGTGTCATGTACCTGACCATGCCTGGCGGTAATGTGGCTGCGCTTGATGCCACCACCGGCGACACGATCTGGACCTACAAGCGTGAGTACGTGAACCCGGGTGCCGGCGGCTCCAGCCGTTCCAAGACGCTGGCAATTTTTGAAGACATGATCTACTTCACCGCCCCCGATGAAACCATTGTTGCGATTGATGCCAGAGACGGCAGTGTGCGCTGGGAAGCCCCTGTTGATGGACGCGGCAATACCACCGGTGCCATTGTGGTTGAAGGCAAGGTGATTTCGAGTGGAACCTGCGGTGGCCGTGGGCTGCGCGAGAACTGCAATATCACCGCCCATGATGCCCGCACGGGTGAATTGGCCTGGAAATTCATGCTCACCCAGGGCCCGGATGACGAAGTGCCTGGTATGGAAGAGCAGCGAGATACCTGGGGTGGTCTTGATACCGAGCGACGCAAGGCATCCTCATGGGGTTTGCCCGGGTCGTATGAC
>CAISOD010000133.1 GCA_903887045.1 uncultured Gammaproteobacteria bacterium | reverse complement strand
CTTAGCCGCAGCCCACTCCGGCAACAACATATAGCAGATCAAAAATCGCTGTCAGAAGCGGAAGGTGCGCGTGTATTTCAGTACCAGCTCGGCACGTTCCGAACTCAGCTCGGTGAAGGTGCCTTCGGAATTGAAGTTGTAGTTGATGACCAGATACAGATCTTCGCCGGCTTGCGGGTTCCAGCGGAAGCGACTGTTGAGACCAACCACTTTCGAACCATTGTCATACTGCATCAGGTTCAGCCACGACAGCTTCGAGTTGTAGGCATAGTTGACATTGAAGCGCACCAGCCGCGTGACGAAATCACCTTGCGGCAGACTGGCATCGGTGTACTGGTATTCGAAACCCATGGCGAGATGACTGTTGGGACGATAATCCAAAGCGCCATTGAGCGTGTTGCGGCTGCCATCGTAATAGCTGCCACTGTTGAAGCTCATGCGTGGCTGCAGCGTATTCTGCTCGGCAAAGCGGATCTCGCCCTGAATTCCGCCAAAGGTGTACTCACCGGCCGGGATGAAGATGCCCGGGCGGATCTGGAAGGGCTTTTCGAGACCTTCCTTGTTCTGATAGCCACCGATGCCGATCTGGCCACCACGGTGGGTGTTGAAGTTGAGCACGCGCCAGAACCATTCTTCCTGCTGCAGTTCGCCGGTATCGAGTTTTTCAGTGTAGTTGTAGCGCATGAACGTGTTCACCGCGCGGAACCACTTGTTGCCCTGCAGGAAGTAGCGGCCACTACCCATGAAGTTGATGCCCTGAACGCCGGTATTGTTGGCGAAACCCAGCGCCGGGTTGAAGTCTTCGCCCAGGTAGTTGTAGCCCAACATACCGCCAAAACCGTTGTTCTGTGTGTCGAAATTGGCCTGTACGCCAAAGGCTTTGTCATCGCCGTCCAGGCCTGTGGTCGAGGACTGCTGGAACCACGCGTTACCGCGCAGTGTGTGGGAATCCGAGAAGCGGGTGTTCTGGTAGCGGAAATCCATGCCGGCCACACTGTTGTCAGTGCCTCTGGCCGGGTCGCCCTGGGTGAAGATGGCACCGACGCTTGATTCGGACAACACGTTGGCGGCAACACGACCAACAAACACTTGTTGGGCATCCAGCGTAGGTGTTTCGCCTTGCTGCACCAGCAGGCTGCCAACGTTCCAGTCGCCGATTCGACCCGTCAGTTTGACCCCGGCGTTGATATCGACCGGAGTACCCCTGGGACTGAGACCTATACGACGCGAGTAGAACGGAATGCCGTTCTGGTCGAGACCGCCGAAGCTGAAGATGTCGACATCCTGCAAAAAGAAATCGCGTTTTTCCGGAAAGAACAGCGAGAAGCGCGACAGATTGACCTGACGGTTGTCTACTTCAGTGGCCGAGAAGTCGGTGTTCAGCGTCAGCGCGCCGGTGAGGTTAGGTGTGAACTTGTAGAACACGTTGATCGACGGTTCGATTATCTGCTCTTCGACGCCGGCGGCGTAATTGCGCGAGCTGCCAACGCTGAGTGAAGGCACGATGTCGAGACCACGGCCCTGGCGGATATCGTGGATGCCGTAGATTATGCCGGTAGTGGTCGGATTGATGTTGCGGTTGAACGATGACCAGGCGATTTCTTCACGCTTGCGGGCGATGGTGCGCGAAAAGGTGAAGCCCCATTCATCCGACTCGGGATCGAAGTTCAGCGTGTTGAACG
The DNA here is from genome assembly GCA_903887045.1 of uncultured Gammaproteobacteria bacterium. Lineage (GTDB taxonomy): Bacteria > Pseudomonadota > Gammaproteobacteria > Pseudomonadales > Pseudohongiellaceae > CAILUG01. The sequence goes on along the minus strand of CAISOD010000133.1, from coordinate 23,741 downwards.
GGATCGCTACTTCAGCAGTCCAGCCTGAGCCGTCGATTTTAGATTCCACCTGCCAGATGCCACTCCAGTCCTGGTTGATCTCGCTCGGGTTCTCGTACATTCCCTCACGGCGGATACCATTCGGATTTACCTGGAAGCTGTAGCCAGTGCGGCCGGAATTGAAGGTGTCGAGCACAAACTCGAAGGCGTCGTCACTGTTGAAATTGCCACCCTGAACCAACTGGCGCGAGATGATGCCGTCAGGTTCACTGTCATGCAGGCGCGCAGCCAGATAGAAAAAGCGCTGGTCATAGGCGATCCAGACTTCGGTCTGCTCGCTCGGTGCGCCCTGGTCCACTGGCGAGAACTGGTGAACGTCGGTGATAACGGTCGCCATCTGCCAGATTTCATCGTCGAGCACGCCATCAAGTGTTGGCTTGAGTTCGGTGCGGACTATCTCGATACGCTTGCGCGAGAACGGTGTGGTGGCCTCTTGGGCCGCTTGTGCAATGGTTGATACTGACAATGCTGTTGATAACAGTAGCGTCAAAACCAGCGAAGGGTTATTCACTTGGTTGTCCTGACAAATTGAATGGCGATGATTCTGGGAATCAATGAAGCAATAAACATGCAGAGATGTTTTTCTCCGCGGCTTTTCCCCATTGCATCCATATTCAACGCCAACGATTGGCTCTACACGCGGCAGTGTGTGATGCAGTTGGCAATGAATATTCGCGGGATTCGCGACGAGTGCCGCGACATGGTGCAGGAGCGCGCCGTGGCGCTCCTTAATCTTGCATTTTTTTGCGGCCTTCTTTATCGAGCCAACCAACCAGATCATTCCACATAAGTGCGATCTGGTCCGGTTTCGGCATGATGCCGGCCGATGGCAATTCCAGTGTCACCACCGGGATGCTTTTATTGAGCCCGGCATAGTTGCCGAGCGATCCCGGGTAGACACCGAGCTGGTGCAGGTACAGTTCACCGATGTTGCGTGGTGCTTCAGTGGGACCATCGAAATCGAGTATATGATAGGGCGCATGGACCGACACGATTACGTCCGGCTGGAACTCGATGATCTGGTCGACTATCCACTGTACTTCGGGTTCACTGGCAGCGCTGTTGCCAGGGAAGCGGCGCGGATTACTGCCGGTGCTTTCCTGCCAGTACTGCACCGCAGTGGCGTTCCAGTCTTCCGAAGGAAAGTTACGATTGAGATCGACGCCATTGGCGTTCTGCCGCTTGGCCTGGCTACCGTCGAGCAGGCCGTCAGGATTCACCAGCGGCGCAAAACGCCAGTGGAATTCGCCTTCGAGCGCATCCGGGGCAAACAAGGAGAGCCATTTGAAGATGATCGAGATCGACGAGTACTCGTCGCCGTGCACCCCGCCCATCAGCAATACCCGGAACTCCTTGTCTGCGACTTCATCCGGCATGTAGTCCTTGAACATCAACGGGCGATTGTTGACGGAGTAACCACCACCGAAACGGAACAACTGGTCGAGGCAATCCTTGGTTTCGACACTGCTGAGCTTGTCGCCAATCATGGCGCAAAGATTGTCGACTTCGCCCTGATGGGCTGCAATCTCTTCCGGCGTCAGCCGGGCTACTGACGACAACGATGCAGTATCGGCAGCCACCTGCGGTAGGGAGCCATCAACTACAGCGGGGGCCAATAATGATGTTGCGGTTGAGGGAGCTGCTATCTCTGTAGCAGTTTCCAATGTTTGCGGTACCGGGGTTGCGACAAATGTTCCAGCAGCTGTTGCCTCGGTTGTTGCCTTGGGGGATTCAACAGGGGCTGCAACGGTGGTAACAGCGGGCGCAGCAGCCGACTCATCGGTATCAGATACTTTTGCACATCCCTGCAAAAGCAGCGCAGCGGCACACAGGACGCAGGCTCCCGCCATCTTCCATTGCTCGCTCATCAATTATCGCCTTCGTAAATGATTTTCCAGCCGCCGTCGCCCCAGCGCCAGAGCTGCTGTTTGTTGCCTTTCCAGCGGAAATTGTCGCTGACGTATCGTTGCCTGAATGTCACATTCATTACATCCTGATGCTCTGGCTCGACGATGATATTCACGTCTGTCACCTCGACTTCAATGAAACGTTTACTGTCATTCACCGTGCGTTTGTACAGCGCCCAGGCTGCCTTGTTGCGAGTAAGATCGGAAAAATCATCGGCGTAGAACGCCAGGTAGCCATCATTGTTGCGCGACTCCCACGCGCTCTCCCATGCTGCCAACGCCTGCTGCAGGCTGTGCAGTTGTTGCCGCTGGCGCCCAAGTGGCACCCAGCGCAATTCACGCGGACTCAGCACCAGGGTCGCGCCAGTTCCGATTTCATCAGTCAATGCAGCAAGGCTGATGTTGTCGAGAATGACGCAGCCTTCGCTGGTCAGGAATGGGCGCTGCTCTTCGGCCTTTGGCAAGCCGTGCAGCCAGATGCCGTGGCCGGTACGCGACTGCAATTTGTCAAACGCATTCGGGTAATCGAGCGGCCAAGCACCGATGCCGTAAAAGTCATCAAGCTCGTTGTCCTGCAGGAACTGCTGTACCCGGTAAATGCCAATGGGCGTTTTTTTATCACCTTCGGTGCGCTTGCCGATGCCCTGCTTGCCGATCGACACCGGGATTCGCTTGCGGATGACGATGCCGGCATCGCCAAGGTTTTCCATCACGTTCAAACGTCCCTGCTCCAGCTCGACCCACAACAGATAGCGCGATGATGGCGCCAGCTCCAACACATCGACTGGCGCCAGCGGCTCCATAGTGCCACGCATGCCCGACTGGCCCGGCGCCGAGCCATTGAGCGAGTGGTAAAACGTTTGAGGGGATTCAAAATACTGCGCGGGGCGAGAGCCCGCCTGGGCGAATGTCAGGGTCGGGAAAATCGACGGCAAAATCGACAGGGAGGCCATCAGGGCGACGGTGGCACATTGCCCGCTGCGCCTCAGCGCCCGACAAGGGCTTGCGAGTCTCTGCAAGAACGCAGATGGCATCGTGTTTCTCCTGTTGTTGATGGCCGGCACAATACTGGTCGGCCATGGCCAAATCAAGCCGGAAACCACAACAGGTAGCCTTGGCGGGGTACACGCACTACAACAGGTGGTGGAAAGAAGAAAAGCAGGACTCCGCTCTCAGCGCGGAGATTTACCGGCAGGACCACCCGGAGGGGGGGGCATCACGCCGTCTGGTGGCGGCATCCCACCCGGAGGGGGCGGCCCTTGGCGAAAGCCGCCAGGTGGCCGATTGCGGAACTGTTCGCGCAGTTGACGGCGTCGCTCTTCCGGCATGCGCTGGAAATCACTGAAACGATCACGCAGTGCACGTTGCTCGTCAGGGTCAAGATCGCGGAACCGTTCGAAGCGCTCACGGATCTGCGCCTGCTGTTCAGGACTGCGCTCGCGCCATTCCTGCGCCCGCTGCTGTGCCTGGGTACGCTCGTCTGGCGACATGCGCTGCCAGCGTTCGGCGCCGCGCAACAGGTCGCGCTGACGCTTGGGCGGCAGCCCGCCCCAGTTCTGTTCGAACGGGGCCAGCAACTGGCGTTGCTCATCACTCAGCTGATCCCAGGCAAGCCCGTCCTGTGCCAAGGCCCACAGCGGCAGCAGCGACAAGACAACAAGGACTAGCAGGCGGTTCATTCGGGTCACCGTAATCAGTCTCAGGATTCAGGCCAGTCTAGTTTTGGGCCAGCCATTGGTAAAACTCATAATCGGCATAGAAATCCAGCGCTTCGTTGGCAGCAAGGATTTCGATGTCTTCCAGTGCAGCGTTGTCAACACCACTTGCCGGGGTGCGCGAGTAAAGGCCTATCGCCAATACCAAGGCACTGGCAGTCACCAGTGTACCGAACGGCAGCAGCCACTGCTGCAGGCGCGAACGCCGGCGAGCCACGGCTTCACTGCGGATACGATGCAGGCGCGACAGCGTATAGCCGTCAAGCGCAGCACAGCTGCGATCCAGTTCGAGGCGAATCGATACCACTATCGGATCGCGCTCATCGGACGAGCCTGTTGCCGGCTTGTCAAAATCTTCACTGCTCTCTCTATTGCTCATCACACATGGTCTCCCAGCTTTTCCCGCAGCGTAGCAAGCGCGCGCGAGTAATGGGTTTTCACACTGCCTTCTGCACATTTCATCGCTTGCGCGGTCTGCCTGGTGTCCAGCCCTTCCCATGCACGCAGCAGGAATACCTGCTGCTGTCGCAGTGGCAGTTTCGCCAATGCCGCCTCCAGCGCCTGCATGCCACCGCGTACTGCAAGCAGCTCTTCCGGTGTGCGTGAGGCCGGGTCAGGCAGCTGGTCCAGCTGGTCAGCTGATTCGTCTTCGTCGTCAGTGCCGAGCCAGCTGCGCAAACGATTGCGTACCGAACTGCGGCGGTACCAGTCACGGATACGGCTCTGCAGGATCGTAAAAAACAGCGGAGCCAGATCGGACTCCGGTTTGCCACCGTAGTTCTCAACCAGTTTCAGCATCGCATCCTGCACGATATCAAAGGCATCATCGCGGTTGCCGGTGGCCAGCACTGCCATGCGGTAGGCACGCTTTTCCACACCAGCCAGAAAGCGGTCGAGTTTGCGCTGCTGCTCCAATGCGGTATCGCCCGCAAGGGAATCCGCCTGTTCATCGCTGTTACGCAGCATCCAGAAGCCGCTGCCGTCCGAGTCTGCTTCCAGGGCTGTTACTGCCGAAAATCGCATCACTTGCCGTCCGTTTGAGTGCCGGTTCCTTGGCAGATAACGCAATAGCTGCAGTTTGGTTTACCACAAGTATCAATATCCGCCCAACCGCCCCGCAAACCCGCCGGTAATCGACAGGCTTTGGGTCCACAGCAGCAAAGTGGTGGCCGCATCGCGGAATTCGAGGGTAGCCAGACAAGGGCCGGTCGGAACCACCAGATAGGGCTGCGGCTCGCCCCAGGCGGGGTACAGATAGAGACCGGCGCCTTCGAAAGCCACGGTCCGCACTGGTGTATGAGCAACCACGCTGGCCGGGGCCAGCACGGTCAGCGCTGATCCACCGGCGGCCGCCTGCAGGATGTTCCGTCTCGACAATGCCATTGCCTCGCCCCTTATTTGACGCGGTAGTAGGTAAATTGCGAACGATCGGGGTTGGTCAGACGCTCGCCAGTACCGACAATCATGGTCCGCGCCAGCCATTCATGCGGGCCCGCTGGCGCCTCGAACATTGGCGTCATGCGGAAGTAGAGCTTGGTCTGGCCGGGGTTGGCAGGGTCGGGACTGCGGTTGAGGTAACCCCGGTTGTTGATATAGATCCAGGTACCGTCGTCTGCCTGCAGCATGTAGTGGGTATTGGCTTTTATGCCTTGGCTCACTTCCCTGAAGATGGCGAAGTCGGCACCGCTGTAGGGCACCACGCGGCCGTTCAACAGCGGGCCGTAAACGGTACCGCTGGCCGGCGGGACGTAGCCTTTGCCGCGACGCGGGCCGACAAAGTCGATGCGCTCGGCAAAGTTCATCGTGATGGAAAAGGCATATTCGAGTTCGATGCCAGGGATTTGCAACTCGGCCATGACAGTCTTCTCCTACAGCAACGCGTAGACGTGGAGCATCAGGTAGCCCGGATTGTGGAAGCGTTCAGCGTGCGCGATGAACACTGTCTTGCCCAGCCACTCGTGCGGGCCGGCCGGCGTGTCGAAATACGGCGAAACGCGGAAATAGGGAGTGCCATCGTCAGTGACCGTGTGCTCGTAACCAATCACATTCATGTAGACCCAGGTGCCATCGCTGGCCTGCAGCATCAGGTGGGCGTCCATCATGTTGTTGCTGGCGTAATCAGCGCCGCTTTGCGGCACTACCCGACCATTGAATTTCGGTCCGAATACCTCACCGCCGCTGACAGGTTCAAACACGCGGCTGCGCATCGGGCCGTCGAAGGCGATGCGCCCGCTGGTTTCAAGCCGGATGGTGAAAGCGTAATCAAGATTGACTGGCGGAATATCAGGTTGTGCCATGAGCGCCCCTGCTTTTTTACAAGATTTGTTTTTATCAATGTTTTTTCGACAGCGTGCCCAACACTACCATCATTGTTTGGGGCAGACGATAGCTATAATCCTGACAAACCCACCATAAACGGAGCTTGACCATGCCTGGCACTTTTCTCGAATACAACGATGGCCACACTACCTTTGAAGCCTATGTTGCGCTGCCCACCACCGAAGCCAGCAAGCGCCCCGCTGTATTGGTCAGCCATGCGTGGGCCGGTCGCAGCGCGTTCGAATGCGCGAAAGCAGACAAGCTGGCAGCTCTCGGCTATGTCGGCGTAGCGATCGACACCTACGGCAAGGGCGTATTCGGCAACACGGCGGCCGAAAACTCCGCACTGATGATGCCACTGGTGCAGGATCGCGCACTCTTGCGCCGACGATTGCTGGCGGGCCTTGCTGCGGCAAAAGGAATTCCCATGGTCGACACCGCCCGCATCGGCGCCATCGGCTTCTGTTTTGGTGGAATGTGCGTACTGGATCTGGCGCGCAGTGGTGCTGATCTGAGCGGCGTTGTCAGCTTTCATGGTCTGTTCACCCCCGCCACGATTCCGAACCACCCCATCAAGGCCAAAGTGCTGGCGCTGCACGGTCATGACGATCCGATGGTACCGCCCGCTGCTGTGCTGGCGCTGCAACAGGAACTCACAGCAGCCGGTGCCGACTGGCAGCTGCATGCCTACGGCAATACCTCGCACGCCTTCACCAATCCGGCAGCCAACGATGCCGCCAATGGCATGCAATACAACGCCGCAACAGCGCGCCGGGCATGGCGCACCATGGAAGATTTTCTGGCAGAAGTGTTTGCCTGAAGCAGTGGCTCACACCACGCGATCAGGCATCTGCTCGCCGGCAAAGAAAGCGTCGAGGTTGCGCAATACGCGCATGCCCATCGCCACGCGGGTGGCAGTAGTGGCGCTGCCCAGATGTGGCAGCAACACCACGTTCTCCATGGAGAGCAGGGCCGCAGTAACTTGCGGCTCGCGTTCGTAAACATCAAGACCGGCGCCGGCGATCCGACCCTGCTGCAGGGCGTCCACCAACGCAGCCTCATCCACCACATCACCGCGCGCTGTGTTGATCAGGAAGGCATCCTTGCGCATATGCGCCAGCGATTCTGCGTTGATGAGGTGGTAATTCTGTTTGCCACCAGGGCAATGCAGTGCTACGAAATCCGATCTTTGCAGGAGCACCGGCAGCTCAGCGCAATACTCCGCCGGTAGCGGAGAAATATCGGATTCATTCACTGGCTTTCGGTTGTGGTAGAGGATTTTCATACCGAACCCATCGTGCGCTTTCTTCGCCATCGCCAGACCGATGCGCCCCATGCCGACGATACCAAGCGTGGCGCCGGTGACTTGCGTGCCCATCAGATGGGTGGGATACCAGCCACTCCAATTGCCGCTGCGCAGTTGACGTTCGCCTTCACCGGCACGACGCGCCAGCATCAGCATGACTGTCATGGCAAGGTCGGCGGTCGCGTGAGTCAGCACATCAGGCGTATTGGACACGCTGATGCCCTTGGCGGCAGCAGCAACGAGATCAATGTGGTTATAGCCGACGCCGTAATTTGCGAGCAATCTGGTGCGTGGCGCAGGAGCGGCAAACATGTCGGCGCTCAGCTTGTCGATAACACAGGGACAAATGGCGTCGTACTCGCGCAGGGCCGCATGCCATTCTTCCTGCGACAGCGGTTCATTGCGGATGGTGAGCTCGTAGCGTTGCTGCAGTGCAGCTTCCACTTCAGCGGGCCAGCGACGCGTGATCAGGACTTTGGGCATACAACCTCCAACAACAAGTCAGTGACGGCTAGCTTACCCTACCACTGGCGAGCGCGGATATCGTAAGCAACAGACTCAACACGGCAATTGCCGTGCTGATACAGCGCACCTGCCAGAACCATGCGGTGGTGACGCGCTGGCGGCTGAGCCGGTATTCCTCCGCCAACGACAACAGGAACCCCACGAGTATCGCCGTCAGTCCAGCAATGCTGCCCGGGCTCAAAAGGCTGAGCCAGACCAGCACCAGCGTGAAGAAGCTGACAAGGTATACGCTGTCTTCCGTGCGTTTGCAGAAATGCACACCCCACTGGATGCCGGCAAAAAAGCTGGTACACAATACGCCATAGAAATGCAGGGCGATGGCCGGCGTCACTGGCAGCAGCGAAGCACTGCTGCCTGCCAACAGCTGGAATCCGGAGATCACGAACGGCGCCGTTACTGCACACAACAGCGTGATCGCCAGTTGCTTCTGGTTGAAAATTTTCATGTCCGTGAGCCGGTGGTTCTGGTGAAACACCGGTCTTTGCTCCTTGTTCAAACCCTGATAGTTGTGGGCAGTGTGCTGCCAGCAAAACCACGACTCTGCGCTGCCCGTCCATCCCTGCTGCCTGCGCAGAACCATTGCCGAAAGCGCCGCGATTGTACCCAATCAGGGCTTCACCTCAATTCCCACAGACCTGCCAGCGACACCACCACCAGCAGGCAACCCAACAGCCGGCGGCACAGGCGTTCCCGCCGCAGCAGGTAATCGTGACACTTAAGGCCGACAACATGGCCTATCGCTGCAACCGGCAGCAGCAGTGCGGCCGCAGCCAATTGCAGCGGCACGCCCAGCACTGCCAGCGTGGTCAATTTGAAGGCAACGATGACGAACCACAGTACGAACAAGGTATCGCGCAACTGCCCAAGTGGTACGTGACGCATGAATACGGCAATCATCAGCGGGGCACCGGTGAGTGAACTGCCTGACACATAGCCACCGAGCACCAGCAACAGGTTGTCCACCCACGCATGCTGGCTGCTTATCGCACGGTCGAGCGCCCACAGCACGGCATACACCAGCGTGATCACATAAATGCAGACCAGCAAGACGCCGTTGGGCAGGTTGAGCAAGCCGAACACCCCGGCAAAGGCTGCAGGCAGGATCAGCCGGCCCGAGCGAAACAGGTAGGCCCAGTCGACATTGTGCAGACGGTTGCTGAGGGTAAGGCCGGTGAAAAACAGCAGTTGGCTGCCGATAATCGGAATCCAGAACACCGGCTGGTCGTACACCAGCAGCATGAAAGGCAGAGCGAGCGCAGCACCGCCGAATCCAAGCCCCGAGCGGACAAAGCCCGACCAGGTGAAGATCAGCGCGGTGGCGACAAGCTGGCCGGGGCTCATGTCAGGCAAATGCAGGTCTGGCAACAATGCGAGCAAGGCGTTCATGTCGGCGTCTGCAAAAAAGTGCGCATTCTATGCCAACTGCAAACCTCACCTTAGGCCGTCACGACAGGAGTACCTTGATCACGGCAACAACATGACGCCAGAATGCCGATCAACCTTGCCAGAGTATCAGCCAGTCCATGTCAGGCGCCCTGCAGCAACTCAACATCAGCTACAACCCGATCGAAGACCGGCTGCTCCTGCGGGCCAATGCCGGCACTGCCGGCGAATTCCGCGTGTGGCTTACGCGCCGTTACAGCGTACTGCTGGCGAAAGTGCTGAACGATATGATAGAGAAGGAAGGCGGTATGCGCGAACTTGCGTCCAGCCGCGACACCATCAAACAATTGAAGGAGGGCGCTTTGGAGAAGGAATATTCACCCCCGATGGCAGCTGATCCTGCCAGCGCGGCCGGCCCTGCGCTGCCACTGGGCGCCAATGGCATTCTCGGCTATCGCATCAGCAGCAATCGCAAGGCAGGGGGAGTGATGAATCTGCAGTTGCTGCCTGAGAAGGGACAGGGGCTCAACCTCGATCTGGACCGCACCATGCTGTTCATGATGTACAACTTGCTGGAGCAGGGATTGGTGGGTTCGGAATGGAACGTCCACCTGTCCCAGGAACACAAGGAACCGGTGCATTAGCAAGGCTTCTTTGCTAGTCTGCCCCGCGTGTGCCGGGACCGGAAACACCGTCAGATTCCAACAATATAATGATGGCAAAAACTATGAAGGGGAACAGCATGTCTTTATACAAACTGAGCTTGTCACTGGTAGTTGCCGGCCTGGTTGCCGGTTGCAACTCCGATACAGTCACCACTGAAAGTACTTTTGCCACCGATAGTGCTGCCCAAGCGCAGGCCGCCGGGATTTCCCATGGGGAATACGTAGCCCGGTTGGGCAACTGCGTGGCGTGTCACTCCACTCCCGAAGGCGAGCCGCTCGCTGGTGGACTCAAGATGGCAGTGCCAATGCTTGGCAATATCTACGCCACCAACATTACACCTGATCCACAGAACGGCATTGGTGAATACAGTTTCGACGAGTTCGATCGCGTCATGCGTACCGGTGTTGCCCGCGATGGCCACCGCCTTTACCCCGCCATGCCCTATCCTTCCTACGCGAAAATGTCGGAACAGGACATGCGGGCCTTGTACGATTTCCTGATGAACGACGTGCAGGCTTCGGCCCAACCCAACCTGCCCGAAGAGATCGAAGGCATCCGTGATGTGCGCTGGGCGATGGGTATCTGGAACGTATTGGCAGCCGAAGACGACGCTTATGAACCTGTCGCCGGCCAGAGCGATGGCTGGAACCGCGGCGCCTACCTGGTGCAGGGCCTCGGCCACTGCGGCGCCTGCCACACCCCGCGTGGCCTGTTGATGCAGGAGAAAGGCACAGAGGACGGCGACAGCGACTTCCTCAGTGGCGCTCCGCTCGACCACTGGTCTGCCTCCAGTCTCAACGGCGACATCAACTCCGGCCTCGGGCGTTGGTCAGAAGCCGATGTGGCCGAATTCCTGCAGACCGGCCACAACAAATTCGGAACTGCCTTTGGCACGATGGTGGAAGTGATCAACAACTCCACCCGTCACATGAGCGATACCGATTTGGCCGCCATGGCTGAATACATGAAATCACTGCCCGCCAATGTGGAAGCCAATGCGACACCTTACGTTGCCAGCACCGCCGAAGCCGACCAGCTGACCGCGCTCGACTTCAGCAAAACCGGCTCCAGTACTTATTACGAATACTGCTCGAACTGTCACGTCACCAGCGGTGTCGGCTACTACCCGTACCAGCCACCGCTGGCCAGCAACCCGGTGGTGATGGATCCGGACCCGAGTTCGCTAATCAACATTACGCTGAACGGTTCGCTGCGCGTGTTCACCGGCCAGGGCCCTGACGTCAACGACATGCCGTACTTCCGCCAGCTGTTGAGCGATCAGCAGATTGCCGACACGCTTACGTTTATCCGCAGCAGCTGGGGCAATACGGCAGCACCGGTTACCGCTGCGCAAGTAACGGAGATACGTGACGCCACCGACCCTACCCGCAACGACGACATCTTCGTCCTGCGCATGAAGTAACCCGCTGATGCAGGCACCACGGAGAATGGCAATGCGTATGATTTATTCCTTGCCGGTTCTGTGGTGTCTTGCAGCTGCTGTACCGCTGCAGGCGCAGAACCAGCTCAGTCTCGGCGAACTGCAAGCCGGCCAACTGGTGCTTAATCTCAGCGCCACCGAACAGCAAGAGGTGGCGCAGGACACTCTCAATGCCACTCTCGATTTTGTCGTGCAGGGTCGAGATCAGGTCGCACTGCAGAACCTTGTGAACGCTGCAGTTAAAAAAGCGCTTGATTCCGCAAAGGCTGTTGACGGGGTGCAGGTGCAGACTGGCTACTATCAGGTTTACCAGGTCCAGAACGAACCCGGGATTTTCAGTGCCGACAATCCGGTGTGGCGAGCGCAGCAGAGCCTGCAACTTCATAGCCTGGACAGTGCGGCACTGCTGGCACTGGTTGGCGATCTGCAAAGCACAGGACTTACGGTAACAAATCTGTATTACACCCTGTCACCGGCTCGCTACGAGCAGGTGTCGGGCGAACTGACCATTCAAGTACTGCAGACACTGCAGCAACGTGCCACCAACGCCGGCGGCGCCCTGGGCAAGCAATCGGCTGCACTGGTAGAAGTAAGTCTCGATGGCAATGCAAACGTACCGGTAACACGCGAAGTCTATGCGATGTCGGCCCGCGCCATGGACATGAAGATGGAAACACCATCGGCCGAACCAGGAGAAACTACTGTGTCCGTCACAGTTTCTGCTCGAGCGATTCTCTCCCCTTGAGTCTGACCCATGAAAAAGGGGCCCTGAGGCCCCTTTTTGTTTTGTGCAGGAAGGTCGCTTACAGCCCTTCAGTCTTCTGGAAGAACGGATGGCCGAGGTCATCGGTCATGTCGGTCAGATACTTGTTGTTTTCCTGGCACACGTAGTCCTGCAACTCGGAACCATCGTTCCAGTTGATGTCCCACGCCACAGTCCACGGCGCGCTGTAGGCACCCGGATCGTCGATGACAGCTTCATAATGCAGTACTTCCTTGAACGGACGCGTAATACGTTCGATGGTGTGCAACTGATCGCTGTGCATGTGGCCGTTGAAATCTATCCAGGTTTTTTCGTTGTAACCCACGGTGTCAATCACCAGCGTGTCACCTTCCCAATGGCCCACCGAGTGGCCGAAATAGGTCGGGTTCAAATCTTCTGGGTGCTCACGACCATCCATGTGGATTTCGCGCCACACGTGCCCGCCACCTTCAAAGATGATGACGATGCGGTCAGCCTGCTGGATGAACTCGGCCGGATACGGCGTACCCATCGAACGCGGGCCGCCCGGTGGCAAGCAGAAGCCTTCCGGATCGTATTTGACGTCGTTGGAACGGTTGTATTCCCACATGGCTTGCGCCCACGGCAACATTGGTGGCTGAACCACCGGGTTTGCGCGAGGGACTGCGCCCACGATGCGGGTGGCAAAGTCGGTGATGTAAGGCAAATCCCAGATGCCATTGCCACCGAGATCAACAGTGCCATCGGCGAGTTTCGGTGCTGGCGTGCGCGGTGCCTCGGCTTCAGCAGCAGCGGCGTAGCCCTGGTTGGCGCAGACGATGGCCAGAGTCATCGCAGCGATGCGAACGGCCGGTATTACGTTGGTATTGGACATGATTTCCCCCTCTCTCTTGCGTCAAAGTAAAAACTTGATTACCAGCGGATTGATTATTGGTCGGTTATCGACGGCAGGATACATGGCCCTGCTTTCTATTTCCGGTCTAATTCCGGTCAAATCCCGATTGATTCCTGCCTCATTCCCAGCTCCCGATGATGGTGCCATCCGCCAGCTTCGCGCCTATGAACGCTCCAGCTGCAGTACCGTCTTTCATCGGGTTGGTACGGATGGTAACCGCAGCTCCTGCAGGAAATGTGGAAGGTCTGATGCCCTGTCGACCCAGCTGGTTCGGACTACCCCATTCCAGACTCCATTCTACGCTTTCGCCCTTGTCATTCTTCACTTCCACCTGCACCCACGTATGCGGGTTGGTGAACTGGAATTCCTTGATGGTGCCAGTGAGCTCGAGCACTTTTGCACGCTCAAACATCGCATCGGAGTGATGCGCAAACGCGCCGCCAGCGACCAGCATGAGCAACCACGGTAATGGGGATCTGACCGGCTTCATTCTTCGCTACCTGCTGCAGAGGGACTTTGGTCCATGATTTTGCCATCCGGCCCTATCGTGTAGGTCCAGCCGGTGGCGGGGTCGATTGGATTGCGGTTGTTTTCATTGCAAGCGTAATCGTACACGCGAGTGCCTGCCGGTTGGCGATTGAAACGCTTGGTCACTACCCATGGAGCTGTCAGTGCCTTGGCATCTTCTATCGTCATCTCGACCACCATTACGTCACCCTCAGCAATATGCATTCGCGTCACCACATGGGCAGCATCGCTCAATACCAATCCGGTACGATCAATCATCGTATTGCCTGATTCCGAGCTGTGCAGGCTCAGCGTATCGAATACCAGCGTGTCACCTTCCCAATGCCCAACCGAATCACCAGTGTGTGTCGGCCAGCGATCGGCAACCGGCGGATGCGCACGACCATCGGTATAGATACGCAGCACATTGGGGCCGTTCTCTGACAGGATCCACACCTGCTTGTCAGTCACCGCAAACTCGTAGACATCAGGCAGATTGAAAATACGCGGGAAACCAGCCGGAATACCACACATCGAGTTCGGGTCTGGCAGCACGCCCTTGTCCCGCAACGCCATGTTGGCGAGGTATTTCGCCTCATACTCGGCAGTGTAAGGGGGGCGTTGACGCAGGCCCGGTGTAGTCGAGCCACCCGGGCCACTGCGGGTTGCCGCGTCGAATACGGTACCGCCCGTCATTGCCCACACGCCACTCCAGTCCGGCAATGCCAGCGCAGGCAGACAGTAAAAGCCACTGGCAACGAGCATTACTGCCATGCGCCAACGTCTGTGGAGCGTTTTGGTCATGCAAGTTCCCTCATTTTGTTTCCGCTTCAGCCAAGTCGACTTCTGTGTCCAGCATTCTGATCGTCTTGCAGTGCTTTTCCTATCTGTCAGAGCCGGCACCGGTGCCATCGGTCTGGCCCAGTTTGGAGCCATCGGCCAGGATGGCGCCGACATAGAGAGCGCCTTGGCTACCATCATTCAGCGTCACCGAATTCTTCAACGGATTGACGAACATCACCACTTTGTCGCCAGTTGCCAGCGAATTGCGTTTCCAGCCCTGCAGCAACAGGCTGTTGGGAGCGGTCATCTCGATAGTCCACAACCCATCCGTACCCTCGCTGGCGTCGCCGTCGATCTTGATTGATGCATGCGGGTTGATCCAGCGGAACTGGGTGATGGTGCCTTCGATGCGGACCACTTTGGTATTGTCGAACGCAGAGGTCGAATGGTGGGCCAATGCCGGCATGCTCAGCAGCGCAGCAGCTGCAAGCAAACGGATACCTGTAGTTTTGATTGTCATGGTGGAATCCTCTGTAGTTGTCAATTCAAAAACCGCGCTTCAGCGCGTAAGGCCTTGCTGGCCGGCTTGTGTGCTTGGCAGATTGTCATTGAGGTCAGGCAGACATTCCACTTCACCAATGTCGGTAGTATCCGCCCGCAACCATTGTTTGGTATTGCGCCACTCGCCAACCCAGTTTACCGGATCGGTCATAATGTACTCGATCTCGAGAATCTCGCCGTTTTCCAGCATGCGCATGCGCTCCTGTACCCGGAACTCTTCCGAAATGGGGATGCCGCTGTCGATGAAGTGGTTGTAGGTTTCGATGTAGCGGGTATCAGCTACCAGCGTGTCGCCTTCGAAATGCCCGATCGATTCACCGTTGTAGGTATAAATAATGGTGTTGGGGTCCGAGTACTCGCGACCGTCGAGGAAAATCTGGCGGAAGCTGTTGTTGAAGTTGGACATCATGTAGATCACGGTGGGAAGTTGCACCATCGCAATCGGCCACACGCGTGTCATGATCATCGGAATACCTGCCGGGAAGCACTGACCAATCGCATCGCGGTACGGCCGGCGTTCAGCTGCTGCCCGCTGGCCTTCTTCGAAATCCGTTTTGGCTTGACCAATGAATTCCGGATACGGCGGCCCGAAACGGAAACGGCCAAAGCCTTCGCTGAGATC
This sequence comes from uncultured Gammaproteobacteria bacterium, assembly GCA_903887045.1. GTDB lineage: Bacteria > Pseudomonadota > Gammaproteobacteria > Pseudomonadales > Pseudohongiellaceae > CAILUG01. Next base: position 8,330 of record CAISOD010000133.1, on the reverse strand, counting down.
GACAAACCAGGTGCCAGTCAGATTGAACGGCGCTGCCGGTCTTGGCTTGTTGAGGTTCTCCGGCGCCAGCGCACCGAGGCGACCGTCGGGATGTCTCATGATGGTATTACCCATCTTCTCGCGGCGTTCGTCAGCGGTTTGCGCCAGCAAAAGCCCCGGCAATATGGCGCAGACTGCGATGGCGATTGCCTGTTTCAGTCGGATCATTGTCATTACCCCTTTCTCTTGTTATTTGAGTCTTCCGGTTCAGTTTTGCAACGCTGGCTGTCAATTGGTACAGGCGATGCCCTTCACATTGCGTACATAGGGCTGATGCTGTCCAAGATAAGGCGGCAGGTTCCTTATAAAGGATTCAGCCTTGCTGTACCCCTCGAACAGTTCATGCAACACCAGCCACTGGGCCTCGAGGCCGCCGCTGGCGGAAATACGACACATGTACACATCGCCGAACATGTCAGTCAATTCCAGGAACTCAAAATATTCCTGCAGCTTGTCGAGTTCGGAAATTCCCACGGCATACATCTGCACCGAATAGCCTTCGCGCCCGGGCAACGACGCCAGCCATGGCACTGAAGCGCGCGCCCGCACTGCCACCAAAGCAGTCAGGCCGGGTGGAATGGCAACTTCTTTCGCTGCGGCTGCAACTGGCGAACTACTGGCGGTGACTTCTATTGTTGTACTGGATGCATTCTGGGCAACAACCGAACTTACAGTTGCCGCAGCTGGCTGCACTGGTACTGGCGTTGGTGCTGCAACGGCTTCGGGTTCAACTGCCGCCACCGGCAACGACACCGGTTGCAGACCGCTGTCACGATTCAGCCACCAACCCACCCCAACTCCAGTCAACAGCAGTGCTGCCATCCCGGCACCGATCAGCAGGTTCTTTCTGATATCAGTATGGTCAACGCGATAAGCGCTGTCCTTGATGGCAACACGCACATGCTTCGGCTGCACCATCGGCAGGATTTCGCCGGCGCTGTTGCGCATACCCTGGCGCGTAGCCGGGTCGGCATAGGTGGCCAGCAGCGCCCTGTCGGCGAGGATGTTGATGCGGCGACTGAGACCGGCCGAAGCCTTCGCCAGCAACTGCTCCGCTTTCGGACTGAACAACTGTGGCCACGGGCAACCAGCAGCCTGCAGGCGAAAATGCAGGTATTCGCGGATTTCCTGCTCGCTCAGCGGCTGTAGCTCAAAACTGTGAGTGATACATTCACGCAACTGGCGAATCGACTTGTTTTCGAGTTTGCGATCAAGCTCAGGCTGCCCGAACAGCACAATCTGCATGAGTTTGTGGTGATGGGTTTCAAGGTTGCTGAGCAGCCTTACTTCTTCCAGCGTTTCCAGCGGCATGCTCTGCGCTTCTTCGATGAACACCACCACACTGGCGCCGGCAGCGTGTCGGCCCAGCAGGTAGTCCTGCAGCTTCTGCATCACCACCAGGCGGTCGGTGTGGGCATCTACCGGCAGCTTCAGCTCGAAGGCAATGGCGTAAATGATGTCGCGTGCGCTGAGTTTGGGGTTGGCGAGGTAAACGATATCCACTGTCGGCGGCAGTCGCTCTTCCAACATGCGGCAGAGCATGGTTTTGCCGCTGCCGACTTCGCCCACCACCTTCAGAATAACTTCACCAGTAGTAATGCCATATACCAAGGCGTCCAGCACCACGCCAAGGCCATGGGCGCCGCCGTGAAAGAACAGCGATGGGTCCGGGGTGATGCGGAACGGGTGCCGCTTCAATGAAAAATAGTCGAGGTACATGAGCGCCTTTTGCTCAGCTGCATGGAACTAGCATCCCCCATTTTATCGGGGCAGGCAACGGAAAACGGACACTCTGAAGTGCCGGGGTTATTCTTCGGCGAACCTCCAAGCACCGGCACCGGTAATAACGGAAAACACGCTCACCACCAATTCTGACCGCCATCAACAGAGCCTGCCGCAGATTCTTGAACGCATCAGCCGCCAGACCAATATCCGCTGGCGTTTCGACGAAGCCGGCAACCTGGTCGTTGAACCGGATTCGCCCTGTTGGGAAACCTACAAGATTGACTACGTCAATGTTCAGCGGGTATCTGCCACCAGTTCCGGCATTTCGAGTTCCATCGTCGCCAATGTTGGCGGTGGTGCTGCCGGTCTACACCTCCGTCGTCAACACGGTGCCCATCGGCTTTGTAATGACAGTCACGCCGCATATTGGCGACAACGATCAAGTCACACTCAATGATGTTCGATGCCAAAGCGCCGACCATGAACGAGACCGCCACCCGGGGTGCCGGTGGCACAAGACCAGTTGCTCGCAGCGACTCCGGCAACCGAAACATCACCTGCAGTTGTACCGGCTGCTTTGCCGGTAACCCTGCAGATAAGCCGCTCCACCACCGCCAACGAAATACAACCAGCCCTGCAAGCGGCCAACAACCGCGATGCACTACTCGGTCTTGCTGCTGTGCAATTCCAAATGGGCAACCACATATTGAAGTACTTATGAGCCCGACTTACAGTAGGCCTTAAACACCGATACACCAGGACGAGCCGGGGCGCAACACCCAAAGTGAACCCCGTCATTCAACCAGAGGATAGAACATGAAAATCGGGAAAATCCAGAAAGCCAAACAGCGCGGTTTCACGCTGATCGAAATCGCCATCGTGCTGGTCATCATCGGCCTGCTGCTCGGCGGCGTACTGCAGGGCCAGCAATTGATCGAGAACTCACGCGTCAAATCGGCCATCAACGACTTCACCGACATCGCTACCGGTGCCTTCTCCTACCAGGATCGCTATGGCCGCCTGCCAGGTGATGACGGCCCGAATTTGACCGATCTGACCGGCCGTGGTGATGCCTGGGCGGACGTAGTGCAAGGAGATGCCGATGGCGTTATCGATGCTGCTGCGGCCGATACCTTCACCGGCGCTGCCGCTGGCGAATCCGGCGACTTCTTCCAACACGTGCGCGCTGCCGGATTCATCGGCGGCGATGCGGCCCTCACCGAAGATCAGGCACTGCCACAGAACCCCTTCGGCGGACTCATCGGTGTGACCACTGATGCAATCAACGATGGCCTCAACGGCACCAAGCTTTGCATGAGCAACGTGACCGGTGCCGCCGCCATCGCACTCGACACCCAGCTTGACGACGGTGACGGCGCCTCTGGCCGCTTCCGTGGCACCCTTGGCGCCGCCGGTGAAAACACCGCACCGGATGACACGAATGCCTTGACAGCCCCTTACTCTGAAGACGACATCTACACCGTCTGCTACCGCATCTGATGTTGATCGCGTTCGTGAAAAGCAGGAGCTGCTCGAAGGCGAATCGCGTCTGGTTACGGTGATGTTCTGCGACCTGCGCAACTTCACCGCCATGCCGGACACGCTGCTGCAGGTGTAGCCGTTCAGAACGGGGACTTCACTCCACTTTTCGCAGCCAGATACTGCCACCGCCGAACGCGCTGCCGTCTGGCAGATTCAGCGCGGCGCTGACCAGTTCAGGGAATTTGCGGAAGGCGTACCAGGAGCCGAATATCACCTTGAAAGTGGTGGAATACATCAGCAGCGCGCGCAGCACGTATTGCTCATTCCAGCTGCGGTTTTCATCGATCACCCACTCACGCGGATATTCGTCGGGGAGGTAGATGTCGTGCACGTGGATGATCACGCCCTTGCGCAACCTGGGCAGTATTTCGAAAAACAAATAGTTCACATCGCTGCCGGTTTTCGCCACGTGTGAAGAGTCGATGAACAGGATGTCGCCATCGCCGAGGATATCGAATACCTCGTGTGGTACCTCTTCAACTTTCTGTTTGATCAAGCGTGTCAGCCCACTGAAGCCCCGGTCGAGAAAGTCGCGCGGATAGGGTTCTATCGAGATGAAATTGATGGAATTGCCCAGCATTCTGGCATTCACATCACCGATCAGCAGCGAGGAATAACCACCCCCTACTTCGATCACGTTCTTCGGCTGGTAGTGATTGAGGATGCCGAACAGTGCGCGCGAATCGAGCCAGCCAAACTGGTCATTGTTGTGGCTGAAACGCGGCGTTTCTGCGCTGGTATCGACCGTATCAGGATAGACACAGGCATGGCTGTGTTGCCTGATCGCTTCCAGATGGAGCTTTTGCGATTCGTCGTTGAAATCAATGCCAAGACACTGAGGCTCACCGTCCCAGAACCCGGCCTCTTTCCCGGCCAGCGTGGCTGGATCGACCACGGGCGAGTAGAAATGCCCGGGAGGAAACGGCATGTATACCGCCGGAGCTTCCGTGTGCACCAGTGCTTGCGTTTGGATGGTCGCCGACCCAGGCACTGACTCCACCGCTGCGACTGGCGCGATGCCCAACAACTTCCTGATATTCATTCAGTACTTCCTTCTCATCATTGATCGGTAGCCGGCAACGCCAGCACCACTAGTTGCGAACGTCCGCCGGCGCTTACTGTCAGCGCGACGTACTGCTTGCCCTGGTGTTCAAAGGTCATCGGCGTGCCGGTCTGACTGCCGGGCAAGGCAATCTCGGCAACGATAGCGCCAGTGGTCTTGTCGTGAGCACGCAACAGCGGTTTGCCGCCGGGGCCTTCACCAGCGAGCAACAAGGTCTTGGTCAGCAGAATACCCACCTGGTTCTGATTACCGGTGCGCGGCAGCTCCACGCCGGCAAGTGCCGGATGATTGGCGATGCTGGCGGGCGTATCGGCATTCGGAATCCACCAGCGGTGATCACCGCTGGCAAGATCAATCGCCGTAATGCGGCCGTAGGGCGGCGCGAACAAGGGCAAACCATCTACATCAAGCCCGCCGCGCAAACCCTGGATATAGCGCACGCTGGATGCGTCACCACCGGGCACCAGTCCCATCAAAGTCAACGCGGTGCGTGAGGGCACGTACAACAGACCACTGTCAGGATCGTAGGCGCCGCCCTGCCAGTTGGCGCCACCGGTGGCGTGCGGCAGATGCAGCGTGCCTTGGGTACCGTCGGGATCTGCAGCCAGCGAAGGCGGCGTAAACAGTTCGCTCAGACGAAACGGCTTGATCAGCTCACGCGCTTTGGCATTCAGCGCCGGGGTGTAGTCGATCAAGTCAGCAACACCAAAACCCTGGCGGTCAAACGGTGCCGGTTTGCTGGGAATTGGCTGGGTAGCTGAACTCTGCTCACCCGGCACATCACTCTGTGGCACTGGGGTTTCGATGATGTCCCACACCGGCTCGCCGGTAACGCGATCGAACACGTAAGCCATCGCCTGCTTGGTCAGCTGTACCACCACTTTTCTGCCATCGGGCAAATCCGCGAGGATCGGTGCCGCCGGCAAGTCCCAGTCCCAGATATCGTGATGGGTAAGCTGGAAATACCACTGCATTTCGCCAGTACGGTAATTGAGCGCCACCAGCGAATTGCCGAACAGGTTGTCGCCGGGGCGATCAGCTCCGTAGTAGTCACCGGTCGGGGTTTCCACCGGCAGATACACCATGTCGAGCTCAGGATCTGCCGCCATTGGCGCCCACACGCCGGCGTTGCCGGTGTAGCTGGCGGAATCACCGAGCCAGGTTTCGCTGCCGAATTCGTTCTTTTCCGGAATGGTATGGAAGGTCCACAGCAGTTTGCCGGTTCTGGCATCAAAGCCACGGATATCGCCCTTCACGTTCTCGGCCGCCAGCGGCCGGGTCGACAAGGCGTGGGAGGCGCCAACGATGATGACGTCTTCCACCACCAGCGGCGGAAACGACAGACCGATATCGAGATCCTCGCGGCCCGGGCCGAGTCGAAGGCCTTCCTGCAGATCAACCCAACCACCAGCGCCGAAAGCTTCCACTGGCAATCCGGTACGTGCGTTCAAGGCAACGAGGTAGTAACCGGGTGTCACAGTGAGGATGCGCTCCTCACCGCCCTCACGCCAGTAAGCCAGGCCCTTGCCCGAGCCTTTGCGCGGCGCCTTGTCGAAACGTTCACCTTCCTGCGCGCGCCACAACCACAACAACTGTCCGCTGGCAGGATCGGTGGCAATGATGTCGCGGGTAACACCAACGGTGGCAAACAGGCGGCCGCCGGCCATAAGCGGCGTGGTGACGTTCTGGCCTTCGGTAGTGGGACCGAAATTACCGAGGTCGAGTTGCCATTGCTGTTTCAGCGTGGCGACATTATCGGCGTTGATTTGATCGAGTGGGGAATAGCGGGCGGCATCGACGGCGCCGTTCATGCTGATCCATTCAACTTCGCGGCCTGCTGGGGCCGCTTCGTCGGACGAGTCCGCCATGTTCAGTACGAAGGCAGTGACATCGGCATATTGCTGCGGCGTCAGCGAACCAGCGTTCTCGCCGGGCATGGTTGCGGTGATGCGCTGCAACAACTCGGCATCAGGCTTGCCTGCCCAGTCATTGCTGAGGCGGGTCTGCATCTCGAGCGGCAAGTGGCAGCGGGTGCAATAGCTCTGGAAAACGATGGCTCCGTTATCGAGGTCGGCGCTTTGGGAAAACACTTGCAGCGGCAGCGCGGCCAGCAGCGCAAGGCTCAATATCCGCCCGATGTCACCTTTCAAGGGCAGCATCACTTTGCTCCCGCCAAGCGGGCGTTGCCGGCCTGTGCCAACTCAGGGATCAACATCATCAGTCCCCACCAGTGCATGTGCTGCTTCATCAGTTGCTCCTTCGTTCAGCGTAGTTGGCGCCCAAGGCCGTAGTGGCAGTAATCAACGGGCTTTCGTTAACGCGCTTTTATTTACTCGCTTTCACTGTCAGCGCATGTTGTTCGATGCGGGCTTTCCACTCGATCGGCCCGGTGTTGTGCACCGAAGTGCCGTTGACATCCACCGCCACCGACACCGGCATGTCCTGCACTTCGAACTCGTGGATCGCTTCCATGCCGAGATCGGCGAAGGCGATTACGCGTGATTTCTTGATGGCCTTCGACACCAGATACGCCGCGCCACCGACAGCCATCAAATACACCGCTTTGTGTTTCTTGATTGCTTCGATGCCGGCCGGACCGCGCTCGGATTTGCCTATCATGCCGATCAGGCCGGAGTAGGCCAGCAGGTCTTCGGTGAACTTGTCCATGCGGGTTGCCGTGGTCGGACCGGCCGGACCCACCACTTCATCGCGTACCGGATCCACCGGCCCAACGTAGTAGATGAACTTGCCTTTGAGATCGACCCCTTCCGGCAGCCCCTTGCCGCTCTTGTAGAGTTCGATCATGCGTTTATGGGCGGCATCGCGGCCGGTGAGCATCTTGCCGCTGAGCAGCAGCGTGTCACCGGGTTTCCAGGTGGCGATCTCTTCCCGCGTAACAGTATCGAGATTGACGCGGCGCGCGGTGGGGCCGACATCCCAGGCGATCTGCGGATAGTCGCTGAGGTTCGGTGCATGCTGTTCAGCCGGACCGCTGCCATCAAGCACGAAGTGGGCGTGGCGCGTTGCTGCGCAGTTCGGAATCATCGCCACCGGCAACGATGCCGCGTGGGTCGGGTAATCCTTGATCTTCACATCCAGCACCGTGGTGAGACCGCCAAGCCCCTGCGCGCCGATACCGAGTGCGTTGACCTTCTCCATCAGTTCAAGCCGCAACTCTTCGATACGGTTGTTCGGACCGCGCGCGCGCAGTTCGTCGATATCAATCGGATCCATCAGCGATTCTTTTGCCAGCACTGCAGCTTTCTCGGCGGTACCACCGATGCCGATGCCCAGCATTCCCGGCGGGCACCAGCCTGCGCCCATGGTCGGAACTGTTTTCACTACCCAATCCACAATGCTGTCGCTTGGGTTCAGCATTACCAACTTCGATTTGTTCTCGGAACCACCGCCCTTGGCAGCCACCTGGAATTCCACGGTGTCGCCCGGTACCAGCCGCGTGTGTATTACTGCCGGTGTGTTGTCTTTGGTATTTTTCCTTGCTCCGGCAGGATCACTGAGAATGGATGCTCGCAGTACGTTGTCGGGATGCAGGTAAGCGCGGCGCACACCTTCATTGATCATGTCCTCCAGCCCCATGTTGCCTTCCCAGCGCACGTTCATGCCTACATTGACGAACACGGTGACAATGCCAGTGTCCTGACAAATGGGCCGGTGGCCTTCGGCGCACATGCGGGAGTTGATCAGTATCTGCGCCATCGCGTCCCTGGCGGCCTGTGATTCCTCCCGCTGCCAGGCGCGGTGCACGGCCTGGATAAAGTCGATGGGGTGGTAGTACGAGATGAACTGCAGGGCATCAGCGACGCTGGCGATTACGTCGTCCTGGCGGATCAGGGTCATGGGAATTGGGTCTCATGCGGTGTGGAAACTGGCCGAATGTTAGCAGCTCCACGTGTACCCCGGCGACTTGCAGGTTGCGTGCGGGTTCAAGGGCTGCTGGGGG
>CAISOD010000132.1 GCA_903887045.1 uncultured Gammaproteobacteria bacterium | reverse complement strand
CGACAATGCATTCCTGCGCGACAGCGCCGACATCGAGCCGCTGTTGCGCGGCCTGCGCATCGCCCGCCGCATATTGGCGATGCCGCAGCTGGCAAAGTATCAAGCGACTGAAATCCTGCCTGGTCCCTCTCTCGACAGCGACGACGAACTACGCGACTACATCAAACGCATGACCAGCGCTGTGCATCACCCCGGTGGGTCGTGCCGTATGGGGACCGACAGCAATGCGGTGGTTGATCCGCTGTTGCGGGTGCGCGGTGTGGAAGCGCTGCGGGTGGTGGATGCGTCAATCTTTCCGCGGATGGTGAGTGGCAATTCGAATGCTGGGGTCGTCATGGTGGCTGAAAAAGCTGCTGATATGATTCAGGGCAAACAGGCGCCTCCCCGGATTGATTTATGAGGGCACTGTGAGGGCTCCGGCTGCCAGACCTACAGAGAACAAAAAAACCAAAGAGGAATGACCAAATGACAGAGACCAACTACGACATCGTCACCATCGGCTCCGGCCACAACGGCCTCGTGGCGGCAGCCTATCTGGCGGCAGCCGGCCGCAAAGTGCTGGTAGTGGAGCGGCAACCCTGGTTCGGCGGCGGCGTCATCACCCGCGAGCTGACAGTGCCCGGTTTCAAGCACGACCAGCACAGCATGGCCCACATCTTCATCCAGGCCAATCCGCTCATCAAAGACGACGAACTCGGACTCATCAGCAAGTTCGGCCTCAAATACATCTACCCGGAAATCCCGCTGATGTCGGTGTTCAAGGACGGCTCCACGCTGGCGCTGTACACCGATCGGCAGCGCACTTATCAAGAGATTGCGCGCTTCTCGCAGAAGGACGCTGAATCGTATCTGCGTTTGTCTGAGCTCGGCGCCACTTACCTGCCCGCCATCGTCGGCGGCATGTTCAGCGTGCCGGCGCCTACTGGCGCCATGTATGCCTTCATGGACCAGAGCCGCGAAGGTCGCTTGATGATGAGCATCATGCAGAAGAGCGCCTATGACATCGTGAAGGAATACTTCACTGACGAACGTGTGCTGCTGCACTTCACCCGCATGGTCAGCGAAAACCTCACAGGTCCGGAAGAAAAGGGCACTGGCATCGGCTTGTTCGTGTTCCTGTCGTTCCTGGAAAAGTACGGCATTGGCGTGGCACAAGGAGGCAGCGGGCAGTTGTCGGAAGCCTTGATCCGCTGCATCGAAGCGCATGGCGGCAGCGTGCTGGCCAATATCAGCGTCGAGAAAGTGCTTACCGAAAAAGGTCGCGCGGTTGGCATTCGCTGCAGTGATGGCCGCACTTTCAAAGCGCGCGACGGTGTCATCGGCGCCATCCATCCGCACGACATCGGCAAATTCATCGACGGCGTTGCGCCGGAGATTGTGGAAGATGCATCCAAGGTAGCGCTCACCGAAAACGTGGTATTCACCATCCACGCGGCGCTGAACGAACCGCTGCAGTTCAAGTGCGGCGACAAAGCCCGCAGCGCCATGATGATCGAGCTGCTGCCCGATCGCATTGATACGCTGAGGGGACACTTTGATGATCTGCGTTACGGCCGCCTGCCGAAGGATTCACTGATCGGCCTCGGCTCGGTCACCAACATCGACCCCAGCCGTGCGCCCGCCGGCAAAGCCACCATGCATGTGTGGGACTACGTGCCATACGAACATCCGAATGGCGGCGCCAAACACTGGGATGAATGCAAGGAAGATTTCGCCTGGGGACTGGTGGAAAAAATGCAGCCCTACATCAGCAACGTCAACAAGGACAACATCATCAAGTGGCACTGCGACAGCCCGCTCGACATGGAACGCCACAGCGCCAGCTTCCGCAAAGGCGACATCCACGGCGTTGCGTTCAACCTGGTACAGAACGGTTCACACCGACCCACGCCGGATCTCGGCCAGAACACCGTGCCGGGCATTGACCGTTTCTATCTGGTAGGACCGTTCCAGCATCCGGGTGGTGGTGTGTTTGGTGCGGGACGGGCGACGGCGATGAGGATGTTTGAGGACCTTGGGCTATCCGTCGACAAGCTGAACTGATTCATCGGAAGAAAAAATTGCATTCAAACTACGGGAGACTCTCATGTCGCACGCATTGAAGTACGCCTTCGTTGGGCTGTTCGTTATTGCAGCCACATTTTCATCACAGATGTTTGCTGCTGACGCCAGCGCACAGACCCACGCCGATGACACCGTGGCAATCCAGCAGTTGATCGTAAAGTATGCCCATGTGTACGACTCACTTGATGTCGAAGGCTATGTCAGCGTGTTTGCCGAGGATGCCGAGTTCACCTTTCCCGGCAACACACTTAAAGGCCGTGGCGAGATACGCAAGTTCATTGAAGGCGCCAAGCAGCGCCGGGAAGCGGCAGCAGCTGCCGGGCCTGTCAACACCGGCTATCACTCGATTTCCAATACCTTGATCGAATTTGACAGCGCCGACACGGCCCATCACCGCTCCTATTGGCAAGTGCTCTCCGGCCCCACCGGCGGGCCGTTCACTGTGAGCAACATGGGTTATTACGATGACGTGGTAGTAAAGCGTAACGGCCAGTGGTTGATTCACAGACGCACTATTCCCTAGCAGCAGGCAAACCAACACATGCGCAAGGCCGGGTGATTATCGAAATGGCACCGGCGTTTGCGCCCAACCATGTGGCGAAGGTGAAAGCGCTGTCGCGCGAGGGCTATTTCGTCAACGGTGCAGTGACGCGCGTGCAGGACGCGGGCGGCCGCTTCACTCCCCTGCCAGACCCGGACACCTACGCGACTGAAGTCGGCTTCATCGACGGCATGCCGGTTTGCCGACATCGTCAACAACCGGCGCTGGCGCAAGGATGATTTCTACAGTAATCCAGTGGGCCGCATTGGCCTGTGCAACATTGTTGTGCCGTCACGCGTGGTGAAATAGTAAGCTGACATCCATGACAACCGACGCCATCCATTCACAGACGACTGCTACTGCCGACTTCAGTGTCGGCCTTGCGTCTATTGAGGACATCGACGGCATTCTTGCGGTGCAGGAGGCCAATCAACCAGAGCATGGCGGCCGGCTGTCTGCCCGCTTTACACGCGAGTGGTTTGCGCAGGCAGTGCAGAATCAGTGGTTGCTGGTGGCGCGCAGCGGAACTGCCGTAGTGGGTTATGTGGCATTTACTTCGCAACAGGCGCAGTCCCAGATTCCTCTCATTCAGGCCATGTTGAGTGCCTACCCGAATCCTGCGGCTTACCTTCACGGCCCCATTTGCGTTGCGCAGGATTTTCGCCGTCGCGGCGTAGCATCCGCCTTGTTCAGCGCGCAGCGTGCACACAGGCAACAGGCGCCGGTCATGTCTTTTATCCGCGAGGACAATCAGCCCTCACGCCAGGCGCATATCGCCATGGGTCTGCGTGAAGTGGAGATGTTCACTTTTGGCAGCACACGCTTTGTGATCGTGACTGGCTGATTCACCACCGGGAGTTTGGGCAAGACCATGGGCGATATCCTTCCCTTCAAACGCAAACCGCCTCCAACGCGCAGCATCATGTGTGACAACGGGCACCACCGCTGGACGATCTGGCAGAAAAAGCAGTTCGACAGCAAGCAGGGCAAGCTGGTTACCGTCTATCGCTGTGAACGCTGCAGCGCCGAACGCACTGAGGCGCACTAGACTGGCAGCAGGCGGCCCGCACTGCCTGCTTCCTCACTGGACTACACCGTAGCGGCCCCCTATTCTCCCCTCCACCAAAACAACGAGAGGGGGCTCCACCATGCTGCGCTACACCTACCTGCTACGGCTTTCACTGTTACTGCCATTCGCGCTTGCCGCTTGCAGTCAGAGCACTGACGACACTGTCGCCACCCAGGCGGCAACGGCCGCAGCGTCAACCACTGCACCAACCAGCGTTGCCCCCATTGCTGCCGTTGTAGACGACGCCCGTCTGCTGCAAGGCACCAACGACACCAGCCAATGGTCCATGTACGGCGGCAGCTACAACGAGCAGCGTTTCAGCCCGCTGGAAAAGATCGACACCACCAGCGTTGCCAAGCTCGGCCTTGCCTGGTTCGCCGACTACGACACCAACCAGAACCAGCACGGCTCGCCGCTGTATGTCGATGGCGTCATTTACGTATCCACCGCCCGCAACGTGGTGCATGCCTTCGATGCCAGAACCGGCGAGCGCAAGTGGACCTACACACCGCTGATAGTGCCCAACCCCAATCTTGGCCTGGTGAACCGTGGCCTCGCTGCCTACAACGGCAAGATCTACATGGGCATGCTCAATGCGCACATGGTGGCGCTTGATGCTGCCACCGGCGAAGAAGTATGGAATATCGACACAGTGCCCGAGAGCCTTGGCCTGGGCGAGATGGCGAAGCAGTACTCGATCACCATGGCGCCGCGGGTGGCCAAGGGCAAGGTGTTCATCGGCGGCTCCGGCGGCGAGTACGGTGCCCGTGGCTGGCTGGCGGCTTACAACGCCGAGACCGGCGCAGAAGAATGGCGTTTCTGGACCGTGCCAGGCGATCCCTCACGCGAGTACGAAGGCGAACATCTGCGCGCTGCAGCCGCAACCTGGCGCACCGATCGTCGCTACTGGGAACTCGGTGGCGGCGGCACCGTGTGGGATGCCGCCATTTATGATCCGGTGACTGACCTGCTCTACTTCGGCACCGGCAATGGCACACCGTGGAACCGCCTGATGCGTGACCCGGACGATGGCGACAATTTGTTCGTGGCGTCGGTGATCGCTGTACGGCCTGACACCGGCGAATATGTGTGGCACTACCAGGAAACGCCGGGCGATTCGTGGGACTACGATGCCGTCAGCCCGATGATGACAGCCGACCTCGACTTCAACGGCACAGCGCGCCACGTGATCCTGCATCCGTCAAAGAACGGGCTGATGTATGTGCTGGACGCCGCTACCGGCGAGCTGATCAGTGGTGATGCCTTCACCGGCGTGACGTGGGCCGAGGGTGTGGACCCTGTGAGTGGACGTCCTATTGAAGTACCCGGTGCCCGCTACGAAACCGAGCCCTTCAATGTTGGCCCCGGCGCACCGGGCGGCCATACGTGGCACCCGAATGCGTTCAGCCCGGAGACGGGGCTGATCTACATCCCGACCTGGGAAAACTATTCGGCGATGTCGCCACAAACGATGCCGGCTGAAGGCAGGCCACCACTGGTGGCGGTGGGCAGCCGCGATATCGACCGCTCCACGCTGAAGCCGCACAACAAGACATCCAACGACGGCTGGCTGCAGGCCTGGGATCCGGTGGCACGCAAGGTAGTGTGGGAAGGTCCGCGTGGTGCGCGTGCCACCAGCGGCGCGCTCGCCACTGCCGGCGATCTGGTGTTCATGGGCAACAGCAATGGCAACCAACTGGCAGCCTACGATGCCCGCAACGGCACCCAGCTGTGGACCTACGACACCCAGAGTGCGGTGTACGCCGCGCCAATCACCTATGAACTCGACGGTGAACAGTACATTGCTGCCAGCGTGGGTGGTACTTCACCAGGCAACTACTACGCGCCGAGCTATGGCCGCATGCTGGTGTTCAAAGTGGATGGCACTGTGCAGTTGCCGGAGAAAGTGTCGTACACACCGCCGGAGCTGAACCCTCCTGCTTCCACCGCCACTGCGGAAGTGATTGCGCAGGGTGGCGAAGTATATGCAGCCAACTGTTCGGTATGTCACGGTAACAACGCCGTACAGCAGCGTTCGAGCTTCCCGAACCTGACGCTGTCGCCCTTGTTGTATTCGCAGGAAGGTTTTGATCAGGTAGTGCTGGCCGGCGCCCGGGTGCAGCGTGGCATGGCCGGCTTTGCCGACAAGCTGACGGCAGCCGATAGCGTTGCCGTGCGCGAGTTCATCATCGCGCGTGCCAACGAGGTGAAGAATGCGCCGGCGGTAGCGCCTGGTGGTGGTGCCGCCGCTGCGGCGCGTCCGGTACAAGCGGTACAGCCCGCGCCGGTGCAGCCAGTGGCACCGCCGCCGGCAGCAACACCAGCGGCTGGTTCAACCGATGTGCATGATGAGGCCGCCGCTACCCAATGACAGTGATGCTGCGCGCCCTTTTTGAATCATGACGCCCGCCATCAAGCTGCTGCAGCACCACAGGATTGCCCACACTGTGCGCGAATACGAGCACGATCCCGCCAGCGAATCGTACGGCCGCGAAGCTGCGGCCAAGCTGGGTGTACCGGAGGCGCAGGTATTCAAGACCCTGGTTGTCCAGCTGGATGGCAAGGAGTTGGTAGTGGGCGTTATCCCGGTATCCGCCATGTTGAGCCTGAAGGCGATTGCCAAGGCCGCCAAGGGCAAGAAAGCCGACATGGCGGCCCCAAAGGAGGTGGAACGCACAACCGGTTACGTACTGGGCGGCGTCAGTCCACTCGGGCAAAAAAGACAACTGCGCACAGTGATCGATACTTCAGCACTGCAGTTTCCCACCGTGTACATCAGCGGTGGCCGCCGTGGGCTGGATATCGAGCTGGCGCCGCAAGACCTCGCCACGCTTCTGAACGCGGCCTTCGCCGAAATTACCCAGTAACCGAGTAGCCCATGACTGACTTCGACAATGCACTGCAAGCCTTTCTCGCCGCCATCGAAACCGATAGCCACCAATTCGCCGACACTCTGGCCTTCATCAACCAATGGTTTGACTTCACACCGTCCGCATTTCGCAACGGCAAGGTAGACAATACAGCCGAGCAGAACCAAGGCAGTTGCCGCGTGCTGGCAATGGCATTGTTACTGGGACTGGGCAATGAACAGGTATTGAAGTGCTTCGGCGAACACTTCCGCGACGTGTTGGCTACGCCGAACGCGAACAACCACCATAATCTGCGACGTTTGCAGCTAGAAGGTTTGGTGGATATTCAGTTCGATCACCCACCTCTGCGGCGGAAATAGCCAATGCCCGTCCCCGAATTCATCAAAGCGTTGCGCAGCAAAGTCGGACACGATCTATTGCATATCCCTACCGTGCTGGTATTGATTCGCGACGACACCGACAGGCTGTTGCTGGTGCAGGATGGTGACGACGGCTTGTGGACAGCTCCCGGCGGGATTGTTGACCCGTTTGAGCTGCCGGCGAATGCAGCTGTGCGAGAGGCATGGGAAGAAGCCGGAGTGCAGGTACAACTGACCGCGCTTGTCGGCGTATTCAGCGGCGAACTCTGCTACACCAATTACTCCAATGGCGACAAAGTGGCGTGGGTGTCGACCGTATTTGCCGCCCGCATTGTTGGCGGCACTGCCGCACCGGATGGACAGGAGACGACAGCTGCACAGTTCTTCACCGCTGAGGAAGTAGCCAAGCTATCGCTGAAACGTTATCTGCCGATGTTTCTTGCCGCCGCTGAATCAGGCCAGCCAGGCTACTTCCAACCAGCGACCTGGCAACCGTAGTGCCTGTTCATACCACCTTCATGACGTAGTGGCTGTCCATGTATTCGCGGATCTTCCACACCAGGCCGTCTTTCAGCTCGATGACCCAGCAATACTGGTTGTTGTAGAAGTTGCCGTTGCGCAACTTGCCCTGGCCGCGGGTTTCCGCGCAAACGGTGTCGCCTTTGCAGAAAATGTTGTCGACCGTTGTTTTCGGGTCACCGTCTTCGAAGATGCCGCGTACCGGCGCCAGGAACTGGTCGACGATCACGTCACGCGGAGCGTGCACACCGGCGCCGGGGACGTCCTTCACCATCGGCGTCCAGCTGGCGTCGGGGTGCAGGGTCTTGCGGATGTTCTCCAGATGGCCGGTGCTTAACACGGCGAAAAAGTCGCGGACTATCTGCTCGTTCTGTTCTGGTGTTGTCATATCGTTCTCCCGTTGATTGATTATCTTCGCTTATTTGCCTGGCGCGGTTTCAGTAAGGAACAGGCTGAGTATGCCGCCGATGAATGCGCACACCATCATCACCATCATGTGGGCGATCAGCGAGGTTTG
>CAISOD010000131.1 GCA_903887045.1 uncultured Gammaproteobacteria bacterium | reverse complement strand
TTGGGCGTGGCGAAATCTTCGAACTGCAGCAAGGCATCGGGGAAATTGGTTTTTACTGCGGTCACGAATTCGTCAACGAAGTCGCTGTACTCCTGCCCGCGCACGCGCGCTTCGCGGCGCCCCTGATAACGCGGATCGGTACGGAAACGGGCGTTATCGGTACCGACATCCAGCACGATCGGCATGCACTGGGACGGATCAATACCGGCACAGGCGCTGTACAGCGCGAGCTTGCCGATCGGAATGCCCATGCCGCTGACACCAAGATCACCGAGGCCCAGGATACGTTCGCCGTCGGTAACGACAATGAGGCGCACGTCCTTGTCGAGCCAGTTCTTCATCAGCGAATCAACGCGGCCCTTGTGGTCGATGGATATATAGAAGCCGCTGGATTCGCGAAAGATGTTGGCGAATTCCTGGCAGGCCTGACCAACGGTGGGCGTGTAGACAACCGGCATCAGTTCGTCGATGTGATCGATCAGCAGGCGATAGAACAAGCGTTCGTTGCGCTTCTGCAACGACGACATGAAACGGTACTTGTCGATGTCTTGTGGTTTGCGGCGGAGATTGTCGAGCGACCACTCCACCTGCTGTTCCAGCGTGCTTACCCTGGGTGGCAACAAACCATGCAAACCGTACTGGTCGCGCTCGGCCATTGTGAAGCCGGTGCCCTTGTTCAGACGGGGGTTGTTGAGGAGATCAAAAGCTTTGGATGTCATGAATAAAAAATCAACAGCGGCACAGCCGACAGACTACGAAGAATCGATGTTCTTTTAAGGGGCGCAAGGTTAGCCATAGACCCCAGGCATGTAAAGCAAGCCTTGTTATTTGCACATTGAGGGCTTTATTGCCGGACCATTTCAAGAAAGCCATGCCCTGCAACGGCGCCGGTATCTTCATTGATTACCCGCACAGCGCCTTCCCAGTATGGCAGTGCCAGTGGCAGGAACTGATCATCCAGCAGCGCTTCCACCCGCAGGCCTTGACCGTTCCTTAACAGGCGCCATTGTGTTGCATAGCGGACATCATCCGGGCCAGTCCACCATGCCACGGGTTCAAGTGCGAGTTCGCCCGGGGTGGTGCGGCTTTGGCTGCCATCGGCAGCGGTCCAATGGCCTTCGCTGTGCGGATCAATTCCATCACTGCGAGTGCGCAACTGGTACAGCATCAACTCGGTGTTGTCATCGAACTGCAACGAAAACCAGTCCCAGCCGCTTTGGTCGGCATCGAGGGCGCTGGTGCTCCATTCGCGATCGAGCCAACTGTGGCCATTGATCTGGTAACGCTCGCCGTCGACCGCAATCACGCCGCGCGTAGCGAGCCGCGTCATGCTGTAGTAATAGGATGCATTGCCGGGCGTATCGCTCTTGCGGCTGAGACCCTGGTCGCCCTGCAGCACCGGTGGTTTCAGCGACTGCAATTGCAGATCAAGTGCGATGCCCTGTTCGGCGGCACTGATATGCCAGCTGCCATTGCCTTCCTCTACTATTTGCCAATCATCCAGCCACACATGGAAAGGCTGCGCCTGTGCTCCGGCGAGACCGGGATTGGCGCGGGAGAAACGTTCAAAGGCGTAATGCTGCGCTCCTTCGACATCGGTCAGCGCCAGATGCGCCATCCACAGCGTGTCGCTGGCCCAGGCGGAATTGGGGAGCTGCCGGCCGGGCGGCTGCGCGGCCGTGAAGAAAGTAAGCTGATAGCCAAAGTGACGGCCTTCCGCCGTCTGCACGTTGCCGGTGAAGTACCACCATTCGTTGCGAAAACCCGGATGCGGCCCGTGATCGGCCGGAAAGGCAAAGACTCGCGGTGTATCGGCACGCACGAAACCGCTGGTATCGCTGCCGCCGAGTACATCAGCGAGGCGCAACAGCGGCGCGATCGGCGGCTCTTTGGGCCCGCAGGCTGCCAGTAACAGCGTGACTGCAAGCAGCAGCGGAGGCTTGATCATTGTTGCATACCGGCTGCGGGCAGCACCGCCGCTACCCGCTTCATCGGGTACCAGCCCGCCAGCAGCGCTGCGCCCACCGCCAGCAGCACCGCTTGTATCAACACCGACGGCGGCAAGGTGTGCTGCATGCTCCAGCCAAAGGAGCGCTGGTTGATGACATCGATCAACACATCCGCCATCACCAACCCGAGTGGCAAGGCGAGCAAACCGGCAAGCAGTCCGAGGAACAAGGTCTGGCCGGCGATGACCAGCGCGGTTTCGCTGCCTGTCATGCCGGTGGCACGCAACAGCGCATACTCACGCAGCCGCTGTAATTGCAGGGTCAGCAAGGCGCTGAGGATGCCGACGAACGCCACCAGAATTGCCAGCAAGCGCAGCACATGGGTGATGGCGAAGGTTCGGTCGAAGATGGTCAGGGTTATGCGGCGGATGTCGGCATTGGCAACTACCGTGTGGCGCTCGCTCTGGTTGGTCAGCTGCTGCCGCAGCGTAGTGGCCAACTGTGCAGCATCGACCTCATCCGCAGTTTCCAGCATTGCACGTACCGGCTCACTGCCGGGCCACAACTGCATGAACAGGGGTTGCGACAGCGCCACCAAGCCGCCGGTAGTGGTGTAGTCGTGGAAAATGCCGAGCACGCTGACGTTGCGGCGGCCATCGCGCGTGTAGAGTTCGAGCGTATCGCCAATGGTCAGCCCGGCCTGCCACGCCAGCGGCTCCGACACCAGTACGCCCTCGCCGTTGTTGGCACCCACCAGATCAGCAGCCGCGATTTGCTTGATATACAAATGCGTTTCAAGCGCACTGTCCTCCGCCATCACGCTGATGGCCCCAACGCTGGATTCCACCAACACCCGATATTGCAGCTCTACCGCGGCCACACCATTCTGGCGACGCAGTTCATCGATCAACTGAGGCGCCAATGCACCACCATCCTGCCGACCCACCAGCACGTCACCGCGCAAACTCTGTTCAAGCCACACCACGACGGTGTCGCGGAAGCTGCCTGTCATGACACCCACACCCACCGTGACCGACACCGCAACCGCCAGCGCCGCTACTGCCAATGCCGGGCGCTGCAGCGCCTGTTGCAGATTGCGCAGACCAAGCCGCAACGGTAAGCGCAGGTGTTTGCCCGCCAGACGCAATAGCAGTGTGAGTACGGCAAACAGCACCAACGGCACCGTGAAGCAGGCACCGAACACGATGAATGTCAGCGCGATGAAACCCATGACGAGACCGCCCTGCTGCCAGGCCAGCAACATATAGCCTGCGCCGACCGCCAGCACTCCCGCAGCCGCCATCAGCAGCAGCTGTCGCAGCGAGTGGGTGGTGTGCATGGCCTGCTGCAAAGTCACCGGTCGGCTCTGCGCCGCCTGCCAGGCCGGCAACGCGCCGGCAATGAGACTCACCCCCATGCCCCAGCTCCAGCCTTTTACCAGTGCCCACGGATCGAACAGGAAACGGGTGACAGTCAGTGAGAAATACAAATCGTCAATCGTGCGCGTTACCAGCTTCACCAGCAGCTGGCCCAGCGCACTGCCGAGCACAACGCCGACAGTTCCCGCCACTGCCGCCAGTAATGCCACTTCGACCAATACCAGCACCAGCAGCTCGCCGCCGGTAACGCCGAGCGAACGCAGCACACCAAAAGCCTGCTGCCGCTGCAATACCGACAGACTCACCGTGTTGTAGATCAACAGCGCCGCTACCAACAGCGCCAGCAAACTCATTGCCAGCAGGTTGGTATGGAAGGCGCTGGTCATCTGCCTTAGCGAAGCAGTGCGCGATTCGGCTTCCACCAGCGCCAGGTTCACAGGCAACCACTGACGTACGCGCTCGGCTTCAGCGTCGGTCAATACCAGATCAATGCTGTCGAGTGTGCCGCGGCGGCCAAGCACGGCTTGTGCGGTGGCGATATCGGTGAACACCACATCGTCGTTACCACTGACACCCTGCTCCGGCAGCATGGCCGCCAGCGTCAACAAGCGGGAACCACGCACACTCGCCAGCGTGAACTGTTCGCCAATCGCCAGTCCGAGGCGAGCTGCAGTGGCCGCCTGCAATACCGCAGCATCGGCTTGCAACAAGGCGGTCCAGCTGCCGGTGAGCGGCGCGGCACCACTGCTGTCGAGGCCGGGGCGCTGTCGCGCCAGTGTGGCTTCACTGAAAAGATCAAGGCCCAACAAGGTCAGCTGCGTGTCGGCCACGCGCACACCGGCTGTCAGCGTGGGTGCGCTGCGGCGCAGGCCGAGTTCCGTACGCAAACCCGTGAAGATGGCATCAGGCACACCAGCATCACCACCACTGATCTGGTGGGTGATGGTGCCGCTGACGGTGGCAATGGAGAGATCGAACGCGCGACCGGCACTGCTGTTGGCAAGATCAACCGCCACCACCATCATCACGCCAAGCGCGATGCCGGCAACACTGAGCCAGCTTTGCCACGGGTGCTGACGCGCATGTCGCCAGGAGGACAACCACAGCAGTGGCAGTCGCCACCGCTTACCAGGCGAAGTCACCGCTGCGCTCCGTTACGATGCCGTTTTCCAGCGTCAGTACGCGGTCGGCACTCTGCGCCACCCGCAAGCTGTGCGTCACCAACAAGGCGGTACTACCGGCGGCGTGCAGCGAATCACGCAGCAAGCTCAGCATCTGGCCGCCACTGACTGCATCAAGACTGCCGGTTGGCTCGTCGGCCAGCACCAGTGCAGGCTGATGCACCAGTGCACGCAGGATCGCAACCCGCTGTTGTTCACCGCCCGACAAGCGTGACGGCAATTGGTGCGTCTTGCTGCCCAGCCCGGCGCTCTCCAATGCTGCTTGTGCCTGCAGCAACGAGTCCGCCACGCCGACACCATTCAATTCCAGCACCAGCGCAATGTTTTCCACTGCGGTGAGGCTCGGCACCAGATTGAACGATTGATAAATGAAGCCAATGTGCTTGCGGCGGAACAGCGTGCGCTGGCGTTCGTCGAGTGCGCCCAGCTCAATGCCGTCGATGGTGACAGTGCCGGCATCCGGCAGATCAATCCCGCTCAACAGATTCAGCAAGGTGCTTTTGCCGGAGCCGCTGCGGCCGAGCAACGCAACAATCTCGCCACGCGCAAGCGAAAAGCTGGCCCCCACGAGTACATTCTGCGCGGCTTCTGCCTGCACATAACGGCGACTGAGAGCGCGCACTGCTATATGTGGCGAACTATCGGGAGCTACAGCAGGAGCAGTCATTATTGCTTCAGCACAATGGCTGCGGGCGGGCAATGCCGTAACCCTGCACGTAGTCGACATTGAGTTCGATCAGCTGTTCGAGTATCGCTTCATTCTCGACAAACTCGGCAATGGTCTTCTTGCCGAGCGCATGGGCCATGTCGATGATCGCCTTCACCATGGCGCGATCGACCGGATCGGTGAGGATGTCTTTGACGAAGTAGCCGTCGATCTTGACGAAGTCGACCGGCAGACTTTTCAGATAGGCAAACGATGACAGTCCCCGGCCGAGACTGACTTTTTTGCGCGCTTCCGGATTGGCGGCGAACCACGCGGACAGCCGGCGGATCATCATTTCGAAGCGGCTGCTGTCGAGCGCGGCATTGAGGCGCGACACCCGCAGCATTTCGTCACCGGCCAGGTGACCGCAACTGTCGTTGATCACCTTGAACTGATCGAGATCGAGATAGCACAGCATGTTGTCACTCCGACGCTCGCATGCCAGTTCGATCACTTCCTGCAGGCGGTCTTCAAACTCGCGACGGTTCAACAGGCCGGTGAGGTCGTCGTAGGTGGCCTGGTAGCCCAGCTGATTCGACAGCTCGTGTGCTTCGTTCACATCCATCATTGCGAGGCATACCGATTCACGACCGTCGAGCAGCCGCTGCGCAAACAACTTGGTATAGCGGATGATGCCGGTATCGCGTTCGCAGATCAGCAGTGCCACTGGTGAGGTGTCGATGATCTGGCGGAACTGTTCCTTTTCACGCTGACGGGTGCGGCGGCGGTTGTCGTCGTAGATGTACACCGCATCGTTGGCACATTCGAGCGCAAAAGCCGGGATTTCCGGCGTCGCGCTGAA
>CAISOD010000130.1 GCA_903887045.1 uncultured Gammaproteobacteria bacterium | reverse complement strand
TTTGTCGGTGGTTTTGCCGTGGCACCAGCGCTGACTTCGCTAACGCTGCTTACCACCCGCCGTGCTCCTGCACTGTATGCCACAGAGGCAATGACCTGGTCCGCTACCTTCATCATCAGCGGACTGGGTGCCGGTATTGGCGGCGGTGGATTCATCATTGAGCACTGGTCACTCACCACGATGTTCTGGACCGGCGCCCTTGTGGCCGGCGGCATGGCATTCTCTGCGTGGCTGCTGCAACGCGGCAGCAGGTACTCTGTGTGATCGACAGTACTGCGCATGCTGTTTATGCTCGCCTGCCATTCATGAACGCAACTCCAGGGAAATCCATGCAGCAAACTACCGCCGCGTCGTCGGCACGTTCCTTCATTGAGGTGGGCGCCAACGCATGAACAACGCAGTAACGCGGCGCTTCGGTGGTAGCAACCAGCAGGTAAGCGCGATCGGGCAGGGCACCTGGATGATCGAGAATGCTTCACCGGTTGCCGCAGTTGCCGCATTGCAGCGCGGTATCGAGCATGGTCTTACCCACATCGACACTGCAGAGATGTACGGCAACGGCACTGCCGAACGCTTGGTGGCGCATGCAATCAGGGGGCGGCGTAACGACGTGTTCCTGGTATCAAAGGTATTGCCGTCGAATGCGTCGCGCGCTGGCACCATCAAGGCCTGCGAGCAGTCATTGCAGCGGCTGGGTACCGATCATCTTGATTGCTACCTGTTGCATTGGCGCGGCTCGACGCCGCTGACCGAGACCTTTGCTGCTTTCGAACATTTGCAGCAGCAGGGCAAGATCCGTGCTTTTGGTGTCAGCAATTTCGATGTCGATGATCTCGACGAGGCGCTGAGCATCGTCGGCCCCGGCAAACTGGCGTGCAACCAGGTGCTCTATCACCTGCAACAGCGCGCGATTGAACACAAGGTAATCCCGTGGTGCCAGCGCAACGACGTCGCCGTGGTGGCCTACAGCCCGTTCGGCCACGATGCGTTTCCGTCGTCGCAGAGTCGTGGTGGCCGCCTGCTGGCGGAAGTCGCTGCGCAGTATGCAGCTACGCCGCAGCAGATCGCGCTGGCCTTCCTCGGCCGTACGGCAGAGGTATTCACGATCCCTAAATCGGTGACGCTGGCCCACGTCGAAGCCAATGCGGCCGCCGCTTCGCTGCAAATAAGCACAGATGCACTGGCAATGCTGGATAATGCGTTCCCGCGCGGACCCAGACCGCGCCATTTGCCGATGATCTAGTGCCATGCCTGTCAGTAATATCCCCGATTCAATGCGTCTCGACCGCCTGCTGAGCCAGGTCACTGGCCTCAGCCGCAATCACGTGAAGTCACTGTTGCGCGGCGATAACGTGGAGGTGGATGGCGTTACAGTGCGGGATGCCGCCCTGCAAGTGAACGCGACACAAGCCATAACGCTGCGCGAAGACGCCGTCGAGTGGCCACGCGAACGCTATGTGATGCTGAACAAGCCGGCCGGCTATGTGTGTTCTACCGCAGAAGGGGCCTATCCGCTGGTAGCTTCGCTGGTCGATGCGCCATGGGCTGATGGATTGCATTCCGCCGGTCGCCTTGATGCCGACAGCACCGGGCTGGTGTTGCTGACCAACGACGGCCAGTGGAGCCATGCGCTGACGAGTCCGCGTCGCCAGTGCGTCAAATCCTACGTGGTAACAGTAAAACATCCACTGCAGCCGGGAGTGGTAAAGCGCTTTGCCGAGGGACTGATGCTGAACGGCGAGCGGGAACCTACACTACCGGCGCAACTCGAACTGATCGACACTCATACCGCTCGCGTGCAGATCTGTGAAGGTCGTTACCATCAGGTGAAGCGGATGATTGCTGCCTGCAGCAACCGGGTGGTAACGCTCCACCGCGAAGCGATTGGTCATCTCGTGCTCGATGCCGCCTTGAATCCAGGTGAATGGCGCGAGCTGACGCCGGAGGAAATCAGCGGTGTCTGACGACGCGATTGCGCAATTGCTGCAACACGCCAGTAATGACATTGATCCGGTATTGCTGGTGCTCGATGAACACCAGAGTCCCTTGCCGGCGCCACGGCATGCTGAATCGCGTGCGCTGACCAATCGCTACGATGTCTGCACCTCTGCACGCCGGCAAGGCTGGCCCTGCAGCTTCAGTGATTTCCTCATCAGTCGCGAGTTGTTGCTCGACTGCAAACGCGCGCTCTATCGCGTGTCAAAAGAGAAGCGGGTGGTTGAACATGTGCTGCAGTCGCTGTGGCTGCAGTTGCCGGTGGGTGGCGAGCTGCATATTGCCGGCTACAAGAACGAAGGCATCAAGACCTTTGCCAAACGCGCGAAAGCGGCGTGGGACTGCAGCGAGGAACTGGTGCGCGGCGATGGCCAGTTGCATCTCTATGCCTTCAGCAAGCTGTCTGATCGCGCTGAACTGCTGCAGACTGACGACTATCACGCCTTGCAGACAATCGGTGAGTGGAATGGCACACCGCTGCTCAGCAAGCCCGGCATCTTCGCCTGGGATCGTGTCGACGACGGCACCGGCTTCCTGCTCGAGTATCTGCCGCAGCTATTGGCAGGCAAGTCTGTTGAATCATTACGCACACTGGATCTCGGCTGCGGATATGGCTTGCTGGCACTCGCACTGGTGCAGGCCGGCTGTGGCGAAGTAGTGGCCACCGACAACAATGCCGCTGCGTTGCGAGCCTCCGAAGGCAATATGCAGCAAGCGCTACCGTCGCAGAACATCAGCGTTGTAGCCGACGACTGCGGCGGCAACTTGCGCGGTAGTTTCGATCTCATCCTCTGCAATCCGCCATTCCATCAAGGCTTTGATGTCGAGCGGGATCTGACTGACCGCTTCCTCGAAGCTGCGTTCCGCTTGTTGAAGCCAGGCGGGCAGGCGCTGTTCGTCGTCAATGCGTTCATTCCGCTCGAACGCAAGGCCACCGTGTGGTTTTCGCAGGTAGAGAAAGTGGCCGACAACGGACGTTACAAGCTGGTGGTTATAACGCAGTAGAAGAAGCGCATAGCTGCTCGACAGCCCACCCTCATACGCGATTCTGGCCTTTTTTTATTACTGCGCCCGCAGTTCCGCCAGCATCTCCGCACTGTCCCATTCAAATGAGCCCTGCCAGGTGCGCACCGGTGCGCCGGCGGCGTCATACAGCACAGAGGTTGGCATCACGTCGATGCCAAGGCTGCCAACGTAGCTGTTCAGCTTGACGAAGTTGCCGGTGAAATCGCGGTCGAGCAAGAATTCATTGATGGTTTCCAGTGATTCGTCAGACGCCAGCAGGAACACGAAGTTCTCGGCAGCCAGTGTGTCAGCTGCGCGCGAGATCGACGGGATTTCCTTGATGCACGGTGCACACCAAGTGGCCCAGTAGTTGACGAACACTTTCTTGCCGGGGTAGTCGGTGATTTCCACCGGATTGCCTTGCAGGTCCTGATAGGTTGCAGCAACGGCGGGCGCGGCAGCTACTGCGGGTTCGGCTGGTGCGGCTGGTGCTTCCATAACGGGGGCAGCCCCGGTGAGGGAAGCGGTGTCGCTTTGACCACAGGCTTGCAACAACAGGGTAAGGGCCAAAGTGGCAGCGAAGGTAACAGCGGTAGATGGGGTGGAAAATCGCATTGGGGGCAGGCATCGCATTAAAGGTTGAGGTTGCCAGCTTATTTTCCCGACCAAGTCCGAGTCAAAGCTGATTTCCGGATAATCATCCCAAAGGCTGTGACAGATTTTCCGGCCGCGCCGGTCATTGTTAGGGCGGGGATCGTGGCCTATCATTCGGCGGCCTTTCCCAATTGACATCTATCCAACAGACACGAGGGCACGACAATGAAGAAATTGCTTATTTCCACACTGATCGCAGGGGTGCTGGCCGTACCGGCATTCGCCGCACTTGAGGCCGGCAAAGACGCTCCGCTGTTTACCGCGCAGGCTTCGCTCGACGGCAAGGCATTCACCTATTCACTGAAGGATTCGTTGGCCAAGGGTCCGACCGTGGTCTACTTCTATCCGTCTGCCTACACCCAGGGCTGCAACGCGCAGGCTCATGCCTTTGCGGTCAACATGGACAAATTCGAAGCAGCTGGCGCCTCCGTTGTTGGTGTCTCGCTCGACAGCATTGATCGCCTGAACGTTTTTTCCGCTGATCCAGAATACTGTGCCGGCAAACTGGCGGTAGCCTCTGATGCCGACGGCTCCATCGCCAAGTCCTACGAGATCTCGGTACGTGATGCCCGTGAAGGCGCCAAAGACACCCGCGGCGCTGAGATCGGCCACGGCTTCGCCGAACGCACTACTTTCATTGTTGGCAAAGATGGCAAAGTCGTTACCACTGTTGGTGGTGTAGCTCCTGAAGAAAATGTCATGCAGTCGCTGGCTGCTATCGAAGCTCTGAAGTAAGCAATTGTTGTTATAGGCATCGGCGTTGGCATTGCTGACGCTGCAGTCCAAAGAAACCCCTGCTGGCGACAGCGGGGGTTTTTGCGTTCTGCATACCGGTCAGTGTTGCAAAGTGTGTAAAAGCACCGCAAATGCTGAAGCATCCACAGTATTTCTATGACATTGAGCGACCTCCATTGTTTAATGATCGAGAGACTTTGTGGCACAGCCACAGGCTCTCGCCAAATCACCCGAGTGTTTCTTCCATCCGCATACGGAAAGCAAAAGAACAACAGGAGTAGTGCAATGAAAAAAGGAGTTTCCTTCAATGAAATTGAATCCCCCCCTTCCGCGCCATCAGTGACGGTGAACAGCGCCGTACGTTTTTCCATGTCGACTTCCTCGAAAAGATCGGCGGTGTCAAAGCCGAACTGGCCAAGTACGAAATCAAGTTCCGTGGTGGCCACAAGGATGTAACGCTGGTACCGCCGATACTCGCCGTGGTCGATAAACTGCAGCGCACGCAAGGTATTGCCACCGATGATTTCCGCTTCCTGCAGTCGGTAGTGCCGGCCGGACTGTATGCACTCGGTTGCCGCTACGTGCAGCTGGACGACACCAACCTCGCCTACTTGTGTGATCCGGCACACCGCGAACGCGTGAAAGCGCAAGGCGAAGATCCGAATGCATTGCCGGCCTTGTACGCCAAATTGATTTCCGACAGCGTAAAGCTGTGCCCGGCCGATATGGCAATCGGCATTCACTTGTGCCGCGGCAACCATCGCAGTGCCTGGGCGGCCGAAGGCGGCTACGAGCCGGTGGCCGACATCATGTTCAACGAGTGCGGGGTGGATACCTTCTTCCTTTGGTGGTAGAGCTGGCCAGCGAAATCTGGCAGGACTAGAGCAACCTGAACACGGTTCTCCACTGCCATCCCCGCGCAGGCGGGGATCCAATCAGGCACTGGGTTCCCGCTTTCGCGGGAATGACGGGGTGCGAGGGAATGACGGCGTGCGAGGGAATGACGACTGATTCAACGTTGCCCCAGGTAGTTTCCTTTGGGCAGAAATCCTCCCGACGGTGGTCTAACACCGGTGGTGCGACTATCCTTGCCGTAACAAAGCCGCATCGAGCAGTCAGTCAGTGAATTCAGCCTCCGCCAGAAAATGGCCTCCCTTGCGAGACCTGCTCGACCGCCGCTTTCTGGTCGTATTACTGATCGGCTTCTGCAGCGGGTTTCCGTGGGTGTTGCACGGCTCGATGCTGACGCTGTGGTTGCGCAGCGAAGGCCTTACCCGTACCACAGTGGGTTTGTTCGGCGCGGTCGGCACCATGTATGCCATCAACTGGTTGTGGTCCCCGCTGATAGATCGTGTGCGGATTCCCTTGCTCACCCGCTGGTTCGGCCAACGGCGCAGTTGGCTGTTGTTGTGCCAGAGTGTATTGCTGATCCTGATGCTGCTGATGGGCACTACTGATCCTGAGGTATCGCTGGCCATGATGGCGGCAATTGCACTCGGCTTCGCCATCGTGTCGGCCACGCAGGACATTGCCATTGATTCGTATCGCGTGTTGTTGTTCAAGCCGGAAGAGAAGGAGAGCAAACTGCCGTTTGCGTCTGCCTTGGCAACGGCGGGGTGGTGGTCGGGCTATGGCTTCATCGGTGGCACGCTGGCGCTGTTTCTCGGCGGTGAAACCATCGGGCTGGCATGGCCTGTTGTTTATCAGGTGCTGGCGCTGCTGACACTGGCGGCAATCGTATTGGTGATGCTGGTGCCGGAAATGGAGGAAGGCAGGTTTGCACCGGGTCAACAAATTACCGACTCGCTGGCGCTCACCGCAACGGCTGCAGCCGCTTTGACACCGTTCAAGCTCCGGGACTGGCTGGTACAAATGCTGGTGGCACCGTTCCGCGAATTCTTCCTGCGTTGTGGCTTGCAATTGGGCATCGCAATTCTGGTATTCCTGTTCAGCTTCCGCATTGGCGAAGCCATGCTGGGCCGCATGTCGCTGGTGTTCTACGACGATCTCGGCTTCAGCACCAACGAGATTGCCGTGTACAACAAATTCTTCGGTGGCCTTTCCACTGTGGTGTTTTCGTTGCTGGGGGCCTTGATCAACACCCGCTACGGCATCATCCGCGGCATGATGGTGGGCGGCATCGCGATGGCGGCATCGAACCTGCTGTATGCCGTGATGTCGGTGATGGGACCGGTGCCGTGGTTGTTCATGCTGACCTTGCTGATCGACAACTTCTGCCAGGCCTTCGCCACCGTGGCGGTGGTGAGCTTCATTTCCTATTTCACCTCTCGCACCTTCACCGGCACCCAGCTGGCGTTGATGACGGCGTTGTCGAACTTTGGCCGCACTACCTTGGCTTCCTACAGCGGCGCCATCGTCGATGGTCTCGATGGTAACTGGGCCTTGTTCTTCGTATTGACGACAGTAGCGGTGATTCCTGCACTCTTCCTGTTGGTGTGGGTCGGCAAGTTGCTTGATCGCCACGAGCAGTCCCAGCCGCCCAGAGCAGCGGAATGATAGCGTCACGGTCTGTCTCATGGCCTACACCCTTAAACAAAACCGGCAGCTGGCAGCGATCAAGACGAAGCTGCTGTATCCGCTGAAGCTGGCGCTGATGCTGCCGGCAGTCTGCGCCTGCTGCGGGATGGCATCACCGACGACGGTTTACGCTACCAGCACACGCTGGCGATCAACCAGATTGAGAAACACGGCATCAGTCTGGCGCAGGCGCTCACTGCCAGCGGCATTCTGTGTAACTACCCGATTGTCGGCTTCCTCAATACCAGCGAAAAATCCGGCACCTTGAAGCGACCTGCGCCAGTATGTCACCCGCCGTCGGGGTGAATTGGACTTGCTGGTGAAGTTCAAAGCGGGCCAATACAGCAAATGGCTGTATGTCGCGATCATGTTGTTGGCAGTTGCAGGCTACTTCTGACCGCATGCCGTACTTGCTGGGCGCCTCCGGCTTGAGGGTTCAAGTCATACCAGGTGGCCGGCCTTTGTCCACAGCAAGGCATCTTCCACTGCGTACGGGCAGTGCGAGGTACCGGGCGGCTGCCGCAGCCAGGTGCCGGCTGGATAGGTCCCCCACTCATCCTTGATGACTCCCTTGATCACGTAGATTTCTTCGCCGCCGGGATGCTCGTGGGTAATGCCGGGTGCGCCTGCCGGCAGTTCCACCAGTACCACTGATTCACTCTTGTGCTGGTGCAGTATCTGGTAGCGCAGGCCATGCGGCCTTGCGTGCCACAGGCCCTCGCGGGTGTTGATGGCAAGGCGCTTGTCATCGTCACTCTGGAACTGGTGCAGCTTGACGAGGATCAGACAGCCTTCCTTGCTGAACGGCGCATGGCGAAAGCCGAGTGGATTGCGGAAGTAGGTAAGGGCAGGGAAGTCGCCGGTTTCATCGGAGAAAGTGCCGTCAAGTACAAGGATTTCTTCACCGCCCGGGTGATTGTGGCCGTTGAAGCTGGCACCGGCGTCGTAGCGCACGATCGACGTCGCATGGCCGCGCTCGGCTTCTTCACGCGCCAACGGCTTGCGCCAAACTCCGGCTTTCGGGCTTGGCACCCACTGTTGGTTGTTGGTATCGATCACGACGCGCTGGCTGAAATCCATGTTCAACATGGTGAGCTCCTGGTGTGGTTCCTGCTGTGGTTCCTGCTGTGGTTCCTGCTGTGGTTCCTGCTGTGGTTCCTGCTGTGGTTCCTGCTGTGGTTCCTGCTGTGGGCGCACGGCATGCCGTGCCCCCACGGATGATTGCCATAACTTTGCCACAAAGTCGCCCGCAGATAACCCGCTTTGTTTGCTTGAATAGACTCCGCAATCCGCCGGAGCAATCCCATGACTGACATCTTCAAATTGCGAAAAACGCCGAAGCACCTGATCATCAAAGAGAACTACGATTACAAGCGCAAACCGCGCAGCGGCCTGTTCCGCTGGGTGCTGTGGTTCATCGGCCTCTTGCTGCTCGCCGGGCTGGCGCTGGAATGGCGCTACCGGACTGGATTCTGAAAGATCGCCCCCCGTTCGGTTGCCTGCTGATGCATGCGG
>CAISOD010000129.1 GCA_903887045.1 uncultured Gammaproteobacteria bacterium | reverse complement strand
CCGGTCAGTTCAGCGCGCAGAATACGGTAATCGGCATCATAGGAGCGGGAGCGGCGCTGACGCGTCAAGGTGCGGCCATCGCGCAGCAACTGCTGCCGGCCGGTGGTCAATTCGGGTTCAGTCGAAAAACCGGACAGCTCAGTGTCGCGCTGGTTGTAGCCCGCCAGCAGTGACCACGACTCGGAGAACTCATGCCGCAGTTCCACCTGGTGGCCGAGTGCATCGGCCTGCATCGGGCCGTCGCCCGGTTCGCCGAGGAAGCGTGAAGCCGGGATGGCATCCAGTTTGCCGTTCACCGACACGATGCCGCGATCAAACGGCATTTCCTGTTCACTGTATTCAAGTTCGTACACCACACGGGTGTCAGCACCGAGCTGCAAGGCGACTGAGGGGAACAGTCCCTTGCGCTCGCTTTCGACCGTATCGCGGAAGCTGTCGGCTTGTTCGGCATAACCCACCAGGCGATAGGACAGCACATCGTTCACCTGCTGGTTCCAGTCCAGATCACCACGCAGCGTATTCCAGCGCCCGGCCGCCAGATTGAGTTGGCCACCGGTTTCGGCATGCGGACGTTTGGTTACCAGGTTGATGCTGCCACCGGGCTCACCACGACCGAACAAAGCAGCACGCGGCCCCTTCAACACCTCTACCGCCTCGATGCCCGCCATGTCACGCGGGCCGGCAAAACCGCGGCCGGCGTTGAAGCCGTTGACGAGGTAGTTGCTGGGCAGGTTTTCGTCACCGGCAAAACCACGAATGGCGAAACTGTTCCACAGGCCACCGAAGTTGTTCTGCCGCGCCACTGAGCTCGACAGGTCGAGCGCCTTGCTCAAATCAATTGCGCCGGCATCTTTCAGCATCTGCGCATCAATCACCAGATCAGCAGCCGGCGTTTCCATCGGTGCAAAACTGCCGCGATAGGCACGATTGCTGTCGAGGATCAGTACTTCCTCGATGGCAGCGCCCTGGTTGGACGCAGCCTGGGCAAACAGCAATTGGCTGTGGCCGGCAGTCGCCAGCGCGATGGCAATAACAAGGCAGGTATTACGGTGAACCGAAACAAAAGAACGTTGCATGACAGCTTATCCACTCAAGTGTCCGGCGGCAGCGGCCGGACTCGAACCAGTAATTTAGGCAATCAAGCCACAGGCAGACGGGCCGATGGCGAATTGCGTACGCAGGAAAACGCTACGCACTAGCGCTGAGTGCCCTAAACAAAGCGGCTACTTGCAGCGATAGCGGTCGTATCAGGCGTGAGTCGGAGGGGAGCGGGCGCGCGGGCGGGCCGGCAGCGGGGTTGGAGCGGAATCGCAGTGGCAGAAAGCCAGCTGGTGAAAAGGTACGAACTCGAAGGTCAGTGCAGTGGCCGTAATGCTGTCGAAACCGGCACCCTGATGCTGGCAAACAACGCAATCTTCATGCTGAAGCAGATCGCGCGCATGGCTGTGCGATACCACCAGCAGTTGGCCGACGCAGAGCAGCAACAGCATCAATGCGATTTGCAGGTGCTGCTTGGCGTGCAAGTTACGTGGCGATGTTACTGACAACATGGAAAACCGGAGACAACAAGGATTCGGAAGCAATCAATATCGGATGTACATGGAATGTCAGGCACGGAGTTATGTCAACCGAAAGATAAATCAGACATCAAACCCACTCCAACGACTTATGGGTGGCAGTTACACCGGCAATCCCGAAACAAGCGATTGCCGGCACAACGACTTCAAGCCTGCGCCGCGAAAAATCGCAGCAGTTCCGCCGCCGTCTCCGCCGGGCTGTCGATCTGGAACGAGTGGCCGCCCGGCATTGCCTTGCCTTCGGCGCGGGTGGCTTCCTGCTGCCAGATGCCCAATACATCGTACTGGCGACCCATCGCGGCGTTGTCGCCCCACAGCACGTTCAGCGGGCAGTCGATGCGCTTGCCGGCAGCAAGATCGGCGGCATCGATCTCCAGATCCATGCCGGCCGAAGCCCGGTAGTCCTCACACATGGCGTGGATCGCGGCCGGGTCCTTGTAGACCTCTGACCACGCCGCACCGATATCGCCGGGGCCGCCGCCGATGAACATGCCGGTGGTGGCAATGATGTTTTCCGGAAACGGCGCTGGCCGCAGGAACAGGAACCAGTGGAAATAGGCGTCGACAAACTCGCGGGTGACGTGGGAGTAAAGATAGTGCGCGGGCACGATGTCGAGCACGGTGAGCGATTGCACGCGATCAGGATGATCAATGGTGAGACGCCGCGCCACCCGGCCGCCGCGGTCGTGGCCAACCAGATGGAAGCGCTCGTAACCAAGTATGCGCATCACCTCTGCCTGGTCCTGCGCCATCGTACGCTTGGAGTAATTGATGTGGTTCTCGCCACCATCAGGTTTGCTGCTCCAGCCGTAACCGCGCAGGTCAGTCAGTACCACGGTGTGGGTTTTTGCCAGCGTGACTGCCACCTGTGCCCACGACAAATGTGACTGTGGTGCCCCGTGCAACAACAGCACCGGTGGCCCCTCGCCTCCCACCAGCGCATGGATGCCGACACCGTTGGTTTCAATCCACTGGGCACGAAAGCCGGGGAAATGGGTGGCATCGAGCGCAGCGCCGGTTGCCGGCGCCTGTGCAAATGCCTGGCGGGTAGCAACACCACCCAGCAAAAGTCCGGCTGCGCCCAGCAGGTGGCGGCGATTGAGGTTCAGATCAGTAGTGTTAGTTGTCTTGTCGTGACTCATGGGGGCTTCGGTCAGGGTTGGTGGTGTACTGCATTTGGCTCATGGTTGTGGCGGCAAGTCCAGCGTCAACAGCAGGCGACGACCAGTGTTGTGCGGCGAGCGATGCACCCAGCCGCGGCCTTCGTTACCGTCCCAGCCTTCTCCCTTGAACAACACGAGATCACCGGTATCAGCCCGGTTTATATGTGAAGGATCAAGACACGCATCTGCGTTCACTGGCAGTGGTTGCCGATGCCCGAGCGCGCTGCGGTCAAGATCGGCTTCATGCAACCACTCGGTGCCGCTGCCGTGATAAGTGACAAGCACGCGGGCGGCAATCCTGTCGACATGGAAACGCGGGCACGGCGTGGAGTTGAGCAGTTCGAGCCGTACTCCCAGCCGCTGGGTGTCGAACAGACAGGCGGTTATCTCAGCCACCAGCAAGATATCCGCAATGAAGTCCTGTTTGCCGTCAAGCGCTGGCAGGAATTGCGGCAGCCGCGCCTGCAAGGCAGTGAGCGACACCACCTCACCGAAACGCCAGCTCTCGTACTGGCTGCACAACTGTGCCGCATAAGCACTGACCGCAGATTGCAGGCGCCGGCGCACTATTACGGCGTTGACGCCAGCGACATAGATCGCCGTCAAAGCGGCGATCTGATCGCCTGTCACTGTCGCAGGTGAAGGGGTGAATGCGTTGGCAGGGGCATTCGTTGCAGATGCTTGCAAAAAGGTTGTCATCGGAAGGCCGCTTGCAAATATATTGTTATACTATAACATATCTGCATGCTGATTCTTCAACCGGAATTACGTCGCCAGTCGACATACCACCGAGGCAATCCATGAGAACACCCCTGTCATCACTTCCCGCATCGTTGGCAATCGTTCTGTTCTGCGGTTTGCCCTTGTGCGCTCTCGCACAGCAAGGCCCGCAACTACAGAGTGAAGCCGCACGCAGCGTGCAGGCCTGGGTCACGCGGCCGGAACGTACACCCGAACAACGCGCCGAAGATTCCTATCGCAAGCCGGCACAGACACTCGACTTTTTCGGCTTACAGCCGGACATGAAGGTGGTCGAGTTTTTCCCCGGTGGCGGTTATTACAGCGACATCATCGCCAACGGTCTTGCCAGCAATGGCCAGTTGCTGCTGGTGGGGCCGGGTTCCAACAATGCTGATCGCATCAAACAAGCCACCGGCAAGAATGTCACCGCCATTGCCGATACCGCGCTGGTAATGACCCGTGTCGGCAACGGCAGCCCCTGGTTCAACATGGAGAAGTTTGATCTCGGCCTGACTGACATCGACATGTTCATCACGGTACGCAACCTGCACGACTACACGCAGGAAACCCCGTCATGTGATCCACGAAGGTGTGTTCAAGTCACTCAAGTCCGGCGGCATCTATGCCATTGAAGATCACACCAAACGGCACAACGAACCGGCCAACCCGGAAATCTGGCGCCGGGTAGACCCGGTGCAGATGATCAAGGAAGTGGAAGCGGCCGGTTTCAGGTTCGTCGATTACTCTCCCCTGCACTATCGCCCCGATGACAGCCTGGAGTTCGATACCACGCGGCCGTCGATCAATCGTTACAGCGACCGCTTCACCCTGAAATTCAGCAAACCCTGAGCGCTTTACGGGACCCCCAGATGATCCATGCTCGATCCCCCTCTCCGGAATGTCTGGTGGGTCCCTCCTTTTTCCCACTTTATCGACACGACTCGCGGCAGCCTGTCGCGTGCCGCGACGAGCGCTTGCCCATCAGAAGCAATGAAGATCAATCGGTTGTGGTTGTGGTTGTGCTTGTTGCCGGCACCGCCACCGTTGCCGGTGTCTCCCCTGCCGACACCGCCGGCGTTTCCAGCAGCATCAGCAAGGTGCCAGTCGCTGGCGCGTGGATTTCGGCCAGCAGCTCACCGAAGTAGTCGGTGATCAGACCGAGCCGCTGCCCTTCCTGTACCTGAGCGCCCACCTGGCTCTCCGGATGGAACAATCCGGTAACTGGGCTGTCGGCATAAGCGAGACGACTGTAAAGCCGTGCGCTGCGCTGCGGCAGCGGCGCTCCCGACACAATGCCAAGGTGGCGCAACGCGCGCTGACACGCCTCGATCACCCCTTCTATTGACGCTTCGTCGCGCTGGCCCAAGTGGCCAATCTCCAGCGTGAGCGCCGGTTTGCCGCGTGTCTGCGCGGTATTGGGGTAGGAGATGGAATTGACGGGATCGTTGGGCCGTTCGTCATAAAGCACGATGTGTTCAAGCCCGGCAGCCTGTGCAAATGCCAGCGTGCGCGCATCGAGGGCGTCGTCGTGCAATACCGGCGAATAGGCATGTGGCAGCAGCGTCTGGTAGGCACTGCCTGAATGCAGGTCGATCAGGTAGTCGGTGACGGCAACAATTTCCGTGGTGAAGAAATGCGCGAGTTGCTCGGTGGCGCTACCGGCCGCATCGCCGGGAAATTCGCGGTTGAGGTTCTTGTCGTCGCGCGGGTTGAGCGCAATGCGCCGCCCGTGAAAGCCGGCAAGATTGGCGAGGTGCACCAGAATCACCGTGCCCGAGACCTGCGCCGGGTCGAGCTGCTGCCGCAGCCGGTGCAGCGCAAAGATCGATGGGAACTCATCACCGTGAACACCGGCAGTCAACGTGAGCACCACGCCCTCGTTGGCGCCATGTACCACGGTAATTGGCACCTGGGTGCCTGCGGTGTCCACCAGGAACGAAGCCTCGGTACCGGCAGCAACAGTGACGCCTGCCAGGGCAAAGGCTTCGCGCGCCTGCAGCGGCAGCGCCCAGCACAACAACATTAGAAACATGATCCGCATAACGACGGCTTCTCCTGACAGATGGGGTAGGCAACTGAAAGCCAATTGCAGGTTGCTATGGTAGCGCCAGCCACTCGTTTGCGAACCTGCCGGGCGCGCGCAAGGCCGTGTTACCAATCAGCGGCCGCGGCCCAACTCGATGGCCAACGCTGCCCGCCACGCGCTGGTAGCAGGAATCAGTGCCAGCAACATGGCAGCTGTGATAATCGCCAACAGGTAGTAAGCGATCAGCGGTGAGTGCGGCCACAGAGCAATGGCGATGCCATACTGCGCCAGCAGTACATCCTGCCCGGCAGCCAGTGCTGCCACGACAATGAGATAACCAGCCCCACAAGCTGCCAGCACCAGCAGCAGGGCCTCCATTTCAATCAGCACCAGCAGTTGCCACGGACGCGCGCCGAGTGCGCGGTAGAGTGCCATTTCACGCCGACGTGCCTGCATCGACGCCAGCAGCATGGTGGCCAACCCCAACAGTGAGGCGAGCGCCACCAGGGCCGACAACAAACTCAACACCAACTCCACTTGATCGAGTGATTGCCAGAGTTCGGCCAGTGCCACGCCAGGCAGGATGGCAGTCAGCGGTTCTTCGGCAAATTCGTTGATCTCGCGCTGCAAGCCGAACACGGCAGCACGCGAATTGAGGCCGAGCAGGAAGGCTGTCAGTGCTGGCTCGGCGTGCGCTTCTTCGGCATGTTCTTCATCAGGGTGTCCTGCGCCTGCATGATCCTCATCTGCATGCGCTGCTTCGTCATGCTCTTCTTCTACATGCCCGTGCAGCGCTGCATGTGCGTCCAGCTGGATGTACACCGCGCGATCCACCGGGGTGCCGGTGGGCCCAAGTATGCCGCTGACAACAAAGGGGCTTTGCTCGTGATTGCTGAAACTGACTTCAGCCGTGCCGTGGGCCAGCACCAGTTCGGTACCAAGGCCGTAACCGAGTTCGCGTGCCACGGCGTAACCCAGCACCGCATCCTGCGGCTCGGCAAAGGCACTGCCTTCGCTGAATGACAACATCTGCTTGCTGCCGTAACTGAAGTGTTCAAAGTAGTTGTGATCGGTGGCAAGCACGGCATAACCGCGATGCGAATCACCGAGGCTGAAGGGAATGCCCCAGGCAACCCGCTTGTCTTGCAGCCAGTGTTCATAACTCTCAT
>CAISOD010000128.1 GCA_903887045.1 uncultured Gammaproteobacteria bacterium | reverse complement strand
TGTGTCGCCCCTGACCGGCAACGCCTTCTGGGAAGAGGTGGGACCGTACAGTTACCTCGACGCGCTGAAATCGTCGGGAATTCCAAGCTATTTCTGGAGCAATCTCAAGGACGAGCCGACCAGCCAGGTCATCCTGGCTGCCGCCAATCTCGACAGCAAATTGCTGATCGGTCCCGGCTCCCACTGTGTGCCCCCACCCGGCTACGATCTTGGCGGCGAGATCCAGCGCTTCTTCGATCATCACCTCAAGGGTATCGACAACGGCATTGATGCCGAACCGCGCACCACCTTGTGGGTAGAGCAGGCACCGGCAGATCAACAATGGCTGCGCAGCGATATGCTGCCCGGCGCCAACTCTCAGCCACAACAGTGGTACCTCGGTTCAGATGCTGACAACGGCACCTTGCTGCCCACACCAGGCATCGCAGTCGAGCAACAACTCACCGTCGACTACAACCTTGGCGACGGCGAATATTTCGCTTTCTGGGTTGAACCGCAGGATGAACACGGCCTCACCTTTACCAGCGCACCGCTGAGCGAGGACCTGCACCTGGAAGGTTACCCCCAAACAAAACTCACGCTGGCTGCTGATCGCAACGACATCAATGTGTTCGTTTATCTGGAAGCAGTAGCAGCAGATGACAGTGTGGAAGTACTGGCCAACGGGCGGCTTGCTGCGTCCTACCGCGCCACTGCAAACGCGCCCTATGACACCCTCGGCCTGCCATGGCATCCGGGCCGCGCCACTGACCACCAGCCGCTGGTACCGGGCCAGCCGGTCGAGCTCGATATTGCCATGCTGCCGGTGTCGCACGTGATAACCGCCGGCCACCGGCTGCGGCTCACCATCACCGGCGCTGACCCGCGCCAACGCAATCTGGCCGCCATACGGCAGGACCCGCCGCCAGTCATGACACTGCAACTCGGGGGTGAATCCGCCCGCCTGACGCTGCCTGTGCGCGACTGAAGCCGGTCAAACCACACGGCTGCTTGACTTGACGCAAGCCGAGCCAGCATATTTGGTCAACAAAATTGTTAACAATAAGGCCGACCATCTCACAGTCGGCCAATCACCAGGGGGAAAACCATGAACCATTCAATTGCCACCGGCGTGCGCGCCGCTTTGCTGGGTAGCGGACTTCTCGCTGCTTTCACCGCGCCAGCAGTAATCGCGCAAACCGCACCCGCCGAAGAAATCACAGTCACCGGTACCCGCGTGCGTGGCGCCCAGCCGGTGGGCACCGCCGTGCTGGTGATGGACAGGGCCAAAATGGCCGACGCCGGCCAGGTCAGCATCGACCGCATGCTGAAGGACATTCCGCAGAACTTCGATCTTGGCGTCAGCGAGAACTCACGTAACACCGGCGGTGGCAACGGCAACGTCGTCTACGGCAACACCGTCAACCTGCGCGGCATCGGTCCCTATGCCACCCTGATCATGATCGACGGCCATCGCGCCATCAACAACAGCCGCTCGCTGGATCCATCGGTACTGCCGACACTCGGTGTTGAGCGTGTTGAAGTAATTGCCGACGGCAGCTCCGCCATCTACGGTTCCGACGCCATCGCCGGTGTCGTCAACCTGATCCCGCGCCGTAATCTCGATGGTGTGGATGTACTGGCACGTTACGGCATGGCCGATGAAGGCAACTACTCGGAAAAACTGATGGGCGTCGCCGCGGGCCGTGACTTCAGCAATGGCCAGTTCATGCTGGCGTTCGAGCACGTTGAACGCGACAACCTCAGCGGCGACGAGCGTGATTTCTTCCGCTCCGACCAAAGCGCCAGCGGCGGCAAGGACTACCGCGTGACCCGCTGCAACCCTGGCACACTGCGCATAGGCACCACTACCTATGCGATTCCGAACGGCGGCCTCACTGCCGCCAACGCTGGCGCATTGGTAGCCGGCAGCAGCAACAAATGCGACGACCTCGTGGGCCAGGACCTGTTTCCCAACCAGGAATACGACTCCTTCAACAGCACCGCTTCCTATGACCTCAACGACAGCATCACGCTGCTGGCCGATGGTTTCTTCAGCAAACGCAGCTTCGAGCGCATGCCTGCTTTTGCCTCTGCCACGTTGACAGTACCGCAGACCAACGCCTTCTTCGTACGGCCGCCCGGTTTTGCCGGTACGTCCTATCAGGTCGATTACAACTTCATGAAGGACCTGCCGCGCGATCTCAACGCCGGTTTTGCGCGCAACTGGGAAGTGAGTCCCGGCGTGCGCATCAGTCTGCCGCGTGATTGGCAGTTCGATGGCGTAGTCACCTATGGCCGCAACCACGACGAATCCAATACCTACTCCGGTCTCAACAACACTGCCATCGCGGCAGCTCTCGCCAGTGCCGATCCGAATACCGCCCTCGATCCCTTCGGGCTGGGCCGCACTTCACAGAGTGTGCGCAACAATCTGGCCAACCAGATCTTCCTGGCGCCGACCAAGAACAAATTCCTCAGCTACGAAATGCGCGTGAACGGCAGTCTCGCCGAGTTGCCCGGCGGAGACCTCGGGCTGGCAGCCGGCTACGAACGTCAGGAGCAGGACGTCGAACTCGGCTCTGCCCGCGGCAATCCCGGCACACCGATGGCCTGGCGCTATTTTGACCGGCAGGTGGATTCGGCTTACGCCGAGCTGCTGATCCCTGTAGTCGGTGCCGACAATGCACGTGACGGCATCCAGCGGCTGGATTTCACGGCTGCCCTGCGTTACGACGATTACAGCGATGTCGGCAGCACCACCAACAGCAAGTTCGGCGCTTCGTGGAACCCGACTGATAGCTTGAAAGTACGCGCCAGCTACGGCACCTCGTTCCGCGCCCCCTTGATCACGCAGATCTATGGCAACAGCAACGCGCTGTTCGGTCAGAGTTACCAGAATCCGGCGGGTGGCACTCCGCTGGTAGGCTTTGCGCTGTCGGGCCCCAACCTCAACATCGGCCCTGAAGAAGCCACCACGGTTTCATTCGGTGCCGACTGGGACGTCACACCAAACCTGATGCTGGGTGTTACCGCATTCGACGTTGAATACGAAAACCAGGTGGAAACCTATCTGGCCAACCTTTCCATACTTTCGCGCGAGAGCGAGTTTGCCGGCACCGGCATTATCCTGCGCGGCAATGAAGCAGCATCACGCGTGGTGCAGTTGGTGGCGGAAGGCATCACGCTGGCCCGTGGCGCGTTTCCCGGCGGCAATCCCGCCAACGTCACCTTGTACGTCGACGGCCGCAACAACAACCTGGGCACTTCCCGCACCAAAGGCCTGGACTTCCAACTCGACTACCAACTGGAGACCT
The DNA here is from genome assembly GCA_903887045.1 of uncultured Gammaproteobacteria bacterium. Lineage (GTDB taxonomy): Bacteria > Pseudomonadota > Gammaproteobacteria > Pseudomonadales > Pseudohongiellaceae > CAILUG01. The sequence continues at coordinate 1,573 of CAISOD010000128.1, read as the reverse complement.
CCAACCTGGGTAGTTTCGGCTTCAACCTCAACGGTACCTACCTCACCAGCTACGAGTTGGCGATCACCTCTACCGCGCCGCTGATCGACAAACTCGACATCATCTTCAATCCGCTCAAGTTCAAGGCACGCGCCACGTTGAACTGGGACTACCAGGACCTGCACACCATGCTGGGCGTTACCTATGTCGGCGGTTACACCAACGATGCCATCACGCCGCGCCAGGCCGTGTCGGACTATGTGCCGGTTGATCTGCGTGTGACCTATACCATGCCGGACAGTGGTGCGCTGGCGCTGGTGAGCGGCCTCACGCTGGGAGCGGAGATACGCAACATGTTCGATGAGCAGCCGCCGTATGTGAACCTGGCTCCCTCCGGCAACGGCAGCGGTGGTTATGACGCCACTGCCACCAACCCGATAGGCCGCTTGTTTGCGTTGACCCTGAACAAGACCTGGTAAGCCTGCACGCAGCAGGCTGTGTTGTCAGATATGCAGTTTGGCGTTGATCTCGATGAGCGCGGCGAAACCATCAAGGATGTGGTTGCGCATCGCGCGCTCGGCGTCGTCAACGCGGCCGTCGACAATGGCGCGGGTGATGACTTTATGATCCGCGTTGGCGCGATCAATGCGCTGCGCATTGTAGAAAGTGGAGAACAGCAGACGATAGACAGGCACCGACAATTGCCGCAAGAACTGGGTGGCGTAGTAATTGCCGGAGCCTTCGATGATCAACGCGTGCCAGGCGTCGTTGAGCAGGGCGAAACGGCCATGGTCGCCGGTCTTTTCGAGTCCGTTCATGCCGGTCTGCAGTTTCTGCAGTTGCTTCTTCAACTTGCTGTTTTCCGACCGCGCAAACTCCCCCGCCGCCATGCCTTCCAGCGCCATGCGGGCTTTGTAGATCTGGTGCACCTCGTCCATGCTTAGCTGCCTTACCGAAGCTCCCCGGAACTCCTCAATGCTGACCAGTCCTTCGGTTTCCAACCGCCGCAGTGCCTCGCGCACCTTGCCACGACTGGCACCGGTTTCCTTGACGATGTCAGCCTCAACCAGGCGTTGGCCCGGCACCAGCCGACCGATGCGTATTTTTTCACGCAGCAGCGCCATCACATCGTGGGTAGTGACAGACGTTTCCGGTTTCTCCAGTGTGGTTTCCGGTACCGATGCAGTGGCGGCTTTACGCGGCATTAAAACGTTTCCAGTGACCGGGCAGGCCGAGTGGCCCGCCGCGATGGTTGCCGCATGATCCATTATTTGACGAGGGCGAGGCAATCGCCGGACGCGCTGACGCTGGTGTTTACCGGCGACGTTATTCTCGATGTGCCAGAACCAGATCACTGGCTCGCCGGCATCGCGCCTGCACTGCAGCGCGCCGACGTGGCAATCGGGCATCTCGAAGTGCCACATACCCACAGCCAGAATGAGTTGGCTGGCGATGTGCCGGCACCCGGCGCTGATCCGGCGCACATTGCAGCATTGCCACGCGCCGGTTTCACCGCGATGACACTGGCCGGCAATCACATCGCCGATTGTGGTGCTGCCGGCATCGCCGACACCGTGAACGGCTTGCAGCAAGC
>CAISOD010000127.1 GCA_903887045.1 uncultured Gammaproteobacteria bacterium | reverse complement strand
GATCCGGTTCGCTGCTGACGGCCGCCATTTCGCGGCAACCTGCCCGCGCGGCAACCAGTTCACCGTGTGGGACAGCGAGACCGGCACCCTGGTGCATGCACTGCGTGCGCGGGATAACTGCGGCGTCATCGCCAGCGACAAAGGCTTTGTCTACAGCACCGGCATGGGCAAGGTGGCCGAGCTCGATTTGCAGAGCGGTAGCATCAGCGAGTTCGACGGCGCCGAACAACTGGCCCTGCTGTGGGACAACCACCTGTGCAGTGGAGTGGCTGCGTGAAACATTCACTCGTGCTGGCAGCGCTGCTCGCAAGCGCCAGCAGCGTTTACGCTGCCGACGACTCCCAGCGGCAAACCGCACTGGAAGACCTCGGCCGCGCGCTGTTCTTCGATGTGAATCTGTCGCTTGATCGTACCCAGAGCTGTGCGACTTGCCATGATCCGGCGCGCGCATTTACCGATTGGAGGGCCGTCGTCGCCGGGGGCGACTATGGCCGCTCAGGAGGGCCTTCGTCTGAAGCCAGTCCTGCTGCCGCATCAATGGGTGGCGACATGAAGAGTTACGGTGATCGCAATGCGCCGACGATCAGTTATGCAGCGGCGATTCCACCGTTCGGTCGCAATGCCGAGAATGATTTTGTCGGCGGATTATTCTGGGATGGCCGCGCCTACACGCTGGAAGCACAAGCCGGTGGGCCGCCGCTGAATCCGATTGAAATGGCAATGCCCGACAAGGCCACCGTACTCAGCCGGCTGCAGGAGAACGCCAATTATCAATATGCGTTCAAAGGCCTGTTCGGTGCCGACATCTTCAGCGATGCCGATCATGCCTACGACGCCATGCTGCAAAGCATCGCTGCACTCGAACGCACTGAATTCTTCTCGCCTTACGATTCAAAATACGACCGCTATCTGCGCGGCGATTACAAACCGACTGAACAGGAACTGCTCGGCATCACGCTGTTCTTTTCCAACCAGTTCACCAACTGCAACAAGTGCCACCAGTTGCAGCAGTTGCCGGAAGCGCAGGCAGAAACCTTCAGCAATTACACCTACCACAACATCGGCGTACCAGTGAATGCCGCGTTGCGCGCCATCAACGGCAAGGGCAGCGACTTCATCGACCACGGTCTGCTCGAACATCCCGCCGTCGACGATGTGGCGCAGGACGGCAAATTCCGCGTGCCGACCTTGCGCAATGTCGCCATCACGGCGCCGTACATGCACAACGGCGTATTCAATGATTTGCGCACCGTGATGCAGTTCTACAACAAGTATCTGGCGAAAGGATCCAAGGCGCAGATCAATCCCGAGACCGGCAAGGATTGGGGCACACCTGAAGTAGCCGCCAACATCTCCAACGAAGAACTCGAAGCTGGCCGCGCACTCGACGCGCGCAGCATTGATGCCCTGCTGGCGTTCATGCACATGCTGACCGACAAGCGCTACGAACCCTTGTTGCCGGCAGCGGACAGCGCGCAATAAATCAGGCCAGGCCGGGCAACAAGGTTCGGATGCCGTCGATGATGAACTCCACCGCCATCGCTGCCAGGATGAGCCCCATCACACGCGATGAAATGTTCATCGACGTCTGACTCAGCCGCTGGCCGATCTGCGGCGCCAGGTGGAAGCACAACCACACAAGGCCTGCCACCACCGTGCCGATGGCAATCAGTATGAGCTTGTGGACTATGCCGTCCGATTGCTGGGCGAACAGGATCATGGTGCTGATGGCACCGGGACCTGCCAGGAGTGGCAGCGCAAGCGGCACTACACCGATCGCGGAGGAGTGCATCGCTTCTTCATCTTCTTCCGGTGTACGCCGCGTGCGGCTGGTTTTGGCCTCCAGCATTTCGAAGGCGATAGTCAGCAGCAAGATACCGCCTGCGACGCGGAAGCCCGAGATGCTGATGTTGAAGATGGCAAGGATGCGAGCTCCAGCCACTACACTGATCGCAAGAATGCAGGCCACCGCAAACGCCGAGGTGCGGGCAATGCGCTTGCGTTGCGACTGCACGTGCTCGGTGAAATTGAGAAACAACGGCACCGTACTCAGTGGTCCCACGATGGCGACCAAACCGGTGAATATTCGCAAGTAATCGTTCCAACCCAGCATCGCGTGTCTCCTGCGCTTGTTGCTGTTGCCGCTGGCGCCAGTGTAGACGCGCGGCGCCTACTTCGTCAGCTCCGCACAGTCATCGAATGCCTGCAGTATGCGGGCATGGCGGGCTTCGACCATGGCGCGGTCTTGCGGATGGGTGATCACGTACAGCTGGTCGCGCTGCATTGCCTTCAACACCCAATGGCCGAATTGGACTGGGTCGGTGCCAGTGCTGGCAGCTTTGGCAAGATCAAAGTCCTGCCCGATTTCGTACGGGCCGCCGTAGCGGGCCGGGCGCTTGCGGCCTGAATTCGATATGTCGGTGTTGACCACGCCGGGGCACAGGATCGACACCCCCACACCGAGCGAATGCAGATCGGCGTGCAGTGCTTCGCCGTAGCCAACCAGCGCGAATTTGGTGGTGTTGTACATGCCTTGCCCGCGGCTGGGGCTGTATACCCGCAAACCGCTGATAGAACTGGTGAGCACAATGTGGGCTTTGGCCGGCTGGTCCAGCAGGTAAGGCAAACAGGCCTGCACGGTATTGACCGCACCTTTGAGGTTGACGTCGACCACCCAATCCCAGTCGGCCTCGCTGCCATCCTGCAAGGGCCCGAAGAAACCGGCCACGCCGGCATTGGCGCACACAATGTTGAGTGCACCGAAATGTTCAACCACCTGCGCCGCCGCCTGTTTGAGTGCAGTGCGATTGCCGACATCCAGCGCGAACACCAGCACGTCATGCCCGGCAGCCTTGAATTGCCGTTGCACATCGGCAAGCCGATCCGCATCAACATCAGCCAGTGCCAGTTTGATGCCCTGCGTGGCAAACGCATGGGCCATTCCGAGACCTATGCCGCCGGCAGCGCCGGTGAGGAAGGCCACGCTGTTGTGAAAAGAACGGATAGGATGACACTCCTGTTGAAGGCGGCAATCGCGGATCCCGGTGTCAGGTTTCGGTCTGTGGGTTCCGGCCATGGTTCTTGATGTGTGTTGCCGCCGCATTATAGCGGCGAGTTCATCGCTTGCCGCCCGTTTCACTGCTGGGCAATAATGCCGGCGCCGTTGGTAGTGCAGCAATTCATTGCAACCGTCAGCCAACCACTTACCCACCCACGTCCGATCACCCCCTGACCTTTTCCTTGATGGCCACGCAAGAAACCGCTGACAACACGGTCTTGGAGAGCAACGCCGCAAGGCGCCAGCGCTATGAAGCTCTGGTGCGGGACTACTATCAGGATATTTACCGTTATGCCTGCTGGCTCACCCGCCACAAGCCTTTGGCGGAAGATCTGACGCAGGAAACCTTCATGCGGGCATGGCGCGCCTTCAGCAGTCTGAAGAGCCAGGACTCGGCCAAGGCCTGGTTGTTCACGATCCTCCGGCGGGAAAACGCGCGACTGTATGAGAAACAACGTCCCGAGCTGGACGACATTGATGAGCATGAAATGGCGCTGCCGGACGCAGGCCATCTGGAGCCGGACCAGCAGATGGAAGCCAATCTGCTGCACAAGGCCATTTTGTCGCTGGAGCCCGAATACCGGATCCCACTGGCACTGCAGGTAATTGGCGGTTTTAGCGGGGAGGAAATCGGGGCAATGCTGGAATTGAACAACAACACGGTAATGACCCGGTTGTTTCGTGCCCGCAACAAGTTGCGTGCCCTTCTGGACGGTAGCAATGAACAAGATTGACGATACGCAGTTAGACCAACTGCTCAACAACATCATGAAAGCCCCGGTACCACCGGCTGACCTGCAGCAAAAGCTGCTGATGGTGCCTGCGCTGGCGGAAGCCGCTGATCTGCAGGCCACCATGGCGTCCAACGATTCGGTCTGGCGGCGGACCGTGCCGGTGGCTGCCTGCCTTGGCCTGTTGCTGCTGATGGCCCATCGGTTTCAGCCAATGCCCACTGCGGAGCTGGAAGCCGAAATCCTGGCCCACGTCTATGCGGAAGAACGCTTTTTTGCCAGCAGCGATCACATCACGCTGCAAGACATGAATGCCCGCATGGAAAAAGCGATCCATGCCCACCTGGACGCCAGCCCTGCCACCGAGGCACTGGATGTGCACCTTGCCAAGGACTGCTGGCTGGCGCAGGCAGTATCAATGCATCTGATCCTCACCGGCGACACCGGCCCGGTTTCGGTGCTGATGATTCCCGCCGACGTTGCCGACCACGCAACCACCTTCGCCGACGACAGGTTCAGCGGCACCATCACCCCGATTGAAGGCGGCACGCTGGTGGTACTCGGCAACCGGCAGGAGCCGGTGGCCAAATACCTGAACCTGATCAATGACCACATGCAGTGGGATTACTGATCGGCCAGCTGGCTTTTGCAGCGACTTCTCGCCTGACTTCCTCCCGGCTTCTCCCCCGACTCCCCCCACGACTTCTCGCCGATTTACCCGCACTTTTGCACCAAGTAAGGGCAGCCTTTCAGCTGCCCTTAACTTTTTCTTAACCGAAAAAGCAGCAAATCCTGTTTTGCTATTCATCGAGACTTTATAAAGAGTCTTTACATTGCCCGCCGTGCAAAGGTTGTGCTGTTTTATCGGTAGTTTTCAGTAAATGTACGGTAAAGCACCGACCAATCCTTAATCCGGGGATTCAAATCCCTTTACACACAGGAAGCCGGTCCATGCAAATTTCCAGTTCTCCCCGCTCCGTTCTCGCCCTCACCATTGGCATGCTGTTGGGTTCATTCGTCCAAGCTGCCGAAGGCGATTTGCAGCTGTATCTGGATACCCAGACCAAGCAGCTGTACGCGGAACCGGGTCCGAACCGCGTCAGCATGGGCGCCTTCCGCCCGGTAGCCGAGCAGACTGCCGCAGCAGCACCGGCCACCAACTCAGAGCTGCCGGTACTTAACCTCAGCGCCCTGCAGACCAAGGTGGAAGAACAGGATGTGAAGATCGCAGCGATCACGGCCAGCCAGAGCAAGAGCGCCTGGGCCCAGAACATCCAGATCCGCGGCTACCTGCAGAATCGCTATACCGAAATGCTCAGTGGCGACGAGGGCATCAACCTCTGGTCCGACCGCTCGGTGGGCGACCAGGACTCCCTCGGCGATGCCGACAAAAACTACCTGATCCGCCGCGCGCGCGTGGTGTTGCAGGGCGACATCGGCAAGCGACTGTCGTTCTACATTCAACCTGACCTTGCCAGCTCCGCCGGCACCACCGGCAACGTATTCCAGATGCGCGATGCCTACGGCGACCTGTACCTGACTGAAGACCGCGTGCACCGGATCCGCATCGGCCAATCGAAAGTGCCCTACGGCTTTGAAAACCTGCAGAGCAGCTCCAACCGCCTGGCTCTCGACCGTGTAGACGCTCTCAACAGCGCCGTGCGCGATGAACGCGACCTTGGCGCCTTCTACTACTACACACCGCGCGACGTGCAGACGCTGTTCAATGAAATCAACAGCGCCGGCCTCAAGCACAGCGGCAACTACGGCATGTTCGGCTTCGGCTTGTACAACGGCCAGGGCGCCAACCGTGGTGACCGCAACGACAACCAGCACGTGGTAGCCCGCCTGAGCTATCCGTGGAAAACCGAAAGCGGCCAATACTTCGAAGCCGGCATCCAGGGCTATACCGGCGAATACGCTCCAACGCTTGGCGCCTACCGCAATGCCGCCAATATCAGCCGCACCCCTACCATCGCCGCCAACAAGGAGTTCGGTTTCGACGACGAGCGCGTTGGCGTCAGTTTCATGCTGTATCCGCAGCCGCTCGGCCTGCAGGGCGAATGGAACTGGGGCACCACGCCCACCCTCGATCTCGCCACCAACGCCATCTTGGAAGATGATCTCGACGGCGGTTACCTGCAGGCGATGTACATGGCGAAGACCTCAATCGGCACTATGTTGCCCTTCATCAAGTGGCAGTATTTCGACGGCGCCAACAAGGCCGAAACCAACGCACCAGCCAACGAAGTCAACGACATCGAACTCGGTGTTGAATGGCAGATCGCCCGCGAAGTCGAACTGGCAGCTGTCTACCACCGCATGAAGCGCAACAACCTCGTGACCGGCAACCGTGCCGGCCGGCCCGACTACCAGAAGTTCGAAGCCGACGCGCTGCGTATCCAGGTGCAGTTCAACTATCAGTGAGGGCGCTTCCCTGTTGCTTGGCCAGCTCTGACATCTTGTATCGGGTTCGGAGCTGGCCAGGCGCTTGCGTTCCCTCCTGCCGCCTTCGCTCGCTCCGCTCCTCACGCGGCAGGAGCTCACCACGCCTGGCTTCGGGCAGCCGTTACCATTCCTGTCGGGCGGGACATGATGATCGATTAAAGCCGCTTCGGCAGAAACCAGGAGTCACCTCCACCAGTGTCAAAAGCCGATCGCGGCGAGCTGATGCAGTGTGAGGAGCGGAAGCGAACGAACAATGCATCAGGGAGCGCAAGCGATTGGCACCCACCAAACCCCAAGTGACTCCGGGCACATGTGACGCCATGCGGCGTTTTGCCGCATGACAGCGCTACGGTGCGGGACTAACATCTTCGGCTTGAGCACCAACTCTCCAGCCTAGCGTGACCCGCCTCCCTGCCCAAAGCCCACTGCACCAGAACCTTTACCGCCTGCTGGTGATCCGCAGCATCGTCTTCGTGTTGCAGATCGGCGCGTTGGTGTACGCGCGCTATTGGCTGGCGTTGGAACTCGACTATGCGTTGATATTGGGCTTGTTGATGCTGCTGGCCGGTCTCAACGGCGTGCTGCTGTTGCGACTGCGGCGCGCCAGCTCGCCGGACCAGCGCGAGTTCTTCATTCATTTGTTGCTGGATGTGATCGGACTCTGCCTGTTGCTGTATTTCACCGGCGGTGCCAACAATCCTTTTGTGTCCTACCTGTTGGTGCCGGTGACGATAGCGGCGGCGGCCTTGCCGGCCTTGCTGGCCACCTTGCTGGGGGCCATTGCACTCGGCAGCTATTCGCTGCTGTTGTTCTTTTACCAACCCTTGCCGGCACTGATGCCGGTGGATGAGCACGCTGCCCATTTGGGTGCAGCGGCCACGGCAGCGCTGCCGAACCTGCACAGTGTGGGCATGTGGTTCAACTTTGCGATCAGCGCGGCGCTGGTGATCTATTTTGTCGTCAAACTCTCAACCGAGTTGCGCCGGCGTGAGGACAGGCTGCGGCAATACCGCGAAGAAACACTGCGCAATGAACAGATCCTGGCAGTGGCGACGCAGGCGGCCGGCACCGCGCATGCGCTGGGCACTCCACTGGGCACCATGGCGGTGCTGCTGGGAGAACTGCAACAGGAGCACAAGGACAATGCCGCTCTGGCAGCCGACATCCACACGCTGCAAGGCCAGCTCAACCACTGCCGCAACACGCTGCAAACGCTGGTACAGAAAGCCGATTTCAAGCAGCAGCAGGTACGCCGTGTGCCGATAGCGGAATTTGTGGGCGATCTGTTGCAGCAGTGGCAGTTGCTGCGGCCGGAGGTGGCTTGCAGTGTGCAGATTGCTGCCGGCGCCAGCCCCTGGCTGCGCGCAGAGCCCACGCTGGAGCAGGCCTTGATCAATCTGCTCAACAACGCCGGCGACGCCAGCCCTGCCGGCATCAGCATCCAGGTGGAGTGGAACCAGGCCCAGTGGACCATGCGGGTGCGCGACGACGGTCCCGGTATTGCGCGTGAACTGTTGGAGCAACTCGGCACCACGATTCAGAGCAGCAAGCCCGGCGGCATGGGGGTGGGTCTGGTACTGAGCCAGGCTACCTTGAACCGCCTCGGCGGCAGCGTCAGCCTGTATCCGCAACAACCGCGTGGCACCTTGACCGTGATCGAACTGCCGCTGGACCAGAGCAATGGTTGAGCCGCTGACCCTGCTGGTGCTCGACGATGACGCCGTGTTCGTTGAGGTGATGCAACGCGCACTGCAGCGACGCGGTTATCGCGTGCTGGCTGCCTGCAACAGCAATGATGCGCTGGATTTGGCGCAGCAAACCCCACCCTCACATGCCATCGTCGATCTCAAAATCGCGCAGGAATCAGGCCTCGACTGCATTGCACCTCTGCTGGCCATCAACCCGGCGCTGCGCATTCTCATGCTGACCGGCTATGCCTCGGTCGCTACTGCAGTAACCGCGATCAAGGCCGGTGCATTCGACTACGCCTGCAAGCCGCTCGACGCCGACGCGATTCTTGCCAAGCTCGGACTGGGTGAAACCCTGCACCTCCCACAGTCTTTGGCAGTCGCTGAAGAAGCTCCAACGCTGTCGGTCAAACGCCTGGCCTGGGAGCATGTGCAGCAAGTGCTGCAACAGCACGAGGGCAATATTTCCGCCACCGCTCGCGCACTCGGCATGCATCGGCGGACCTTGCAGCGCATGCTTCAGAAGAAACCGGTGCGACAGTAGCTGCGACCATTTGTCACATTGCCCGCCCTGATCGCAGCCGTGATGCTTGCTTTCCTCCTTAATCTGGCTGCGGGATCTTTCATGCAAACCATCCAAAAATCACTCGTACTGCTGGGCGCCATCGCCTGTGCCACCAGCGCCCTTGCCCACACCACCCTCGAAACCGTCAACGTGACCGAAGGCGTGCGCGTGGTGAACAACGTGCAGATAGGCCATGCCTGCGGCAATGGCACCAGTGTCATTGGCACTTCGGTGGTATTTCCGGATGGCAAAGATTCCACCCTGCTCGTCGACAATCAGGCCTACACCGGCAAGCTGACCGACTTCATCACCGCCTGGGGACCCAATATCCAGCCGCTGGTCAACCGCGCAGTGTTCACTCATGTCGACGAGAAAAACGACGCGCTCGGCAACGTGGTCGGGCTGTGGGCCGGCGGCGGCGAAGGCATGCCAAACCACATGGTGGCCTACGTGCCGTTCCGCGTGAATGCGACCAGCATCAACCCGCTGTCATGTGCCACCAGCGTGCGTTTCCAGGTGAGCATCGTCGACGTCTGCGAAATCACCACAGCCGCACGCTTGCACGAACCGGGTGTTGCCGAGTTCTGGACGTCCAACACACTGAAAACAGTTTACGATAACGTTACCACCAACAACTCGGCGCGGCTCACCATCAGCCGCAACCTCACGACCAATCCGCTGCCGTCCTCGTGCGGCAGTACCGGAACTGCAGTTGAAGTGAGGATCTCGCCGACTCAACTGGAGCGTGACATGCCCATCAAGTACAACGGAGTCCAGATATGGCCCAAATGACAGGAAAAGCACCGGCATCTCTGCTGATGCTGGCCCTCTTCTCCTTCATGCCACTGGCGTCGGCCCATACCGCACGCGTTACGATGGATCCTCGCGGGATCAGCGCCACCTTCACCGCACTCGCCCGCGTGACCTGCTTCGATGACGGCAATGGCCCGCCCGCCGCCCTGCAGGTGCGCCTGCGCGACAATTCGCCGCCGGTGGCTGGTCTGCTGGTCAGCATCCAGTTGTTGAAAGGCAGACAGGCCATCTCCTATACCGACACTACCCCCGGCGATGCAGATTACACCTTTCCCTTGCAGCTGGAGGGCGGCGCCGGCGTTTACACAGTGATGATCAACAAAACCGCTGCCGGCCCGCGCGACATCGATATCGAATGGCATTGCCTGACGGCCGAGCACGATCTCAAGAAAGGCCATGATTCCGGCCACACCGGAACCGAAATCCTGGCAGACCAATTCAAGTGAAACCGCTGGCTATGTTGCTGACGCTGGTCCTGCTAGGTGGTTGCCAGCACGTGGAACCGTGGCAACGTGACATCCTGGCGCAACCGGCGATGGCAACCGAGCCCTTGGTGCTGGATGGCGCCCGCAACCTGCATGTGCGGCAAAGCCGCGAAGCCGGCAGTGCGGCTGGTTCCGCAGCCGGTGGTGGCTGTGGCTGCTATTGAACGCTGTGCAAAACCAGGCGCGCTGCAGGCACTGACGGCAGCGGCATTGTTGCTGCCCGGCCTGCAGGCTTCTGCACAACCCGTAAACAGCCTCAGCGTGCAGTCGAGCCGTTTCGAAGAAGGCAATCGCCACACGTCCATCGCCACCGGCCTGACGCCATTGCAGGCGTGGACGCTCGATCTGCGCGGCAGTCGCGCCCTCACCGAAAACCTTCAGCTCGATTTCAGCCTGGCGCAGGATTCATGGTCCGGTGCCACGCCTGTCACCATCGCTCCGGTGGGCTTCGGCGGCAACCGTCCACGACGCGTCAATGCCAATGGCGGCAGCGTGATTTCCGGCGCATCACCGCTGATCAACGGCACGCTGTTGCTGAACACTGCCTTGGTGCCGCTGCAAAGCAACGCAGACGGCAATTTGCAGGCCTCCACTGCCAGCGAAACCGTGATGTCATCGGCCTCACCCGAAATACGCAAGCAACTCGATCTGGCGGTGGCGCAATCCACTGGCACCCGACGGCTGCAGGCAGCGATCAGCCTGTCACACGAACCCGACTACCGCTCACAACATGCGAATCTGCGCAGTGAGTTCGACTTCAACGACCAGCACACTACCGTGGCAATCGGTGCCGGCTACACCCACAGCCGCATCAATGCCGACATCGCCGGCGCCTGGCTGCCCTATGTCACCACCACCGCATGGCAATCCCGGCTGAATCGCAATGGCGGCGCTGTAGTACTGGAAGCCACCAGCAATGAACGCAGTGTCGACCTCGCGCTGACCCAGGTGCTCAATCGCGGCGCGCTGCTCGATATCGGTTTCAGCCTGCGCGAATCGCGCGGCTATCTGGAGAACCCCTATCGTGCGATGAGCGTGGTGTTTGTCGATCCGGCTGCACTGCCTGTTGCCGGCAACGCCACTGTGCGCGGTGACTTGCGAGCGTTGCTGGAACAGCGGCCCGACTCGCGGCGGGTGCAGGCCGCCAGCGTGCGCTATGTGCAGCACCTTGCGCCGTTCAATGCAGCACTGCATGTGAACTACGACTACAGCCGCGACGATTGGCAACTGGAAAGCCAGGCGATCGAACTGCAGTGGCTGCAACCACTGGGTAACTGGCTGCTGGCGCCACGCGTGCGTTGGTACAGTCAGAGTGCCGCGTGGTTCCACCAATCGCATCTGGTCAGCCTGCAGCGCTATCGCGGCATAGCGCGCGATGGCAACGGCAATGAAATCTGGCTCAATGCCAACGACACATCGCAGCGCTACCTGCGCACCACTGACGGCCGCTATCTAGATACTGCCGGCAGGGAGTTGGATCCGGCACTGATCGATCTGCTGCCGCAGTTCGCCAACTTCTCACCCGCGCTACTGCCATCACAGTATTCGAGCGATCCGCGCCTTGCAGGTTTTGGTGTCATCAGCGCCGGTGTTTCGCTGCAGCGCCGCTTCGGCAACGGCCTCATGCTTAGCGCCGGTATTGATCACTACAGGCGTGCCAGCTCGCTGCAGTTCAACGGGGGCGGCGACAGTCCTTATGCCGATTTCAACTATTTGGCGGCGAACCTTGCGGTAACGCTTGATCTGCAAACCGTGGCGCGGCGGCAGCGACAAACGCACACGCATGCCATGCACGGCTCGCACGCTGCGATCCCGGCCGGCATGATGCTGGCGCACGATGCAGCAGCGGCCGGCACAGTGGCGACCGGTTATCGCCTGCATAATCAGCAAGGCATGGCCATGCACATGCTGGATTTTTCCTGGCACCCGTCTGATCGCTGGACCCTGTTGCTGATGCCGCAATTCATGACACTGGAAACCGGCTCCACCGCACATGCACATCTTGGTGCTGTCGCCGGCGCCAGCCGGCAAAGCAGTTTCGTCGACACCCTGATGGCCGCACAGTGGCATCGCCCCACTGCCAACGGCGAGTGGCAGTTCAGCGCTGGCGTCGGACTGCCTGCCTCCGGTACCGGCAGTGCGGATGCAATGCCTGCGCTGCAGTACCGTTCGCAAAACATACTTGGCCAGTGGGGCGTGCGGCTCAATGGCAGTGTGAATATCGAGTCGCAGCACCCGGCCGACTTCGATCCTGCCAACAGCGTGGAATTCTCGACATGGCTGGCACGACCTCTGACCTCACTGCTGACTGCAACGGTGCGAGCCTTGCATGCACAACAGCATTACACCGCTGCCGGCTCTGCCCGCACCACAGCAGCCGGCCTCGGCGCCAGTGTGATGGTGGGTTCGCAGATGTTGGCAGTTGAATGGCTGGTACCGCTCGCAACCCGCGGCAATGGCGGCCATCTGCAACAGCATTCATTTTTCGCCAGTTGGCACATGGCATTGTGATATCCAGCCCGAATGGTTGATTTGCCCAGCCTGTACTTCATACGCAACGCCAGATAGAGTCGCGGCTCCTCACTGGTGCTGCCTCCCCGGAGCGAAAGGACCAGAATCCAGGCTGCGGGAACAACTGTCGTGCTCAATGACACTCTGCTTGATATCACGCAAAAGCTCGCGAAGGTGGGTGGGTGGGCAGTCAGTTATATCGAGCCGAAGTCCGCCTACCTCAGGCCCGCTGTCTACGACATCCCCGAATACGATGCCGATGTCCGCATCATGCTGGACGACGTAATCCTCTGCGTTGAACCGGCATACCGCGAAAAAGTCATGATCGGTGCGCTGCAGGACATCACACAGAAGAAGGAAGATGAGTTCGCCAACCGCCTGTTGAGCCAACGCCTGCTGAATACGCTGGAAAACATGTCGGATGCGTTCTACCTGCTCGACAGGCAATGGCGCCTTGTTTACATCGACCAGGCGGCCGACCGCTTGATGGGAAAAGAACGCGTGCAGGGTGTGGGCCGGGTATTGTGGGATCTGTTTCCGTATCTGCTCGATACCCCAATCCATGCAGGCTTTCTGCAGGCGATACTCCACAACGAGCCGTTTCACTACGAGTATTACTCCAACCTGATGCAAAACTGGATAGAGCTTGATGCCTATCCATCGCCGGAAGGGCTTGCGGTGTATTTCCATGCGATCACCGAACGCAAGCGGATGCGGGAGCGGCTCGACCGCATGCTGCGCGATATCCTCGACCGCCCGCACTGACAGCTCACCGTGCACCGCTACGACACCAGCTTCAAAGCCATGGGAACCGTGTGCGAACTGCGGCTGTTTGCGGATACTGCTGCGCAGGCGCGCAGCGCAGCAGCGGCAGTCATTGCCGACATTGAACGGCTGGAAGCGAAATACTCGCGCTATCGCGACACCAGTAAGCTCAGTGCAATCAATGCCGTGGCAGCACAGGGTGGCAGCGTGACGGTGGACGCTGAAACTGCGCACTTGCTCGACTACGCTGCTACCTGCCATGCCGAGAGCGACGGCTTGTTCGACATTACGTCCGGCATCCTGCGGCGGGCATGGGATTTCAAAGCCGGCATACTGCCGGCACAGCAACAGCTGGATGCATTGTTGCAGCTGACCGGCTGGCACAAGCTGCAGTGGCAACGCCCGCACTTGCGGTTTCGACTCGCCGGCATGGAGCTCGACCTCGGTGGTGTCGTCAAGGAATACGCTGCCGATCGCGCCGCCACCCTGTGTCTGCAACACGGCATACAACACGCGTTGATCAATCTCGGCGGCGACATCCGCGTAACCGGCCCACAGGCAGACGGTTCGCCGTGGCGCATCGGCATCAGTAATCCGGCAGCACCGGAGCAGGCCTTGGGTTCGATTGAATTAACCAGTGGCGCCCTCGCCAGCAGCGGCGACTATCAACGCTGCCTGACGCTTGATGGCGTGCGTTACAGCCACATCCTCAATCCCTTTACCGGCTGGCCAACGCAAGGACTGGCGGCCGTGAGCGTTACCGCAGAACTGTGTGTTGTTGCCGGCAGTGCGTCGACGATCGCCATGCTGAAAGGCAGCGCCGGACCAGAGTGGCTGGCAGCGCTGGCACTGCCTTGCCTGTGGATAGACACCGCCGGCACTGCCGGCGGTGCGTTACTGCAGGAAGCGGTCCAACTCAATTCGCGTTGATATCGCCCTGGATGCGCTGACCGAGGTGACTGTTGCGGCGACTGTAGGCGAAGTACACGACCAGACCGATGGCAGCCCATGCAAAGAACAGCTTGATCGTATACAGACCCAGGCTGACGAACAGCAGCAAACAACCACCTACGGCCAGCGGCCCTACCAGCCAGATGAGCGGCGTTTTGAAGTGGCGCTCGCGCAGCGGATTGACCTTGCGCAACACCATCACACCCACCGCCACGATCAGGAACGCGAACAAGGTGCCGGAGTTGGAAATATCGGCCAGCATTCCCACCGGGAAAATCGCTGCGAACAAAGCCACCGCCACACCGGTGATGATGGTGACAACGTGTGGCGTGTGGAAGGTTGGATGCACCTTGGCCAGTACCGGCGGCACCAGTCCATCGCGCGCCATGTTGAACAGGATGCGGGTCTGGCCATAGATCATCATCAGCACCACTGACGGCAATGCCAGGACGGCAGCGAGTGCCACCGCGTTGCCGATTGCGGGATAGCCAAGCTCACGCAGGATGAACGCCAGTGGTTCGCGTGACTGTGACAGTGCACCGCCCGGCTGCGCGCCCATCGCACCGACGGCGGCATAGGCCACCAGCAGGTAGAAAACGGTACAGATGAGCAACGAGCCGATCAGCCCGATGGGAATGTTGCGCTGCGGGTCCTTGGTTTCTTCGGCTGCGGTCGACACGGCATCGAACCCGACATAGGCAAAGAAGATCGATGCCGCGGCACCGAATACACCTACACCCGACAGCGGTGTGCCCCAGCCATTAGGCATCATCGGTTCGAAGTTGGCACTTTGCACGGCAGGGAATGCCAGCAGAATGAAGGCCGTGAGTGCCACGATTTTGATAATCACCAGCACGCCGGTGAACTTGGCGCTTTTTGAGGTGCCGATCACCAGCAACCAGGTCACCAGCAAGGCCACCAGGAAGGCCAGCAGATTGAAGCCCCCGCTGGCAGTAGTGCCATCGGCGAGCGTAATGGTGTCAGCAGGCCCGGCCGTGAGCGCCAGCGGCAACCCGAAACCGCTGTCGCGCAGGATGCCGTTCATGTAGCCGGACCACCCTACCGACACCGCACCAGCCGCTACCGCGTATTCGAGAATCAATGCCCAGCCGACCATCCACGCCACGATTTCGCCGAGCACTGCATAGGAATAGGTGTAGGCGGAACCCGATACCGGCACCATCGAGGCGATCTCGGCATAGATCAGCGCTGTCAGCATGCAGACGATGCCGGAGATGATGAACGAGTAGAGCATGCCCGGGCCGGCCTTGTCGGCCGCTACTGAGGTGAGAACGAAGATACCGGTACCGATTACGGCACCGATGCCAAGCATGATCAGGTGAAAAGCATCGAGTTGGCGTTTGAGCGGTTTCTTCTCGGCGTTGGCGAGAATGTCGTCGAGCGATTTGATTCGCAGGAATTCCATACAGCTACCTGTCAGTGAAAAGGATGCCCAATCATTGCCCAAGACACGACCGAGCTGCAAGGTGAATAAATGCCCCATAATGCAGCATAATCCTGCCTCAATAGACATCATCTATGGAGTTTGCATGAATCTGCGTGACTGGGAGTATTTCATTGCGGTAGCGGACTACAGGCACTTCGGCAAGGCGGCCGAAGCCTGTCATGTCACCCAGCCCACACTCAGTGCCCAGCTGAAAAAACTCGAAGGCTATCTTGGGGTCGAACTGGTTGAGCGCGACAACCGCCATGTGTGGCTGACGCCAGTGGGCCAGGAAATGGCCCTGCGGGCGCGGCGCATGCTGCAGGAAGCCGAAGGCCTCAAACAATTGGCGCGCAGCCAGTTCAATCCACTCGCCGGCGACATCCGTCTCGGTGCCTTCCCCACGCTGGCTCCGTATTTCCTGCCGCTGGTATTGCCGAAGGTGAAGAAGAAACTGCCGGAACTGCGGGTGTTCCTGATTGAAGACAAGACTCAGATTCTGCTGCAGCAACTGCAGGGCGGCGAAATCGACGCCGCACTGCTGGCGATGCCGATCAACAAGGAACAGCTCGATGTAATCCCGGTATGCAAAGAGGAATTCCTGCTGGCGGTACCAACGAATCATCAGTTGGCACGCCGCAAGCAGATCACGCTTGATGAACTGCAGGGACAGAATCTGATGCTGCTGGAGGAAGGCCACTGTTTGCGCGAACAGGCGCTGTCGGTATGCCAGCTGGCCGGTGCCGGCGAGAACACCACGTTCCGCGCCAGCAGCCTCGAAACCCTGCGGCAGATGGTGATCAGCGGACTTGGCGTCACTTTGATGCCGGCAATGGCGGTGAACAGCGCGCAGGAAGGCATCCGCTACCTGCCGTTCGAAATCCCGCCAACGCGCGAGATTGGCCTGGTGTTTCGCCGCAGCGACTGGCGGCTGCCACTGTGGCAACAGCTGGCGCAGGTGTTGCGCAGCCATTGATGCATCCGTGATCGAAGCTTTGCAGCTTTGCTGCAAAGCTAAGCTGTTTTTATTCGTTTGCCGGCAGCGCTGCCACCACTAGCATGGCGGCGCCGCCCAATTGATGTGCACCGCTTATGTGCACTACGCGTTTTTGTGCACTATCAGCAAGCATTTCTGCTGCAGGCACGCCGAGGACCGCCAATGAACTTCCAGCAACTGCGCATCATCCGTGAAACGGTGCGTTGCAATTTCAATCTCACCGAGGTGGCCACCAGGCTGTACACCTCACAGTCGGGCGTGTCGAAACACATCAAGGACCTGGAAGACGAGCTCGGCATCGAACTGTTCGAACGCAAGGGCAAGCGGCTGCTGGGAATGACAGCACCGGGGCGTGAGCTGGCAAAAATTGTTGATCGCATGCTGCTCGATGCGCAGAACATCAAGAACCTGGCGGAACAATACAGCCAGCAGGACCAGGGCCAACTCACGGTGGCCACCACGCATACGCAGGCGCGTTATGTGCTGCCCGCCATCGTTGCGAAGTTCCGCCAGCAGTATCCGAAGGTGAAACTGCATCTGCATCAAGGCAGCCCACAGGAAATCGCCCAATTGTTGCTGCAGGGCGAAGCTGACATCGGCATTGCAACTGAAACGCTCGGCAGCGCGGAAGGTCTGATTACGTTTCCATTCCACAGCTGGCACCACGCCGTGATCGTGCCGGCGGGGCATGCACTGGAGAAACAGGCAGCGAAACTGCACAAGAGCGGCAAGCAGCTGACGCTGAACGCCATCGCTGCCTATCCGATCATTACCTATCACGATGGTTTCACCGGCCGCGCGGCATTGGAGAAAACCTTCCAGGCAGCGGGGCTGGCGCCGGAGATCGTGTTGTCGGCGCTCGATGCCGACGTCATCAAGTCGTATGTCGAACTCGGGTTGGGTATCGGCATCGTGGCATCCATGGCATTCAATGCCGAACGCGACACTACGCTGCGCCTGCTCGACTGCACCCACCTGTTCCCGGCCAATCTCACCCGCATTGCCGTGCGTGAGGGCCAGCTGCAGCGGCATTTTGCCGATCACTTCATCAAGTTGTGCATCGAGGATGGCGCCGGCAACCGACTATGATCGGGTCTCACACTCCTGTCGCAACGACAGCCGCAATGAGGCCTTGGGGTGTGGCACGGAGAATCCGCAATGCAACGATCCAACCTCATTAACCACAAATCCTCGCTGCTGCTGGCGCTGATACTGATCAGCATGGCTGCCTGCTCGCAGCCGCCTGCTGCCGGCACTGCCGCCGCACCCGCCGCTGCTGCGCCGCCGGTAATCAACGTAACCGTGCGGGAACCAGAACCAGAACCGGTACTGGTATAGGCGCCGTTATCGGTGGTCTGGTCGGTGGTCTGGTCGACGGTCTGACCAATGTTTTCGATTCCGCACTGAGTGCATTGGCACGAGCGCTCATCTCGTCCGGATCGACAATGTCCACCAGCGATACAAGGTTGAGGACCTCGTTGGCACCGTAGCCCAGCCTGCGCTCGGCACAGATATTGAAAATCTGGATGACGCCGTGCTCGTCGGTGGCAATGCTGGAAAAATTGGTGCTGTTGAGGATGGCCTTCTGCAGTGCGCCTGCGTTTCCTTGTAGGTAGCGGCCTTGCCAAGCACTGGATTCACCATTTCCTTTTTGACGACGGCGTAACATTCGCAGCTCATGGATTCCAATCCAGCGCGTTGCACACCGAGCATGCTGGCGATCAGCTCCTGCGTCATCACCAGTTCATTGGAAGTGCAGCGATCAAGCGTCAGCAACAACCAGCGGCACAGGCGTTGTTCAACCGAATGATGACGATTGCACGCCGCCGAACTGGACGTGGTTTCGCCTCCCATTAAGAGTGCAATGCCAACAACACCTTCGTTGCCAACCCGGCTCGTACACCATTTTTCCCAGTGGCTAAGGCACCAACTCAAGCGCGGAACGCAGCCGCTCGAATTCGGCTTGTGGCAATAATTGACGCGGTGGTACAACCGGCGGTCAGCAGTCGGGAAACTGCCTGGGCGTCATCCATGCCGGTTTCGGTTCTGCCGATGTTGGCGCCGCCATACCAGTATGGGTCCTGGGCGCTGGCGAGCGGACTGGCCAACAAAGCCAGTGCAGCCAGACTGAGGCTGCCACGATTGGCAGCCGATCGGTTGAAAGTTGATTTCATGCATTTCTCCAAATGAACTTGCGGGTATTGATTTACTACTTGGTCACGATGTCGTTCTTGACGGAAGTGACGCCGGCGATATCGCGGGTAACGTCGGCGGCTCTGGCTATATCGGAGCGCTCACTGACGAAGCCGCTCAGCTGTACGACACCCTTGAAGGTTTCGACATTGATCTCGGCAGCACTCAGTTCGGCATCATTGAAAATTGCGGTTTTTACTCTGGCGGTGATGACGGTATCGTCTATCATTTCGCCGGCGCTCGAGGTGGTGTCGGTGGAAGCACAACCCTCTGCAAGCAGGACAGCAAGCGACAACAACAACAAGGAAACAAATCGGTTGGTTTTCATGCGCATTCTCCAGGGCTCGTAAAAAACGGTATTTTTGCAGAATCCCTTTTCACGCTCAGGCGTTACCGGATTCAACGTCGCCACCTTACCGATTGCGCAATTGCAGCTCTGTTCGCCATCCAACATTGTCGGCATTTTTTGCTGCATTCATTCCCGTGTCTGTTATCGCACAGACGCCACTGCCGACAGCAGGCAGTCTCACGCTTCCTCCCAACTCCCTACAGGAAGCCACCATGTCAAAATCATACAAAGCCGACGCACTATCCAACGAATTCCACAATTTCCTGGCCGATCTCGAATCACTGCTGAAAGAGACCACCCATCTCAGCGGTGAAGAACTGTCGCAGGCGCGGGAGAAAATCCGCCGGCGCGTGGAGTCGGCAAAAGAGTCTGCAGTCCACCTGGGCAGCGAGATCGCGGAAGGTGCCGGTAAAGTTGCCGCTACTGCCAACCACGAAGTGCATGAAGAACCATGGAAGGCAATCGGCGCCGGCGCTGCCGTTGGCCTGCTGTTGGGCTTGCTGTTTGCAAGGCGATGAATCCGTCTGATATGGGCCAGCTGCTGCGTGCAGCCGCTGGTGCCTTGTTCGCACAAGGCGCGCTGCACGGCGAATTGTTCCGGCTGGACTGGTCAGAGGAAAAAAGCCGGCTGTTCAGGATGCTGCTCAGCCTGCTGGCCGGCACTGTGTTCATGCTCTGCAGTCTGCTGTCGCTGGGCACGCTGGTGATGGTTTTGTGCTGGGACACTCAGTACCGCATTCCGGTGCAGATCACGCTCACGCTGTTTTATTGCAGCGGCATGCTGATTGCCTGGTACCGCTTCCACAAGCTGGCGGCACTTGGTAGCCAGGCGTTTGCCGACAGTCTTGCCGAGCTTGGCACCGACATCACTCTCATCCGCAACACGCTCGGGGATGACAATGTCTGATGATCTGCAGCACCAGCGCACCCTGATACGACTGCAATTGCAGGCGCAACGACAGGCATTTGCCAGCGATGTCTTCCGCGTTCAACTGCTGACAGGGCAGGAAATTTCCGGTGACAACAGCAGCGGCTTTTTCCCGCGCAGCATGTTGATGCGGTTGCTGACCAGCCATAACACGCTGACCTTCATTCTCATCAGGGAAGTGGCACCACTGTTGTTGCGGCACTTCATCAACAAATCGGCCAACAAGTTCCAAAGATAGATCGTTCGCTATCGAACAGACCCTCACCTGCAACTGGCGCAAAGTAATGGTCCTGTTTATTCCACCATTGTTATCAAGAGGTCGGCTCCAATAAGGAGTTTCAAAATGGCATTGTCAAAAATTTTCGCAATTGTACTGATCGTTGTAGGCACGCTTGGTGTGGTCTACGGCGGTTTCAACTATCCGTCAGAAACCCACGAGGCAGTTGTCGGCCCGCTCAGTCTGTCAGTGCAGGAAACCGAACATGTCGCAGTGCCGTTGTGGGCAGGCATAGGAGCCATTGTGATCGGCAGTGCACTGCTGCTGTTCGGCAGCCGGTACCGCGCTGAGCCAATACTGGTTGCCTGCAGCTGTTCCCAACCGCGGTGGCAGGCGCCGCAATGAAGATGCCATGTTGCATCTATGCGTTTCCCCGAGGACAGCCGAGCTCGCCGCCCAGCTTGCCGACGAATCCCGCGTCAGCGCCGAACTGGCTTCCGCCCGCGCCGAGGTCATCAAAGCCAAGTCCGTCAATGACAAAATGCAACAAGGCCTCGACACCCTCAAGCAGGAACTTCTCCGCAACTCAGGTAGCCGCCAATGAAAATTTTCTCTCGCACTATTGCCCCGCTGCAAACACTGCAGTCACGTACATTGCAGTTGCCTGCACTGCAGCCGCAAGAAGGATCCTGTGCTTATCGAGCATCTGATGCTGATCGCTGGCCAGAAAGTCGATATCGCTGCTGCCTGGGCACGAAGCCGCTTGCATTAAGACCGGCGCGAAGAACTCAGTGCCTTGAGTGAAGCTGCAAGGCTGGAATCACGCACTCGGGAAGCTGACCGCGCCCGTAGTGACGCCAATGCCGCACGCATAGCCACTGGCGTTGCGCAAGGCCAGGCCAACCTGCTGGGAGGCCCTGCCGCCGATCTCGACAAACTGGCTGTGTTCCTCAAACGTTACGACACCCGCAGTGTTCGTATCGAAGGCTATACCGACAATGTCGGCACCGACGAATCCAACATCAGCCTGTCACAACGGCGCGCTGCCAGCGTGCAGTCGTACCTGGTCAACCAGGGAGTTGGCAGCTCACGCATGACGACCTCGGGCCAGGGTGAGAACAAGCCGGTGTCCAGCAACGACAGCAACACCGGTCGTCAGCAGAACCGCCGTGTTGAAGTCGTCATTTCCAATACGGATTTGTAAGCGGCCGCTTCAGCAGTACCGCAAGATCAGACAAGCGGGCGCTTCGGCGCCCTCTTCATTGAATGAAGCTCTACCGGCATCTAGAGTTTCCTTCATGTCGGTGAGGGGGGACCTTCGAAGTACTGGTCGAATACTGGCTGCCGCCTTTGCCGGCGCCGCTGCCATCGCGCTGTTGCGCTACAGCTGTGTGCTTGCCCGGCTGCTGCACAAACATCAACTGTG
Source organism: uncultured Gammaproteobacteria bacterium (assembly GCA_903887045.1). Taxonomy (GTDB): domain Bacteria; phylum Pseudomonadota; class Gammaproteobacteria; order Pseudomonadales; family Pseudohongiellaceae; genus CAILUG01. The sequence goes on along the minus strand of CAISOD010000127.1, from coordinate 1,196 downwards.
TGATTGACCGCAGTTTTGCCAGAAACCATACTCACTGCCTGTTGTTTGCTGCTGCGGCCGTCATGCTATTTTTCTACTCTATCCAGCGAATTCTCTCCACTTCAGCCCTGCGAGTGCTGGGCACTTGCATTGGCACCTTGCTGCCGGGTCTGTTGTTACCTGGCGTGGTGTTGGCCCACGGCGTTGCTGAAGGCGACGCCAACTATCTCGAAAGCGTCACCGGCCTGCAGTTCATTCCCTATCTCTATCTTGGCGCCAAGCACATGGTCACCGGTTATGACCATTTGCTGTTCCTGGCCGGTGTCATCTTCTTCCTGTATCGCCTCAAAGATGTAGCGCTGTACGTCAGCCTGTTCGCCGTCGGCCACAGTCTTACTCTGTTGATTGGTGTACTCGGCGGCATTCGGGTGAATCCGTATGCGGTGGATGCGGTGATTGGTTTGTCGGTGGTCTACAAGGCGTTCGAGAACGTCGGCGGTTTCCGCCTGCTCGGTTTCAGTCTTGATACCCGCTGGGCGGTGTTCCTGTTCGGCCTGGTGCATGGCTTCGGGCTGTCAACCAAGTTGCAGGACCTGGCGCTGTCGCAGGATGGCCTGGTACCCAACATCATCGGCTTCAACATAGGCGTAGAACTGGGCCAATTCACCGCGCTGGCCTTGATCCTGCTGCTGTTCACCTGGTGGCGGCAGAGTCCTTCCTTCATGAATCGTGCCTTTGCTACCAACATGACCATCATGACCGCCGGCTTTGTCCTGTTCGGCTACCAACTCGCCGGCCTTGTAACCGGCGCCTGATTTCCCCGCTGTTTCCGCGACGAGAATCCCATGAGCAACCAAAGTCTACCCGATCAAAGTCCCGCCACCACTCCGCGCCGCCTGTGGTCCAGCATGGCGCTCGCCGCCGGTGCTGCTGCGCTGATTCTGGTGCTGTTCGTATTGCCGGCCGAATACGGCATTGATGTCACTGGTGTTGGCAATGCGCTGGGGCTCAACCAATTGGCAGCAGCGCCAACCAAAACCATCGCAGTCACCGACATCATCGGCGGCAATGAACAATTGCGCGAAGTGGCGATCCCCGACGCCGGCGACCCAACGCCACTGCCGAATCCCGCCGTATTCCAGAATGAAACCAAGGCTCCGGAAACCCGCACCTTGCAGGTAGTGATTCCGCCCGAAGCCGAAACCGAAGTGAAAGTG